>NZ_CP141614.1:2709669-3019339 GCF_035593265.1 Limnochorda sp. LNt | reverse complement strand
AACTGCTTGTAGCGAATCGCTGGTCAAACTGCTCCATGAAGCCAGTCCCCAGGCCCTGCTTCATGTATTCGTCCAGCACTTCGGCTCCCGTCCACACCTTGCCGTTGGCAGCGACAAAGCGTAGGCTTTCCGGCTGGGATAATCCGCCCCGGATTTCCGCAAAAACAATCCCGTCGCGGTAAGTGAGCGGGTTCATATCAGCAAGGTAGTTCTTCCACAGTCCCGTAAGGAAGTTGCGGGCGTGGTAAGCCGGGATAGGGAAAAGCGTCTGGTTGCGCCACCAGTTGTTGAAGGCTCCCATCGCCCGTAGGAGCGCGTTGCGCCCCTCCGTGTCTTCCCATTTTCGCATGTAGGCTTTCAGCACGTCGGCCGCGTCGCTAGGAAAGGCATACCCTTCAAGCTTGCCCGCAAAGCGGGGCAGGTCAACGCGCTGCCAGCCCGGCGGCAATTCCCGCCCCTTCGGGGCCTCGACGACCCACCCCTCCTCCAGCCCTCGTTGGATAACGCGGTCCAGTGCCTCGGCGCTGGTGGTAGTGCGGATGAAGTCGATCTCCCTCGCAAGCTCGATAACAGCAGGGTCCTCCGTGAAGATGGGTATCTTGGGCAGCGCCGGATTGGCTTGTGGCTCCTTCGTAATGCGAATCCCCATCTCCGGCACTTCAATGCGCTGCCCGACCCGGAGAACGTCGGGGTTTTCGATTCCGTTGCGCTTCGCCAGTTCCTCAACGGTGGTGCCCGTCTTTTGGGCGATTTCGCTCAGGGTATCGCCCTGCCGTATGGTGTAGGTCGTCCAACTCCCTGTAGGTGCCCAGGCTGTGCGCCCTTCGAGGGCGGCCTTGTTGATTTCGGCGATGGTCGCCTCGGGTTCAATAACTCTGCCCACCTGTGGCCCTGCCAGCAGCGACACGTCGCCCCGGCGGCCAAAGGGCTGTCGTTGGCTGCGCTGCTGGTCGAGCCAGGCCCGAAACTCCTCGGTCGGTTCGCGGTGTAGGTAGCGAATACGCTGGGACTGAAACTCGGGCGTGGGCACTCCAAGAGCCTGTTCGGCTCTCAGCCGCTCAGGTTGCCGAGTCTGAACGCGCCGGGCGATTTCGGCAACCTCTGGCTGAAGTCCCTCTGTCGCCTGAATGCGTTGTGCTGCCTCGGTGATTTGTTTCTTGATAGCGTCCTGCTCCACCCCAAGCTGTTCCGCAAGGTCGGCGATTTCGTCGGAAAGCTGCTTTTTCTCCAGTTGGGCCTTCCAGACTAGGTAACGGGCAACCCTGTCTCGTTCCTGCAGGATGCGTTCGGCCTTCTTAGCAGGAGTGAGGGGGGCGGTGGAGACAAGCCCGATCAGGTCCTGGATCGGCCTCTGCGACAGCAGCCACTCACGTCCCGTGTCCAGCAACCGGAAAAACGGCTCCTGCACTCGGGCCGCCAGCCGCCCGGCAGCCCCAGGAAGGTCGGACGGCCCCACGGCTCCTAGGCCTGGCAGCGTGACGTTGAGGATGTTGCGCTGCCGTCGGGCGGCCTGTTCAGCCACCGTCCGCCCCAATTCCGTCGAGCGCCCCGCCGCTTGCAGGGCCTCGGCCTGTCGGGCCAGCTTGCTTCCAGCTTCAAGAATGCCCGCCTGCTCAGCAGACGTAATTGCCTCCGCAATTCGCCCCGCCCGGCCCAGCTTGCCGACCTGAAGGCCCCAGTTCAGCGGGTCGAAGGGATTCAGGAGGTCGATCGCAAGCCCGACCGCACCGGCAGGCGAGACCTCCACAGGCAGGCCCGCTTGTTCCGTAGCCGGTGGCGCAGGCGGCTGGGGGAGCCACGGGTTGGGGCCTGCTGGTGCGTAAGGCACCAATGAGAAGGTGGTCTGAGTCAGGCCGGGAATCTGAAGCGTCGGGCCTTCTGTAGACAGCCCCAGGGCAGCGGCCACATCCCGGCCTGCCCCTTTCACCTCGCCGGTAAGCCCCTTGCGGTATGCCTCCGGCACGTCCGCCAACCGGCCCTGCACGATGGCTTGTAGGGCGTTGGCTCCGGCGTAACTTGTTCGAGCCAGGAGGTCGAAAAGCCGGTTAAACCACCCCTCGCCCTGCACCGCTGTGGCAGCAGGGCGGTCCTGAAGCATGGCCACAGTCAGTTCCACCGTAGGCTCCGCCAGGCGTGGCGGCGGGGGCGGAGCCTCGCCGGTCGTCCCTGGGAGGATCGGTCGGGGTGGCGGGGTGTCCTGCTCTTCCTTAGGAGGCAGAATGGGCTTCGGTGGCACCTTTGCCATGTTACTTCCCGCCCTTCTCACCGAGTCGCCGAATGGCCTCGATCACCTGGCTGACCTGCTCCTGCGTCCAGCCTTGCTTCGGAAGCTCGGTTCGCGCCCACGATACGGCCTTCTCCACGTTGCCACCGAAGCGGTCCAGGATCTCCAGGGCGTCTACTTCGGACCAGTTAGCGTCGTTTCGCTCGGCGGACGGCTGTTGCCTTGCAGCCGGTGGGTTCGACGCCGCAGTCGGCGGTTTTTGCTGGGGCAGCTTCAGGTTCGGGATCGCGCCCTGCAATTCTCCGGTGGCGAACTCCAGAAGCGACCGTGCCAGCGCCTGAATATCGGGTGGAAGCCGGTCAACCCTCGACCCCATCACCTGCGCCGCCAGGTTGGGATTATCCTTCGTGAACAAGAGGAGGAGCAGGTCGTCGGTTGTGGATGGTGTGTAGGCCGTAATCAGTGCGGCCAGCAGGTCGAGGGACGTTTCGATGGGGGCAAGCCGTATGCCGGAGAGCCGGTCAAGCGTGCTTGCAAGCTCACCGGCGCTGTCGATTTGTACGTCGGCTTCCAGTACCTCTTTGGGGAGGTCCTTCGTGTCGATACCCGCTGCCTGAAACAGCGTTTTCGCCTTAACGACAGTCCCGCGTCTTGCCCGGACAGCATCAAGGAACCGGTCAACCTGAAAGTTCCTGAGCTTCAGCCCGGCAGGAGGATCGCCCGGCAAGCCGAGCATCGCCCACCAAAGTTGGAGATTGACCGGATCCATCTCTGCCTGTGCGCGCTGAAACTCAACCTCCATCAGCCCCGCCCGAAAAGTGGCAACCCGCTCCAGGTAGTCAGCCTCGGCCTTGCTGATCCGGCCCTCCTGCTTTGCCCGCTCAATATCCGTCCGGTACTTTTCCAGCATGAGCGGCCCAAGCTTTTCGCCCTGCTCGATTCGCTGTTGTAACTCTTTCAGTTCGGCTTGTGATAGCGCCAGGCGTGTCGGCAAAAGCGTTTCGATTTCCCTGGCCCGAACTCGGTCAAGCCCTGTGGCCGCGGCCATGCGATCCATTTCGGCGTTGAAGCGAGGCATGTAGGTATCAATGTCGAGCTGCCGAAGCTGGTTTTGCAACTCTTCACCCCGGATGCGGGTGTTTATCAATCCTGTTTCAGCGGCAGTGCGGGCAATTTCCGCAAGCGCCTGGTTTTGGGTCTTAAATGCCTCGAAGTCGATCTTGCCTGCGTAAGGGCCAACCTCTAGCGGCTTCGGGATGAAAAAGCGTGCGTTCGGGTAGTTTTCCTTCAGGAACGCCTCCAGTTCCACCGGGTCAACAAAGCGCCCTTCCCATTCGGCGAACTTGACAGCCGTCTCCCTGGCGACCCGTTCCTGTTCACTCCGTTTAGCCCCGAGACTCACCAAGTTTAGTGCGAGGTCTGTCGCCTTCTTAATATCGTCGATGGTTCCCTTCCGTCCTGCCAGGCTGGGGATGATAGGAACCAACTCGTCGGGGTAGCCCAAGAGATCCGATTCGGGTGGTGGCGTGGGAATGATGCTTTCGGCTTGCTGCCGCACTTCCCACGGCACGCGCTCAGGTAGCCCGAGGCGCTGTTGCTGCTCGGGCGTGGTCTGCGCCATCACAGGTGGCTCTCCGGTCACCCGCTGGAGCACGTCGGTCGCAACGGAGGTGGGGATCAACCCCTCGCCGGCCAAAGGAGCTGTGCCGCCGCTCCGAACAAACTCGATGAGCGTCTGAAGCGTATCCATCGTCACACCAGACGGCGAGGCAGGCTGGCCGACTGCCCTCGGTGTTCCTCGCTGGCGTATCGCCTCGGTCGCAAGACCCGGCGAGATCCCCTGGAGCTGAGAAATGTCGACCTGCTCACCAGCGATCCACCGGCTTAGGAGATCAAGCATCCCTCCCGTTACGCCAGTTGCTGTGTCTCCCCCATCGCCGGTCGCCGGCGGCGTTGCACCGGCCCGCAGAAGTGACGCCCCGGCACTGATGAGAGGCGAACCCCATGCCACAGGGAAGTCAGGCATCCCGCCCTCTGGGATAGGAAGGCCCAGGATCCGTGCCACGGCCTCAAAGGCCGCGCCCGTTCCGGGCGTAATGGGCGGTGTGCCTTCCCCTGCCACACCCGATTGTCGCCCCTGCATGAGCGCCCGCTGCTGTTGTAGGTTGAGAAAGTTCGCCAGCGCGTTCCCCACGCTTCCGGCGACTGCCGCACCACCCGCGCCCATTTAGCTTGCCCCCTTCGCCTTGGCGAATAGCTGCTGGTAGGTGGGAAACCGCTCGGAGACGGCCTGAAGGGTCTTCCGCATGTCCTCGGCCACGCTGGGGCGGTTCAGGACCTCCTCATAGAAGGCAACAAGCCTCGCCTGGTGCGGTGGGCCGACAACCCGGAGTCGGCCATCCTCCGTCAAGTAGGGGAGACAGCCGTTGGTCCACAAGAGGAGCACCGTGTAGATGCTTCCCCAGGACAGCCCTGTCAGCCCCTCAACGAACCTGGGGAGAACGCCGAGGAGATTGGGGGCCATCGCCTTGCCGTCCTGGATCTGCTGCCCGAGCCAGTCCTTCAGCACACCGTACTTGGGGTACCGAGGTCCTTTGGACTGGCGTTGTACAGTAAGTGGCCACAACCCGCCCCCACCCGCACGGTGCGAAGCGGGTTTGCGGGCCATTCCCCGTAGAAAAACGCGGATGCGCGTAGACACAACCACAAAAGATGTAGCTATTGACACAGCGTGGTAAACGAGTTACGATGTAGGCACGATGTACGTGCGCACCGTCACTTCCAAGGGCATCCAATACGCCCAGCTTGCCCATAACGTCCGGGACCCCAAGACTGGACAGCCCCGGGCCCAGGTGCTGTACACCTTCGGCCGGGTCGACCAGCTCGACCTGGACGCGCTGCGCCGCCTGGTGCGCAGCATCGCCCGGTTCCTGCCCCCGACGAGCAGGCCCAACTGCAGAAGGATCTCGGCATGGAGTGGCCCTTTCGGTACCTGGGCTCCCTGAAGCTGGGCGGGACGTGGCTTCTGGACGGGCTGTGGCGGCGGCTGGGCATCCAGAAGACCTTGCAGCGCCTGCTCGAAGCGTGCCACTACCAGACCCCCATCGAGCGGCTCCTCTTCGCCATGGTGGCCAACCGGGCCCTGGCGCCGTCCAGCAAGCTGGCCATCGAGAAGTGGGTGGCGCAGGACGTCTACATCGACCAGCTGCCCGCGGTGGAAGTCCACCAGCTCTACCGGGCCATGGACTTTCTGCTGGAGGCTGCCGAGGCGATCCAGCGCGAGGTCTTCTGGACGCTGGCCAACCTCTTCAACCTCGAAGTGGACGTCATCTTCTTCGATACGACGACGGCGTACTTCGAAATTGAGGGCGAGGACGCCGACGGGTTGCGCCGCTGGGGGCACAGCGCCGATGATCATCCGAAGATGGCCCAGGTGGTCATCGGCTTGGCCGTGACCCGGGACGGCATCCCGGTCCGCTGCTGGGTCTGGCCCGGCAACACCGGCGACCAGAACGTCGTGGCCGAGGTCAAACGGGATCTCAACGGCTGGAAGCTCAACCGGGTGGTCGTGGTGTTGGACACGGGCTTCAACTCCGAGGCGAACCGCCGCATCCTGCAGGGCGCCGGCGATCACTACATCATCGGGGAGAAGTTGCGGGTGGGCCCCCAGGGGGTGCCCGCGGAGGCGCTGCGCCGGGGCGGCAAGTACCGCAGGCTTCCCGACGGGCTGGAGATCAAGGAGGTCGTGGTCGGAGGGGATAGCGCCGCCCGCCGGCGCTTCGTCATCGTCCGCAACCCCGAGGAGGCCGAGCGGGACCGCCAGAAGCGGGAGTCCATCCTGGCCGAGCTTCGCCAGCGGCTCGAAGCGCTCAAACAGAAGCAGGGCGAGGCGCATACCAAGGCAGCCTGCGAGCTGCGGGCCCACGAGACCTTCGGCCGCTACCTGCGCCAGACGCGGGGGCGCGCGACTGGTCATCGACGCGGCCAAGGTTCGCCGAGAAGCCGCCCTCGACGGGAAGTTTGTGATCAGCAGCTCCGACGACTTTTTGCCCGCCGAAGACCTGGTCTACGGCTACAAGCAACTCTGGCAGGTGGAACGGGTGCACCGGGACCTGAAGCACACGGTCGACGTCCGGCCGATGTACCACCGGCTCGACGACCGCATCCGGTCCCACGTGCTGCTGTGCTGGCTGGCCCTCCTCATGATCCGGGTGGCCGAGAACGAGACGGGCCAGACCTGGCGACAGATGCGGGATCTGGTCGCCCCCATCGACGTGGGCCGCCACGCCACCGCCCACGGCGAGGTCTGGCAGGTCCGCCCCCTCACCGAAGAGCAGAAGGCGCTGTTTCAGGCCCTGAAGGTCGACCGACCGCCCCACTACCTGAAGATTGTGACGCCCACCCGAAAAACGGCGTAGATACAACCGCTTTGTCCACCTCAGCCCTTATAGATCCCGTCATGTCGCTCTTTGTCACCTTGAATTGTCGCTACGAGCTGTTCAACGCCAGTTGGACGGCAGCGGAATGACGGGTATCTGCTTCTGCTTGACCTTGAGGTAGGCGGTGCTGCGGTCGATCCCGAGAAAGTGTGCTGTTTCGCTTATGGTCAGGAATTCCACAGCGGGTGCCACCTCCCAACAAGCAAAGCCCACCACCCTGTGCCGGCTTTCGCCGTGGGCGGTGGGCTACTCTAGCGGTCTGGCAGGCCCCGGACGCCCGACCAGCCACCGCGCCGGAGATATGACGGCTCTCCGTGGCCGATACCAGCGTAACAGGGTTAAGGGGTTGAGTCTAGGGGTTCGACGCAACTTTCATCTTCCGTCAAATCGGCAGGCACAAACCGCGCCATGTCAGTGGTTTTCTGCCTCCCAACCTCCTCCCGACCAAGGCAAAGGCCCCGCAGTTCGCTAGTCAGTGGCGCGCTTGAAAGTAGCCGAACCGTCTCTAGCAGCGTCATCATGCGGCTTTGGCAGGCAACCTGCTGAGTGACGTTGTTGGCGTAGTGAGGTGGTCCGCGCTAGCGTAAACCCTGATTCTGTCGTGCTGATGCGCTTCCTAAACCGCGTGTCGGAGGTTCGAGTCCTCTCGGGGCCACCACCGCTACGGCTCAGTGTGCGTGGACGGATGGGCGCGGGGTCACACCCGCCCCTGATTGGCTCGGGCGAGGAAGTCCTCCAGCGAAACCACCTCGACCAAGTGGCCGTCCTGAAGGACCCCGCGGTGTCCTTGTTGCAAGAGGAAGGTCCGCATCGCGTTCGAAAACCCGTTGCCCCCGAGCACGACGTAGGCTTTGCGGTATTGGCCAGACTGCCGCACGATTGCGATCAAGTTGGCGATGTCCCAGAGGATCTTGTCCTCTGCAGTACCCGGCGTCTGCTGCCATTTCGCGCTTACGATGATATCGCCCGAAGGCTCGTAGACGACGAAGTCGGCCAGATATGGCTCGCCCGTAAGCTTCAACCCCACGGCGACTTGCTCTCCATATCTGCCGGCGTAATGCGCGTCGAGAACGGGCCGTATGACCGTCTCCCAAATGCGGCCGGACCGAGTGTTTCTACCGCCGGGGGACAACTACGCACCTCCCGTCACGCGTAGTTGCGGATTACCAGCTCCGTGATGGGGCCTCGCCCGTCGCCGCGGCAATTGATGGCACGCTTGGCGTAGACGACCTGGATGTCGTACGTAGCGTACAGGTCCCGAATGAAGGGGGTGTCCGAGTTGCTCAACATGACCAGACAGCCCATCCGGTCGAGCTGTCGGAACACGTCAGCCAGGCGTCTCTGATCGTTTTCGTCGAAGCCCTCCCGGGTGTAGCTGGTAAACCGCGCTGTCTCCGACAGGGGGTGATAAGGGGGATCCAGGTAAACGAAGGTGCCGGGCCGGGCGTAGTCGAGGACTAGGCTGAAGTCCCCCAGGATGATCTCCGCCTGAGCCAGGGCTCTGCTCACTTGGCGTAGATTCGGTTCGTCCACTATCTTCGGATTCTTGTACCGGCCGAACGGCACGTTGTGCTGGCCCTTGCCGTTGACGCGCCACAGCCCGTTGTAGCCGGTCTTGTTGAGGTAAAGGAAGCGGGAGGCACGCTCCACGGGCGTCAGTTCCTCGGGCTTCAGGGCCCGTATGCGATAGTAGTACTCGGCGGTGTTCTCATGCTTCCGCAAATCCACGAGGAGCTCCTCCAGGTTGTCCCGGACCACCCTGTAGAAGTTGATGAGCTCCTCGTTGTTGTCGACGAGCACAGCGCGACGGGGCAACAGGTGGAAGAAGACCGCGCCGCCCCCCACAAACGGTTCCACATACAGATCCCAAGGCTTTGTGGGAAACAGCGGTTCGAACTGCGGGATGAGCCCTCCTTTGCCTCCTGCCCATTTCACAGGGGGCCTGGGCTTGGTGTCTTCAGGGAGAGCAAACAAACTGTCGTTCCCAGGACGGCTGACAACCCGTGCCACGGATCGGTCTCTCCGCCTCTTGCTGGGAGTTACCCTTGACAACGACCCGTCATCAGCGTGTCGTCATCACAGGTAAGCAATGTACCGCCCCTGACCCGGGCCCGTCTACCCCGTTCGACGGGTGCCGTGCATGTCCTGTCACGGTAACCCCTCATCAAGGCGCAGGGGCTGGCCCGACGCCATCCACAGCCCCGGCGGCTGCATCCAGGGCCGCCACTTCCTCGTCCGTGAGACGCCATCCCAGGGCGCCGGCGTTTTCGCGAGCCTGGCGGGCGTTCTTGGCCCCCGGGATGGGGATGGCGCCCTTGCAGATCACCGTTGAGGGCCACCTGCGCCGGCGTCTTGCCGCGCGCTTCCGCAATCGCGCGGAGGGTGGTCAGCAGCGGCTCCGCCTTGGCCCAAAACGCCCTGCCGTAGCGCCCTCGCCGAAAGTCCGCGGGTGGCCGGTCGGGCCCGTACTTCCCCGTGAGCACCCCCATGGCCAGAGGGCTGTAGGCGATGAGGGTGACCCCCAGCTCCCGGCATGCCGCCAGCACGCCGTTACGCTCAGGCTTGCGGTGCAGCAGGCTGTACTCCACCTGGTTGGAGGCCAGCACGACACCGCGCCGAGCGAGGGCCTCGTAGGCCCGCCGCATCCGAGTGGCGCCGTAGTTGGAGACGCCGACGGCCCGCACCAGCCCAGCCTGCACCGCGTCGGCCATGGTCCATCCACGCGTCGGCGGGCACTGGCGGGAACGGCCAGTGCACCTGGTAGAGGTCGACTTGCTGCAGTCCCAGCCGCTGGAGGCTTCGGCGCAGCGCCCGTAGCAAGCTCGCCCGGGTGAGTCTCCACGGGTACGGCATGAACTTGGTCGCCACAACGACCCTGGGTCGAGGGGCATCACTGGTTGCCGGATCTCCGGAGGCCGTCGCGCCGCTCTCCGCGATGAAGCGCCCCAGCAGCTGCTCCGAACGGCCCCATCCGTAGATCTCGGCCGTGTCGAACAGCGTGATGCCCTCCGCCAGCGCCACCCGGAAGGCCTCTTGCAGGTCCGGATCCGAATAGCTGGACCCGTATCCCCACAAACGCTCGCCCCACGCCCAGGTGCCGATCCCCAGGGCGCTGACCTCGATGCCCGTCCTTCCCAGCGGTATTTGCACCGCCATGTCCCTCCCGCCGAGGCAGCATGTTCCAGGCGGGGCTCGGATGGTCCTGCGGCGGATTTCGTCCTGGCAGTACATGTCGGCCTCGGCAGCGAACAACTCGGGCGACGAGCTGCCGCGACGGCGTAGAAGCGACGTGGCGCTACCGACTCGGTGAGAGGAGCTTCCGTGCGGTTCGGCAGACGGGCCCTCCTGTTGACGTCCCTGGCGTGGCTGGCGACGACGACCTCGGGTTGCACGTGGACGGCGACCCGAGCCGTGTCCGCGCCGGAGGCGTGGCGCGCGCTCGAGGCGGCCCGCTCTCGCATTGGCGACCCCTACGAGTGGGGTGGGCAGGCGCCCGGGGGCTTCGACTGCTCAGGGCTCATCCTATGGGCCTACGCACAGGCCCTGGGTACGCTGCGCCTCAGGCGGCCAGACGGGCGGGTCGTATCGGATGCGACCATGCACGAGATCTTCACCCACCACGCCATCCGACTGTCGCCCGCCGAGGCCTGGCCCGGCGACATCGTCGCCATCGCCGAGGAGGGCGGGGCCATCGCGACGCACGGCGGCCTCGTCGAGCGGGTCGAAGCCGGCCACGTTTGGTTCGTCAACGCCAGCAGCTATCATCGGCAGGTCGTCTCCGACGTCTGGCCCCTTGGCGGGAGCAAGCGGGGTCAGTACGTCCTCGGCTTCGGGCGCCTGGTTGTGGCGGAGCGGCGGCTGTGGGGCATCTTCCTCTCCCTCCCTCTTGCCAGATTCTCGTCAAGCCTGGTGGAGGACAGGCCGAGCCGCCCCATCATGTAGTGGACGAAGGCGGCCAGCCTTACCTCGGACGGCGCCTGCTTTGATGCGGCGTCGCCCCGATAGGCCGCCAGAGCCCAAGCCGCGACCGAACGGTGGGCTGCGGGAAGGGCCATGGCTGCCCACGCTCCCGCCTCCGCCTTGCTGGCGATGACTCCATCCTCGAGGTATTGTCCGACCCGGCACAGGTTGAGGACGGTCGAGACGGGGTCGAGGTGGACCGTACTCCGAGCGTCGGAGACGTCCCGGAGCAGACCGTCCCGATAGTCCTCCGGCGGCACCTGGGGGAAGACCTCATCGATGGGCTGACCGCAGAGGCAGACGCCGCGGGCACGCAACACGGTGACGTGTGCGGCCAGGTCCGGATCTGTCGCTGGCATGAGTTCCCGGGGATCCTGCAGCCGGGCGACTGCGTCCCGCGTGGGCTGGCGCCAGGCCTCACTGTAGTGGAAGGCGAACGGGGCGGGGTGGCGCCAGGGATGCAGGTCTTCCATCTGCAGCACGTGGACCTCGAAGGGATACGGGTGCCCCGAGTGTTGGAGCAGCCACGCTGCCAACGCCCGTCGGAAGGTCGCGCCGGGATCGCTCCGGGTGACGACCAGCAGGTCGAGGTCGCTGCGGCCTGGGTTGAAACCGCCCATGGCCAGGGATCCGTGCAGGTAGACTCCCACCAGAGACGCGCCGGAGAGGCCGCGCACGAGCGTGACGAAACCGTCGACGGCCTCGTGCACGGAGGCGGGGCAGTCGGGCCAGCGATAGGGTCGCATCGGGGTTCGCCTCCTCTGTCCTCCCCTTTTCGCCACGGACAGGAGCACGGCGCCAGCGTCAGGTGGTCGAGGGCCACGACCGGCCCGAAGCGACGCACCGCCGAGTCCGCGTCAACCGCTGCGGCTGTCATCATGGCATCGGCCCATCGACGCGAGTGGCCCCGAGGTCTTCGGCGAGGGCCTCCACGCCCGACCAGACCCGCGCCCGCCGCTCTGGCGAGGGTTCTACATCGGGCTCGAAGGTCAGGCGCTGGACCCGCAGCACCCCTTGGCCTCGGTCGAGCCTGGCGTCGAGCCGCCCGATGAAGCGGTCCCCCTCGAGCACCGGCATGGTGTAAGGGCCGGAGCGGCGCTTGGCTGGTGGGAGGTAGATCTCCCAGGTGTAGTGAAAGCCGAACAGGTCGGCCACGCGCTCCCGGCTCCACAGCACGTTGTCGAGAGGTGGTAGCAGGTACACGTCGGGTGCCACGGTCGCGTCGGCGAGTGCCGCCATCAGGGGTACGAGCTCCGAGAGCACGTAGTAGGTGCGCCGCACGCCCTCGACGCGCACCGCCGTCAGGGTCCCCTGCGCCACCAGGCGTTCGGCCGCCTGCTTGCGCTCAGCGGCCGGCCAGCTGCGCCAGCCGAACCGGAGGTCACCGGTGTGGGCCACCCCGTACGCCCTCAGGTACTTGTGCAGCAGGGGCTCCCAGGAATCCACGCCCTCCACCTGTCCCAACCACTCGGCGGCCAGGGCGAAGTGACGTTGGTCTCCCGGCCGGTAGGCCACCACCACCTCGCCCGTCTCCCACAGATGCTCCAGCGCCTGCGAGGTGGCCTTGGTCTTCGCAGCATCCAGATCCCAGTAGCCGGGCACCCGGTCCCCGGATTCGAGGCGCCGGGCCGGGAGCGGGCCTTCGGCTGCGAGGCGCTCCCGGACGTGGCGCATGGCCGCCTCCAGCACGGGCTCCTGCTCGGGTCGCCTGGCCCTCAATCTCTCGCGGATGGGTTGGAAGAGCGGGTAGTCCTCGATGGGAAGGATGCAGCGGGCGTTGGCCCAGTACTCGAAGACGAGCTTGCGGCGGTACAGGGCCTCCAGGTGCTCGGGACGATAGGTGGCCACGCGGTTTCGGAGCACGAGGTGATGGTTGCGCTCGACGATGGCGACGGGATCGAGCTGGACCGCCTCGAGGCGGCGCACCGCTTGGTGCACGCCGTCCTCGCCGCGTAGCTGCTCTCGCCACGGGGCGCCCTCGGCGTGACGTCCGCGCCGGCCTTGCCCCCGGCTCCATCGCAACAGGCCGCTTTGGGCGAGCACGAGGCGCCGGAGCGCGGCTGCCGGGACCCATCGCCCGGTGTCGTCGCGGCTCACGCCGACCCGTCCTTCCCCGCCCTCACATCAGCCGCCGCAGCAGTGCCTCCCGGTCCCCCGGCAGGTAGTCGATGACAGGCACCTCGAGCATGGTGTACGCCCCCGGCCGCTGGCGAAAGGTCGCCCGGGCCGCGGCCACCATCACCTGTGCGGTCAGCGCCGGGTTGTTGATCCGCATGTCGAACAAGAACCGCTGGTTGTGCGTGCGCCCCGAGACGCCCTTGCGCTCCATGCGCACGCCGTGGCCCATGTCCACCACGTCCTCGACGGACGGCACCGGGATGACCCGGGTCTCGTCGTGCTGGAAGTAGGGGTCCTCCAGGATGCGCCGGGTGACGACCTCCAGGTCCGCCCCCGGCTCCAGCTCCACGTAGACCAGGCGGCGGTGCACGCCCTGCCCGACGGGCACCGTCAGCGACATGGCGTCGCGCACACCCGGGATGGCCCGCACCGCCACCGAGTGGCCCATGCTCATCCCGGGGCCGAAGTCGGTGTAGGTGATCCCCCGCGGCGCCATGAACTCCAGCATGGCCCGCACCATGGAGTCGGTGCCCGGATCCCAGCCTGCCGAGACGATGGCCACCGCCCCGTGCTCGCGGGCGACCGGGTCCAGGCGCCGGCGCAGATCGACGAGCTCCCCGTGGATGTCGTAGGAGTCGACGGTGTTGATGCCCGCCGCCAGGTACCGCTGGGCCACCTCGGGCACCTGGCGGGTCGGCACGCACAGAAGCGCCACGTCCACCCGCCCCAGCTCCGAGACGTGCCCCACCACCGCCACGGACGGGTCGATGCCGGCCCGGTCCGACGGATCGCGGCGCACGATGCCAGCCAGCTCCAGGTCCGGCGCCTCCTGCACCGCCTCGACGGCGTAGCGCCCCACGTTGCCGTAGCCGATGACGGCTGCCCGAAGACGTGTCGCCAATGCGTTCGCCTCCCGTGCGCGTGCGACCTCAGGCGACGAGCATGGTTCCATCGGGGCGGTGCCCCGCCCTGCCGGATGCGCGCCGGCCGCTGTTGCCGATCCCCGATCCCTGAGCCCCGGCCCTCGAGCCCCAGCCCCTACCCGGCCGTCCGCAGGACGTCCCACCGCTCCCGGAGGCGATGGCGCTGCAGCTTGCCGGCCGCGTTGCGGGGGAGGGGCTCCTCCACGATCCTCACGACCCGGGGCCGCTTGTAACGGGCCAGGCGCGCCTCGCAGTGCGCGACGAGCGCCTCGGGGGAGACGTCCTGGCCCGGCTTGAGCCGCACCATCGCCACCGGCACCTGCCCCCAAAGCGGATCCGGCACGCCCACCACGCCCGCCTCCTCCACCGCGGGGTGGCTCAAGAGCGCCGCCTCCACCTCCGCGGGGTAGACGTTCTCGCCGCCGCTGACGATCAGGTCGTCGCGGCGGTCCACCACGTAAAGGTAGCCCTCGTCGTCGAGATGGCCCAGGTCGCCCGTGTGCAGCCAGCCGTCCGCGTCGACCAGCGGCGACAGCGGGCCCTGGGGGCCCGCCAGCCAGCCCGGGCTGACGGTGGGCCCCCGCACCAGGATCTCCCCGATCTCCCCCGGCGCCGCCGGCCGCCCGTCCCGATCGATGCGCACCTCCGTCGGCAGCAAAGGACGCCCGGACGAGCCCGGCTTGCGCGCGGCCTCCCAAGGGGCCAGTGTCGTCACCTGCGAGGCCGCCTCCGTCAGGCCGTAGGTCGGGGCGACGGGCATGCCAAGACGCCGGGCGCGCTCCAGCAGCACGGGCGGGGTAGGGCCCCCGCCCACGAGCGCTGTCCGAAGCGACGGTGGGAAGCGCCGCTCCCCCCTCGCCTCCAGCATGCGTGCCAGGGTCGTCGCCACCAGCGACAGCAGCGTGACGCCCTCCTCGTCCACCGCCCGGTTGGCCGCCTCGGGGTCGAATCTCTCGTGCACCACCGCCGCCGTCCCGTAGATGACGCTGCGCACCAGGATGGAGAGGCCCCCCACGTGAAACAGCGGCAGGTTGGCCAGCCACCGGTCGTCGCGGTGGACGCCCAGGTTGAGGGCGGAGCCCACCGCGCTCCACCACAGGTTGCCGTACGTCAGCACGACGGCCTTGGGCCTGCCGGTGGTGCCCGACGTGAAGAGGATGCTGTGCGGCTCCTCCAGGGCGACGGGCCGCGGCTCCCCCGTGCCGGGCCCCTCCGGGACCGTCGCCAGCTCCTCTACCGACAGTGCCATGACGGCCTGCACGCCCGGGACTTTCCGGGAGGCCCCGTCGCTCCCGTCGGCTCCCGCACTCGCATCGCGCCCGGCCCCGGGCACGGCCTCCAGGGCGCTTCGCGCTAGCCGCTCCGTGGCGGACGAGTGGAGCAGCAGCCGCGGCGCCACCTGCCCGACCTGCCACGCCAGCTCGGCCGGGGCCAGGCGCACGTTGAGCGGCACCAGGACCCCGCCGGCCCGCCCCACCCCAAAGACGAGCTCCGCCCACTCGGGCCCGTTGGGCAACAGCAGCGCCACGCGGTCCCCGGGCCGCACGCCGAGGGCCACCAGCCGCCGCGCCGTGGCGCTCGCCCGCCGGTCCAGCTCGGCGAAGCTCCACCTCGCGTCGCCCGCCACGACCGCGAGCCTCGGCCCGTCGCTGGCCGCCCGGCGGGCCAGCCAGTCGGCCAGCCTCACGGCCACCACGCCAGCGCTACGGCCAGCAGCATGCTGTAGGCCAGCAGCAGCCGCCCCGTGCCCTTGAGCACCTCGTTGAGGCCCGGGCCGCGCTCGCCCCCCAGTACCCGGCGCACCAGCCGCCACGCCAGAGGGGCGCTCAGCCACGGCAGCCAGAAGAGCGCGCCCGCCTCCCCCGCCAGACGCAGCACGAGGGGCATCACGAAGGCCCCCGCCACGAGGGCCGCGTACTGGATCTGCGTGGCGCGCTCCCCGATCCGCACGGCCAGTGTGCGCTTGCCGGCCCGACGGTCCTGTTCGATGTCGCGCAGGTTGTTGACCACCAGGATGTCGGTCACCAGCAGCCCCACCGGCACCGAGACCAGCAGCGCCCCGAGCGTCACGGCCCCGGTCTGCAGGTAGTAGGTCCCCGTCACGGCCACCACGCCGAAGAAGACGAAGACGAAGAGGTCGCCCAGACCGTGGTAGCCCAGCGGCCACGGCCCGCCGGTGTAGAGGATGCCCGCCGCGATGGAGGCGAGCCCCACCGCCACGATGGGCCACCCGCCCACCACGGCCAGGTAGAGCCCGGCCAGCACCGCCGCCCCGAAGACCGCGACCATGCCCCTCGCCACGTCCCGCTCCGTCAGCAGGCCCGCCTGCGTCACCCGCACCGGCCCCATCCGGCCGGGCCGGTCGGCCCCCCGCCGGAAGTCGTAGAGGTCGTTGGCCAGGTTGGTGCCAATCTGGATGAGCAGCGCCGCGGCCAGGGTGGCGGCCAGGACGCCGCCCGCAGCGGCCCCTGCGCGGCCGCGGCCCCGCGCCCGCCAGGACCGGCGCGATGGCCGCCGGCAGCGTGGGATGCGTGCCGCCATCAGCCACGCCCTGGGCCGGCTCACCGTCGGGCGAGCGCCGCCCCCGCCCTCATCCGTGACGGCGACGGCCGCCCCGCCGACAGCCCCAGCCGCCCCCGTGACGGCCGGCTCAGGGGAGCCGGGGGAACCGGGAGAAGTCGGGCTTGCGCTTCTCGAGGAAGGCATTTCGGCCCTCCTTCGCCTCTTCGGTGAGGTAGTAGAGCAGCGTCGCGTTGCCCGCCAGCTCCTGGATGCCGGCCAGCCCGTCGGTCTCGGCGTTGAAGGCCGCCTTGAGCACCCGGATGGCGGTAGGGCTCTTCTCCAGGATCTCCTTCGCCCAGCGGACGGTCTCCTCTTCGAGCTGGTCGAGCGGCACCACGGCATTGATGAGCCCCATGGCCAGCGCCTCCCGGGCGGTGTAGCGCCGGCAGAGGTACCAGATCTCGCGGGCCTTCTTCTGGCCGACGGTGCGGGCCAGCAAGCCCGCCCCGTAGCCGCCGTCGAAGCTCCCCACCTTGGGCCCCGTCTGGCCGAAGATGGCGTTGTCGGCGGCGATGGTCAGATCGCAGACCAGTTGCAGCACATTGCCCCCCCCGATGCACCAGCCCGCCACCATAGCGATGACCGGCTTGGGGATGGAGCGGATGAGCCGCTGCAGCTCCAGCACGTTGAGCCGGGGGATGCCGTCGGCCCCCACGTAGCCGCCCTCGCCGCGCACCCGCTGGTCGCCGCCCGAGCAGAAGGCCTCCTTGCCGGCCCCGGTCAGGATGACGACCCCCACGGACGCGTCGTCCCGGGCCGCCTGGAAGGCGTCGATGAGCTCCATCACCGTCTCGGGGCGAAAGGCGTTGCGCACCTCGGGCCGGTTGATGGTGATCTTGGCCATCCCCTCGGCCGTCTCGTAGAGGATGTCACGGTAGTCGCGGCTCCTCTTCCACTCCACCGGCATGCGGCTTCACCTCCCTGACGATGTGGGCGGCCGGCCGTCGACCTCCGCCAGGAAGGCCACCACGGCCGACCCGAATGCCTCCGGGCGCTCCAGGTGCACGGCGTGCCCGGCGCCCTCGACGATGACGACCCGGGCATCGGGCAACGTCGCGCCCATCCGGCGAGCGATCTCGCAGTAGCGGGCGTCCTCTGCTCCCGCCATCACCAGCACGGGGCGGGCGAGCCCCCGCAGCGCCTCCCAGAGCGGCGCCTGCACCCCCGCCCCCAGTCCCCTCAGGGCCAGCGCGAGCCCGTGCGGCCGCTGCGCCAGGCGTTCCCGGCGGATGGCCTCGCGCACCGCCGGAGCCAGCCGGGCCTGGCTGGCGAAAAGGGGCTGGGCCTCCCAGACCCGCACGAAAGCCTCGATCCCCTCGCTCTCCAGCAGCTCGGCCAGGGCCTCGTCGTGTACCCGTCGCCGGGCGCGCTCATCCGGATCCTCGATGCCCGGCGAGGCGCTCTCCAGCACCAGGGCCCGCACCCGCGACGGCGCTGCCAGCACCAGGTGCATGGCCACCCGCCCGCCCATCGAGTAGCCGACGAGGTCTACGCTGGCCAGCTCGAGGGCGTCGAGCATACCGAGCAAATCGGCGACCACGCTCGAAAAGGTGTAGCGGGAGGGAGTGCGGGGCGCCTCGGTCCGCCCGTGCCCGACCAGGTCGACGGCCAGGGCGGCCCCCCTCGCCTGAGCCAGGCGCACGAGATGACGCCGCCACGTGCGGGTGCTCCCGGTGAAGCCGTGGAGCAGCAGCACAGCAGGACGCCCCGCCTCGGGCGACCCGGCTGCCTCCACGTGGAGGTGCAGGCCGTCGACCCCCACCCGCAAGCTCCGCCCCCTCCCCCCTGGAGCCGTCACGGGGCCGCCACCGCCCGCCGGGCCGCCTCGAGCGCCTCGCTCCAGAGCCGGTGGTGGTAGCGGGCGTTGGCGCGCCGATCGGTGCGCACCTCCACCACCTGCAGGCCGCCCTCGCGAAGGGCTCGCTGCAGCTCCCGCTCGAGCTGCGAGGGCGTGGCCGCGCTGGCCCACCGTCCGCCGTACATCTCCACCGCCGGACGGAAATCCAGCCCCGTGGGGGTGGCGAAGAGGCGTTCGAAGTCCGCCTCGGGCAGCTGGGCCTGCGACAGCAGCGAGAAGATGCCCCCGCCGTCGTTGTGGAGCAGCAGCACCGTCAGCGACAGGCCATGCAGCCGGGCCGCGAGCAGCCCGTTGAGGTCGTGGTAGAAGGAGAGGTCGCCGATGATCAGGGCCACCGGGCCGTCGCGGGTGCCGGCCGCGGCGCCGAGCGCGGCGGAGACCACGCCGTCGATGCCGCTGGTCCCGCGGTTGGCCAGGACCCGGACGATGCGGCCGTCCGCCTCGCCGACGGCGTCGAGGTCCCGCACCGGCATGCTGTTGCCGACGTAGAGCGTCGCCCCGTCCGGCATCGCCCGCAACAGCGACACCACCGCCCCTGGCTCGGAGACCGACGCCTCGGCGGCCAGCACCCGCCGGACGGCGCCGCGGGCGGCCTGCTGCAGCGCCTTCCACCGGGCCAGCCACGCCGGATCCGCAGCCACCTCGCCTCGATCCTCCAGCCGCCCGGCCTCGGCCCCCGACCCTTCCAGGCGTCCGGCCGCATGCGCCAGCAGGGCGGCCGGGTCGGCGGCCCATAGCGGCTCCCCCGTAAGCAGGGGATCCCGCCACCCGCCGGGCACGTCCAGCACGAGTTGCCGCACGTCGGCGTGCCGCTCGAGGTAGGCGAGCAGCGCCTTGGAGACCGGGGCGGCGCCCATGCGCAAGACCAGCCCCGGGCGCAGCGAGGCGGCGAGGATCTCGTCGCGAAGCAGCAGGTCGTAGGCGTCGATGATGGCGTCGAGCTCGTGCCGCCCCCACCGGGCCTGCGACAGCGGGTCCGCCAGCAAGGGCGCCCGCAGGCTTCGGGCCAGCCGGACGGCCGCCGCGGCGAGGGCGGGATCTTCCTGGGGGCCCACGACCAGCAGCGGGCGCGCGCTCGAGCGCAACGCGTCGACCAGCCGCTCGACCGTCGCCGGGTCGACCGTCCTCTCGACCCCCGACGGCGCGCCGGACGCCCTCGAGGCCATGGGGTCGACGACGCCTGCCGCATGCTGCCGCTCGGCGCTCTCCCCGTCCGGCCGCTGAGGCAGGAGCGGCTCCCGAAAGGGAAAGTTGAGGTGCACGGGGCCGGCTGGAGCGGCCACCGCCGTCCTCGCCGCCCTGGCGCCCAGCATGGCCGCATAGCGGAGCATCGGCGGCGTGGCCTCGGGCAGGGCGGCGTCGACCCACCACTTGACGTGGGAGCCGTACAAGCCGAGCTGGTCGATGGTCTGCGAGGCGCCGACCCCCCGCAGCTCGGGTGGCCGGTCCGCCGTCAGCACCACCAGGGGGACGCGCCCGTAGCGCGCCTCGACGACGGCGGGGTAGAGGTTGGCCGCGGCCGTGCCGGACGTGCACGCCACCGCCACCGGCTGCCCGCCGAGAGCCCGCGCCAGCCCCAGGGCGAAGAAGCCGCACGACCGCTCGTCGACGTGGGGCCACAGCCGCAGCTCCGGGCGCGCCGCCAGCACCACCGCCAGGGGTGTCGAGCGCGAGCCGGGCGCCAGGCAGATGTGCCGCACGCCTGCGTCGACGAGTCCCTGCACGAAGGCGTCCACGTAGCGCCAGGTCTCCTCAGATGGCCGCACGGCGCGCCCCGACCTCCTCTTTCTCAGCCTTGCCAAGAAGCCCCGCCTGCGCCAGCAGCTGGCGCATCGCCCGAAGCTTGAGCGCCGACTCGACCCACTCGTCGTGGGGATCGGAGTCGGCCACGATGCCGCAGCCCGCGAAGAGGGTGGCGCGGATAGGGCCCCCGCCGTCGTCCACCCAGAGGCGGGCGGAGCGGATGGCGACCCAAAACTCCCCGTTGCCCGCGGCGTCCCACCAGCCCACCGGGGCGGCGTACCAGCCCCGATCCAGGTCCTCGTGCTCCCGCAGCCACCGCAGAGCCGCCTCCCTCGGGTGACCGCCGACGGCCGGGGTGGGGTGGAGGGCCGCCACCACGTCGAGGAGCGAACGCCCGGGGCGCAGCCGGCTGGTAATGGGCGTGCACAGGTGCTGTACGTAGGGGAGCTTCAGAAGACGGGGGGACTGGGGCACCTCGAGCGAGGCGGCCAGGGGCGCGAGGGCCTCGCGCACGGCCTCCACCACCCACCGGTGTTCGGCCTGCTGCTTGGGGTTGGCCAGCAGGGACTCTCCGAGGGCGGCGTCCTCCTGCGGCGTCGCCCCCCTCGGCGCCGAGCCGGCGAGGGCCACGGTGCGAAGCTCCGTCCCTGCCCGGCAGGCCGCCAGGACCTCGGGCGACGCACCTACCCACCACCCCTGACCCCGGGCGGTGCCGAACGAGAGCAAGAAGCGCGCACTCGACGAGCACTGGCCCGCCAGGGCTCGCACTAGCTGCCGCAGATCGAACGGCCCGGTCGCCCGGACCTCCTCGCTGCGGGCCAGCACCACCTTGTCGAGCGAGCCCTGGCGGATGGCCTGCACGGCCAGGCCTACCCGGGCCTGCCACCGCCGCACCTCGGCGTCCTTTCCGTCGGGCACCACATGGTCAGCTTCCCATCTCCGACCGGCGGCAGCGGGCGCCTGGCCCTCGGGACCCTCGCCCTCCCAAGTGGGCTCGATGGGATGGGCGACCTGCATGGCTCGCACCAGGGCGCGTGCCTCGGTCGATGCACGGGCCACCGCCGTCTCGACGTCCGTGTCCGGCCTCACGGGGACGTTGACGGTCAGGTACACCGGGCCCGAAGGCGCCACCCAGGTCAGGAGGAGCCGGGGCACGACGAACGCCGCGTCGGGGATGCCCTCCCAGCCCGGGTCGACGGGGCGCTCCGGGTCGAAGCGGAAGGCGCCGGCCGCCACGAGTCCCGTACCAGGCTCTCCGTCCTGCGCGCTGTCCCCCGCGATGCGCACCGCAGACGCGGCGAGCCGGGAGAAGTCCCGCCGGACCGTCTCGAACCGCTCCGGTCCCTCGGCCGTAAGCTGCCACGCCACGCCGAACCCGACCAGGGCGGGCCCGCCGTCCGGGGCCACCATCACGACACGCGGCTCGGAGCCGAGAGCCTCGCACGCGGCCGCCGCCCAGGCGCCGCCCGGCAGGCGGTCGGCCAGGGGCAGGACGACGCTGGCCAGCACCGGCCGGCCCGTCTGCCTCGCCCGGCTCGCTGCGGTCTGCACCGCCCGCCCGATCGTCTCCTCCATGGCCCCTCCCGCGTTGCCCCGTCTTGCGGCCCTCGGGTGCGGGCCGCTCCGACGAGATGTAAAGACTGACCGGTCGGTCTCTTCGACGCCCGGCCCGCCTTGCCTGCTCGATCTCGCTCCGCACGGTCCGCTCCATCCAAAGCAGCCGGGTCCGCGTATCCCATTGACAACTATCGAACAACCGGTTTACGATGCCACCGAGGAGGTTCCAAAACGTTTTGGAAACCCGACGAGTGACCCTCAAGGAGCTCGCAAGCCATCTAGGACTCTCCATCACGACGGTTTCTCGCGCACTCGCCGGCTACGACGACGTGAGCGCAGCCACGCGGCGGAGGGTCGTCGAGGCCGCCCGCCGGCTGGGCTATCGGCCGGATCCCCTGGGGCAACGCCTGCGCAAGGGTCGCACCGAGGCGGTCGGGCTCGTCATCCCAACGCCACCCGGGCACTTCGGCGACCCCTTCTTCCTCGAGTTGGCGGCGAGCCTCGGCGAGAGCCTCCAGGCGCATGGCCTGGACCTCCTGGTGACGGCGTGCGCACCGGGCCCATCGGAGCTCGAATGCTACCGCCGCTTGGTGGAGGGGCGGCGCGTCGACGCCCTGGTGCTAGCGCGTACCCGCCGCCACGACGAGCGCATCCGCTACCTGGCGTCGCGAGGCGTTCCCTTCGTCTGCCACGGCCGCAGCGAGCTGGCCCTCTCCTTTCCGTACCTGGACGTGGACGGGGAGCAGGGCTTCCTCGAGGCGACACGCCACCTGATCCGGCTGGGACACCGGCGCATCGGCCTCATCAACGCCCCGCCCGAGCTCAACTTCAGCCGCTTCAGGGCCCGGGGCTACGCCCGCGCGCTGGAGGAGGCGGGCATCGCCTGGGACGACGCCCTGGTGGTGACGGGCGACCTGACGGAGGAGGGAGGCTACCGGGCCGCCCGCGAGCTCCTGGCGCGGCCCAGCCGCCCGACGGCCGTGCTGTGCGCCAACGACTGGATGGCCATCGGGGCGATGCATGCGGCTCGAGAGGAGGGGATGCAGCCGGGAGAGGACCTGGCGGTCATCGGCTACGACGACATCCCGGTGGCCCGCTTCACTCACCCCCCGCTGACGACGCTGCGCCAGCCCATCCGGGAGGCGGGTCGGCGCCTGACGGAGATGCTGGTGGCCTTCATGGCGGGCACACCGGCCGAGGCGTTGCAAGAGGTGTGGGTACCCGAGCTGGTGGTGCGGGGCTCGGACGGGCCGCCGCGCGCACCGGCTGCCGACCGCGGTGCCGCCAAGACCGCGATGGGAGGGGAGTAACGTTGCGGCTCGCAGAGGCCCGTGCAGGCTTGATCGTGTCGCTGGTGTCGGCGTTAGCAGTGGCCGCGCTGGCCGTACCCGCGCTGGCGGGCGCCGGCGGGAGTCAGCCGCTGATCTTCCTGTCGACCCAGCTGCGCCCCATCGAAGAGGCCCAGAAGATGCGGGATACGGTCCTGCGAGGCTACGTTGGGGCCGTGGAGTTCATCCCGGTGGAGCCCGTGCCCTTCGTGGACCGGGTGCTCGCCGAGCAGCGGGCGGGACGGTTCTCCATCGGCGTGCTGGGGGGTGTCCACGGCGACTTCCCGGCCCTGGCGGAGGCAGGAGCCCTCGACAGCCTGGACGACGTGCTGGCCGCTCTCAGGAGCAGGGGCTTCCCCGAGAGCTTCTTGAAGCTGGGGCGGCTCGGCACCGACCACCAGCGCTACATCCCCTGGATGCAGGCCACCTACATCATGGTGGCCAACCGCCAGGCCCTTCCCTATCTGCCCGACGGCGCCAGCCTCAGCTCGCTGACCTACGATCAGCTCCGGCAGTGGGGGCAAAACCTCTACGAGGCCACGGGGCGCCGCCTGTTGGGCTTTCCCGCGGGGCCGACTGGGCTGATGCACCGGTTCTTCCAGGGGTATCTCTACCCGTCGTACACGGCCAGCGTCGTGACCGAGTTCCGCAGTGCGCAGGCCGAGGCTATGTGGGAGGCATTTCGCCAGCTGTGGGCCTACGTCAACCCCCAGTCGACCAGCTACGCTTTCATGCAGGAGCCGCTGCTGGCCGGGGAGGTCTGGGTGGCGTGGGACCATACCGCACGCCTCATTGACGCGCTGCGGCAGCGGCCAGATGACTTCGTGGCGTTCCCTGCCCCGGTCGGCCCGGCCGGTCGCGGCTTCATGCCCGTGCTGGCGGGACTCGCCATCCCCAAGGGAGCACCCGACCGCGCCGCCGCCGTCTCGCTCATCGACTACCTGACCCGGCCCGAGACCCAGGTGACGCTGCTGCAGGAGATCGGCGGCTTCTTCCCGGTGGTGGAGGCGTCGCTGGGGTCGTCGCTGCCGGCGGGGGTGCGGATGGCGGCCGAGGCGGTCTCGGCGCAGGCGGCCTCGCCCGAGGCGGTGCCGAGCCTGCTGCCGGTGGGGCTGGGAACGCTCGACGGCGAGTTCAACCGCGTCTACCTCGACACCTTCACCCGCATCGTGCTGCGCAACCAGCCGGTCCGTCCGGTGCTGGACCAGCAGGCCGAGGCGCTGCGGCGCATCATGCAGCAGTCGGGAGCCCCCTGCTGGCCGCCCGACCAGCCGAGCGACGGGGCCTGCCCGGTGCAGTGAGGGCGAGGGGGAGCCGTCCATGCCCAGGCGACGGTGGCTGCCGTACCTGCTGATCCTGCCAAGCGTAGTCTTCTTCGCGCTCTTCTTCGTCAACCCTCTCGTGCAGGCCATCCTGCTGGCCGTGCAGGACGGCGGGGCGTGGACGCTGGACCGCTTCCGCCAGATGGGGCTGGACCTCTACTTTCCCGAGGCGGTGCGCAACACGCTGGCCTTGACGGCAGTCGTCGTGCCAGTGCAGTTGGTGCTCGCCCTGGGGCTGGGCCTCCTGCTGGGGGCCCTGCCCCGGGGCGGCCGTGACGCCTTCCTGTACATCTGGACCATCCCCCTGGGGGTGTCGGACCTGGCTGCCGGCATCGCCTGGCTGGCCATCTTCACCGAACGCGGCTACCTGAACAGCGTGTTGGGGGCACTGGGCCTGATGGAGGTACCGCGCCTCTGGCTGGGCTACCACGATCCCGTCTCGCTCTTCGTCGCCGTGGCCCTGGCCGAGGTGTGGCGCGCCACCGCCATCGTGCTGGTCATCCTGGTCTCGGGGCTGCAGATCATCCCCAGGGAGCTGGGCGAGGCGGCCGAGGTCTTCGGGGCGAGCCCGTGGCAGCGCCTGCGGCGGGTGACGCTGCCCCTGCTCAGGCCCAGCATCCAGACGGCCTTGATGCTGCGCACCGTCTTGGCCTTCGAGGTCTTCGCGGTGGTGCAGACCCTGGCGGGGCGCAACCTGCCGGTGCTGGCCTCGGAGGCCTACACCTGGTACGGCTCCTTCCGCAACCCCGGGGTGGCGGCCTCGTACGGCCTGGTCATCCTGGGCCTCTCCGCGGCCACCACCCTACTCTACCTGCAGCTGCTCAAGGTGCGACCGGAGGCGAGGCCGTCATGAGCCGACGGGGCCGGACGTCGCCCTGGGCCTGGGGGCTGGCCGCCGTCGCGAGCCTCTGGGTGCTGCTGCCCATCTACTTGGTCACCGCCAGCGCCCTGTCGACGCAGCAGGCGGTCTACGAGTGGCCCAAGCGCCTGTGGCCGTCGCCGGTGTCGTTGGAGACGCTGCGCTTCTTCTTCGGCGTGAGCGGAGTGTGGCGCGCCACCCAAAACAGCCTGGTGGTGGCAGCCCTGACGGTGGTCCTGTCGGCCATCTTGGGCACGCCGGCGGGCTACGCCCTGGCGCGCTACGCCTTCAAGGGGCAGGACGTCTACCGCCTGCTCATCCTGATGACGCGGGCCTTCCCGCTGGCCATCCTCTCCATTCCGCTGGCCCAGCAGTTCATCGAGTTGGGGCTCTACGACACCCCGCTGGCCGTGGCGCTGGTGCACACGGGGCTGGCGCTGCCTTTTTCGGTGCTGGTCAGCGCGAGCGTCTTCCTGGGGATCCCGAGGGAGCTGGAGGAGGCCGCGTGGACGCTGGGCTGCACCCCGGTCGGGGCCTTCCGACGCATCGTGCTGCCGCTGGCCCTGCCGGGGCTGGCAGCCGCGGCCGTCTTCGCCTTCGTCACGTCGTGGAACGAGGTCTTCGCCGCCAGCATCCTGACGCTACGGGAGCGCACGCTGACGGCCTACCTGCTCAGCGTTCTGGGGGAGGCGCCGCTGCCTTTCCGCTTCGCCGGCGGCTTCTTCCTGGTAGTGCCCGCGCTCGTCTTCCTCTTCTTGATACGGCGCTGCCTCTTCAGCATGTGGGGCATCGCATCCCGCTGAAGGAGATGGGGGGCCTCGGGGGCTCGTGGCGACCATCGAGATCCGTGGGGTGAGCAAGAGCTTCGGGCGCGTGCGAGCGCTCGACGACGTCTCGCTGGAGGTGAGGGACCGGGAGTTCGTGGTGCTGCTGGGCCCCTCGGGGTGCGGCAAGACCACGCTGCTGAGGGTCGTGGCGGGGCTCGAGTGGCCGGACCGGGGCCGGGTGCTCATCGGCGGGCAGGACGTGACGGAGCGGCCGCCGCGGCAGCGGGGCATCGCGATGGTCTTCCAGAACTACGCTGTCTTCCCGCACCTGACCGTCTTCGAGAACGTGGCCTTCGGCCTGCGGATGCGCAAGGTGCCGGCGGCCGAGGTGCGCCAGCGGGTCGAGCGCGTGGCCGCGCTGGTGCACATCGAGGAGCTGCTGGGCCGTTACCCCGCGCAGCTCTCGGGCGGCCAGCGCCAACGGGTCGCGCTGGCGAGGGCCCTGGCGGTCGAGCCTGAGGTGCTGCTCATGGACGAGCCCCTCTCCAACCTGGACGCCCTGTTGCGCCTGGAGATGCGGGCCGAGCTCAAGCGGCTCTTGATGGAGCTGCGCACCACCACGCTCTACGTGACGCACGACCAGACCGAGGCCATGAGCCTGGCCGACCGGGTCGCCGTCATGCGCGGCGGGCGCATCGTGCAGTACGACACGCCACTGACGGTCTACCAGGAGCCGGTCGACACCTTCGTCGGCGGCTTCGTCGGAAGCCCCCCGATGAACTTCCTGCGGGTGCGCCTGGGTCCCTCCGGAGCCGACGAGGCGACCGTGGTGGAGGGGGCGGCCATCCCCGGACCGGCAGGAGCCCGCGAGGCGCTACTGGGCATCCGCCCTGAGGATCTGCAGCCGGTGCCCGCCGGCACATCGGGCGCCCTGCCCTGCCGGGTCGTGGTGGTCGAGGCGCTCGGGGCCCAACAGCTGGTTACCCTCGAGTGGCAGGGGCAGAGCCTCAAGGCGCTGCTGGAGCCGGACGTGGCGATCCGTCCCGGCGAGAGGGCCTGGATGCGGCCCAAGCCGCAGCGGATCCGTTGGATGGATCCGGTGACGGGGGAGGCGATGCGGTGATGGACCGAGAGGCGGCCCGCCGCGTGCTGGAGGCCAACGACCGCGGCAGCTTCACGGTGCCGGCCGACGGCCTCTACCCGTACCAGTGGCTGTGGGACTCGGCCTTCGCGGCGCTGGGCTGGGCGTGCGTCGACGAGGTCCGAGCCTGGCAGGAGCTGCGCAGCCTGGTGGCGGCCCAGTGGCCGAGCGGCATGCTGCCCCACATCGTCTTCCACCGGCCCGAGCCCGGGTACTTCCCCGGACCGAAGGTGTGGGGCGTGGCGCGTTCGCCGGCGAGCACGGGCATCACGCAGCCGCCCGTGGTGGCCACCGTGGCGCGCAGGCTCTGGGAGCGCGCACGCGACCGGCGGCTAGCCGACCGTGAGGCATCCGAGCTGCTGCCGCATCTCGTCGCCTACCACCGGTGGCTGCGGCGGGTGCGCGATCCCGACGACACCGGGCTGGTCGCCATCCTGCACCCGTGGGAGTCGGGAATGGACAACAGCCCTGCCTGGGACGAGGCGCTGTCACGGGTGCCCGACGAGCGGGCGGCCGACGTGATGGGGCCGGCCGGGCAGGAGGGCCGGGTGCGTCGCGACGTCCTGCACGTGGAGCCCGACCAGCGGCCCTCCGACTTGGAGTACCGCCGCTACGTGGCCCTGGTGCTGACGCTGCGGGATCACGGCTACGACAGCGTACGGGCCACGGCAGCGTCACCTTTTCGGGTGGCGGACGTGGGCTTCAACGCGTTGCTCTACCGGGCCGATCTCGATCTCCTGGGGCTGGCCCAGGCCCTGGGCCGGCAGGAGGGTGACCTGGAGGCGATGTGGGAGCAGGTGGAGGCGAGCCGCCGGGCCATCGAAGGGCTGTGGAGCGAGCAGGCCGGGCTCTACCTCTCCCGGGATCTGCGCACCGGCCGCACGATCCCCCTGGCTACCAGCGCCGGGCTGCTCCCGCTCTTCGCGGGGATCCCCAGCCCGCAGCGGGCCGCTCGCATGGTGGCCACGTTGGAAGGCTGGGGCGAGAGGGTGCGCTACCTGGTCCCCAGCGCCGATCCCGCCGGGCCGATCTTCGAGCCTCGCCGCTACTGGCGCGGGCCCGTCTGGATCCATGTCAACTGGATGGTGGCCGCCGGACTGCAGTCCTACGGGTACGACCAGCTGGCCGAACGGGTGCGTCGCGACAGCCTGGCGCTCATCGAGCGGTCGGGCTTCCGCGAGTACTACGATCCCCTGACCGGCGAGGGTCTGGGGGCGCGTGCCTTCACCTGGTCGGCGGCGCTCGCGCTGGATTGGACAGCCGCCTCGGACGTCTAGGCGGGGCCGACCGGTGCACCGACCCCCGTCACCTCCGGCGACCCCCGTCCCCGCACCCCTGGCGCGTCCGGTCGGGGGAGGCACCTCGACCGGACGGGGACAATGGGCCAAGGCATCGAAGTCACCGATCCAGGGGGAGGGATGATTCCTTGCGCCTGTCGGGCAAGCGGGTGCTGGTCTTCGTGGAGGACGGTTTCGAGGACCTGGAGCTGTGGGTGCCCGTGATGCGGCTGCGCGAGGAGGGGGCCGAGGTGATCCTGGCCGGCGCCGAGGCGGGCCGCACCTACCGGGGCAAGGGCGGGCTGAGCGCGGTGGCCGATCGCAGCTACGAGGGGCTCGACGCCGCCAGGTTCGACGCCGTGGTGGTGCCGGGCGGCTGGGCTCCCGACAAGCTCCGGCGGTCGCCGACCGTCAAGGCCATCGTGCGGTCGGCGTACGAGGCCCGCAAGGTAGTCGGGCTGATCTGCCACGCCGGCCTGGTGGGCATCTCGGCAGGGATCGTCAGGGGACACCGCGCGACGGGCTCCCTCGGGATCAAGGACGACCTCGTCAACGCGGGTGCCGAGTGGGTGGACGCACCGGCCTTCCGTGACGGCCCCATCGTCTGGGGGCGCGTGGTGGCCGACATCCCCGACTTCTGCCGCGAGCTGGTGGCGGCCATCGAGGCGGGCGGCGCCCGGTAGGCGCCCCGTCAAGGACGGGCCGACCAGGGCTCCACGGTGCCGACGATCCAGCGGGGCGCATCGCGGTCGATGGCCTCCAGCACCCCGGGGCTGATCCCGTCGTGGGTGAGCCAACGTGAGCCGCTGGGCTCCACGACGAAGCCGAGGATGACCTCGCGGTAACGCAAGTGGGGCGACGGGGGACCTGCTCGGGAAGGCCGAGACGCGCGCCCTTACACGAACTCAACAGACTGTTGTGTAGACTGTTGTGTTCGGCAAGAGACAGGAAGGGTGATCTCCTCGGCGTAACAGCCGTTGAGGCCAACACGCCAATTGTTGTGTTTAGGCAGTCATACGGGTAGGACGTAGACATACTGCGTACTTTTCGGGTCACAACAGACGTGGACGGTCGAGTGGTTCCGACACTTGCCGGGTATTTGTGCTTCGGACAGTACCCCCAGGAGAGATTTCCGGACCTCTGCATCACGTTCGTCCGATACCCGACTGACCGAGGTGGCGAGCCAGGCCCAGCCGGAGAAAGGTTCCTTGACAACGCCAAGATCACCGGTCCGATCCCGGAGATGGTGATAGAAGTCTTACAAGTGCTGAAGCGCAACATGCGCCGACGGGAGATCGTCCGTGGGCTCTTCCGTGAAGATGTTTGGGAGTACCCCGAGGATGTCCTACGAGAGGCCATCGTCAACTCGCTGGGACATCGGGACTATAGCCCAATGGCAAGGGGCAGTCACGTACAGGTTCAGATGTTCCCGACCCGGCTTACCGTCCTCAATCCGGGTGGCCTGTTTGGACCGGTGACGGTTGACGAGCTGGGACGCCCTGGCATCCAAGCGAGTCGGAACCAGTACTTGATGAACATCTTGGAGGACCTCCCGGCTGGTCCAAACGGCGCAACGCTTTGTGAGCACCGTGGGTCGGGAATTGCCGCTATGGTCGCGACTCTTCGTCGCCTGGGCATGCAGCCGCCCGTCTTCGAAGACAGGTTGGTAACCTTTGAAGTAAGCTTCTCCAACACATCGTTGCTGGATCAGGACACTCTGCGATGGCTGGAGGAGAGAACCAGGTCCCAAGACCTTACGGATTCTCAACGATTTGCCCTGGCTTATCTCCGCCACCGCTCGTACATCGCTAACCAGGATTACTGCCGTCTTACCGGCGTGGACTCACGGGTGGCCACTCGTGAACTGTCTGACCTCGTCGAGAGAGGACTCATAAGGCGACACGGTGTCCGTCGGTGGGCAACGTACTCTCTTGCTGAGGTATCCCAGACCTTCGATACTCCTCGCCTCGTACTCAGGAACGAGCCGAGAGCAGGTTCAGCCGCCCGGACGGATAGAGCCCTGGTCATCGAGAGAGTCAGTCGCGTACTTCAGGACGACGGAGCTCTGTCGGTCCGGTCCTTGTCGCAACTCGTCCAAGCCAGCCCGTCGGCAGTACGACTCGCACTAAATCGGCTGATCGAACAGGGTGTGGTTGAGGCCATCGGGTCGCGCAAGTCCCCGCGACGTCGGTATCGGTGGGTCCACGCCTCGTCTCGGACAACCAAGAGTGGCCGTGAGACTCCTCCCGTTAACCAGACCGGGGCGGGGCGAGGGCCGGTTGCGCCACGAGATTCTCCTGGGGGTTAGGCTCTATACGGGCCACGCCGCGCGATTCCTCCTGCTCGTGTCGGGAGGATACTCTCGGCCTGCGGGCGAACCATAGCGGACCACTGAGGCGGCCGGCGTTCGAGGGCCGGCGGGTTCGCCATCATGGAGGCGATTTCAAGGAGGTGGCACGGATGCCGAGGCTCGGGGACGGGCGGAGTCGGCAGCGGGCGGTCGGGGCTTGGCTGGGTGCCGGTCTGGCGTTGTGGATGCTCGTGGCGGCTCCGGGGGCGCTGGCGTTTCGCCAGGCCGGGGAGTCGGTGACCCTCGACTACCGGGGGGAGGCCGTCGCCATCCGCCGCCACGACTACGGCGTGCCCTACGTCTACGCGTCGACGCTGCCGGGCCTCTTCTTCGGCTCGGGGTACGTGGCGGCTGCCGACCGCCTCTGGCAGGCCGAACTGAACCGCCGGGCGGCCACCGGCCGGCTCGCCGAGCTCCTGGGCCCCGGCGCCAGCGACTCGTACGTCCAGCAGGACATCGCCGCACGCCGGGACGGCTACACGCCCGAGGAGTTGACCGAGCAGTTCCTCTCGCTCGACCGGGAAGCCCAGGAGGCCATGCTGGGCTACGTGGCCGGCATCAACCGGTACATCTCCGAGGCCCTCGCCGATCCGGCCCGCATGCCGGTGGAGTTCCAGCACGCCGGGGTGCTGCCTGCCCCCTGGACCGTCCTTGACCTGATGGCGACCATCGTCTTCTATGCGCGCCGCTTCGGCGAGGCCGGAGAGTACGAGATGGAGAGCGCGGGCGTCCTCGAGGCCCTGCAGGCGCGCCACGGCCAGGAGCGGGGCTACGCCATCTGGGACGCTCTGGTGGTCACCCACGATCCCGACACGCCGACCACGGTGCCGGCGCGCCCGGTTCCAGGGACGGCCTCGGGGGCGTCAGCCGCCCCCGGGACGACAGGGCGGGCGGGGGCGCCTGCACCGGTGCTGGAGTTCGCCGCCCCCACCCTGCGTGACGTGGCGGCCCTGCTCGAGCGCGAGCGGGAGGCCGCCCGCTACGTCTTCGCCACCACGGGGGTGCCCTACTACTTTGGCAGCAACGCATGGGCCGTGGCGCCCTCCCGGTCCGCCAACGGCTCGACCCTGCTGCTGGGCGGCCCCCAGATGGGCTACACGATCCCCCAGATCGTGCTCGAGGTAGGGCTGGTGGGCGCGGGGATCCGGAGCGTCGGCATGACGTTCGCCGGGGTCTCACCCTTTCCGCTCATCGGGCGGGGCCCCGACCACGCCTGGACGACGACGTCGGGCATCGGGGATCAGGTGGACTTCTTCGTCGAGCGCCTGCACCCCGACGACCCCTACCGCTACTGGCACGACGGCGAGTGGAAGGCGATGGAGCGCCGCACCGAGGTGATCCAGGTCCGAGGGCGAGAGCCGGTCCGCCTGGAGGTGCTCCGCACCGTTCACGGGCCCGTGGTGCGCCACGACCCCCAGGAGGGCACCGCCGTCAGCGTGGCCCGCACCCACTGGATGCAGGAAGTCCACGCGGTGATGGCGTTCCTGGAGTTCAACCGGGCCCGGGACATCCACGACTTCGCCGAGGCGGTCCGGCGCATCCCCACCTCCCACAACTTCTTCTGGATCGACCGCGAGGGCAACATCGGCTACTGGCTGGCCGGGCGACCGCCCCTGCGCCCTGCCCACGTCGACCCTCGCCTGCCGGCACGGGGCACGGGCGAGGACGACTGGCTCGGCGTGCTGCCGCCCGAGCGCATGCCGTCCTCGATCAACCCGCCGGAAGGGTTCATCTTCAACTGGAACAACCGGCCCAGCCCCGACTGGGACGATGGGGCCATGGCGGGATGGGGGCCTGCGCATCGGGCCGGGCGCATCGCGGACGCCCTGCGTGAGCTAGAGGCTGTCACCTTCGACGACATGAACCGCATCAACCAGCGGCTCTCCTTCCTCAACTTGAACCATGCGGCGCTGCGGCCCCTTCTCGCGTCTGCGGTCGAGCGCGCGACCGCCGGGGGGGCTCTCTCCGAGCGCGCCCGTCAGCTCGCCGCCACGGTGCTGGCATGGGACGGCGTGCGACGGGACGCGGACGGCGACGGGTACGTCGACGACCTGGCGGAGCCGCTCTTCGAGGCGTGGTACCTCGCGTTGCGGGACCAGCTCTTCGCCGGGCTGCTCGACCCCGAGTGGATGCGGCTCGTGACGGCCGACCACGTCTACCGGGCGCTCGCCGGAAGCGGAGCGGGGCAGGGTATCGACTTCCGGCAGGGGCGCAGCGCCGACGAGGTCGTCGTCGCGGCCCTCGAGCAGGCCGCCCGGGCGTGGGCGGAGCGCGAGACGCAGGCCGCATCGCCTGCCGAGCTGCGGGACCGCATGCCTCGGACGACCTACAGTGCCCTGGGGGCGCTGCCTGCCGTCGAGACTGTCGGCATGAACCGTGGGACGTGGAACGAGATCGTCGAGCTGGGCCCCGACATCGACCGCTCGGTGAGCGCCTACGCACCCGGGCAGAGCGGCTTCGTGGGGCCGGGTGGGCCGGCGCCGCACACGCACGACCAGCTCGAGCTCTACGTGGGCTTCCGGTACAAGCCGCTCCTGTTGGATCCCTTCGACGGCGCCCAACCGTGACGGCAGGCATGGAGACCTGCGACCACCCCGGGGGGGCGGTGCCCGCCCCCCCTTGCTCACGGTAGCGCGCAAGACGGTGCCTCAGGCGCGGTGCGTGCCGTCGGACTGTACGTCGAGCGCGTCCCGCAGGGCGTCTCCCAGAAAGTAGAAGGCCATGGCGGACACCACGATGAACAGTGCCGGGGTGAGCAGCCAGGGGTAAAGGCTGAGCACCTCCAGGCTCTGCGCGTCCTTGAGCAGCAGCCCCCACGAGGCCATCGGCTCCTTGACGCCCAGCCCGAGAAACGACAGGGCGCTCTCACCCAGGATGTACCCGGGCAGCGCCAGCGTGGCCGAGACGATGAGGTAGCTCGTGACGTTGGGCAGCACGTGGCGGAGCAGGATCTGCGGCTCGGGCACGCCGACGGCCCGGGCGGCCGTCACGTAGTCGAGCCCCCGCACGGCCAGCACTTGCCCCCGTACGACCCGGGCGAGGTCGGCCCAGCCGACCAGCGACAGGATGGCGATGACGCCGATGTAGACGTGCGTCGACGGCCACCACGGCGGCACGATGGTGCCCATGGCCAGCAGGATGGGCAGTCGCGGAAAGGATAGCAGCACCTCGATGGTGCGCTGCACCAGCGTATCGAGGTGCCCGCCGTAGTAGCCGCTCCAGGCGCCGATCAAGGTGCCCAGCGTGAAGGAGATGAGGATCCCGATGGGCCCCACCGAGAGCGAGACCTGGGCCCCGGCGAGGAGCCGCGAGAGCAGATCGCGGCCGTAGCGATCCGTGCCGAGCAGGAAGACCGGCCCGCCCTCGCCGCCGAAGAGGTGCAGGTCGGTGCGCACGAGCCCCAGCAGCCGGTACGGCTCACCCTGGACGAAGAGGCGGATTGGCACGATGCGCGAGCGGTCTTCGGCATAGGTGGAGATGAACGTCACCGGATCGCGCTGGCGCTGGAGAGGGTATACGAAGGGCCCCACCCACCGGCCCTCGTGCCACAACCGCACCCGTTGAGGCGGTGCGTAGGCGTACTGGGGAAACTGCGTGGCCTGCCCGTACGGAGCCAGAAACCCCGCGAACAGGGCGCCCAGGTAGAGCAGGCCGAGCAGCACGAGACTGGCAAGACCGGCGGACGTCTTCGAGATGCGCCCGAGCACGTGCATGTAGCCCCACCCTCTAGTCGTAGCGCACGCGCGGGTCTGCCCATGCCAGCGCGATGTCGGCCAGCAGGTTGCCCACGATGAGCATGAGGCTGGAGAAGAGCAGCAGCGTCATGGCCAGGTACTGGTCCTTGTTGACCAGCGCGTCGTAGAGCATGGGCCCGATGGTCGGCAGGTTGAGGACGATGGAGCTGATGATGGTGCCGTTGATCAGGTAGGGCAGGCTCAGGCCCGCCAGGCTGATGAGCGGGTTGATGGCATTCCTCAGCACATGTCGGTACAACACGCTCCGCTCCCCGAGGCCCTTGGCCCGAGCCGTTCGCACGAAGTCGGCCCCCAGCACGTCCAGGATGTTGGCCCGCGTGAGGCGCATGAGCCCCGCCACCCCGTGGAAGCCGATGGCGATGAGCGGGATCCAGAGGTGCGCCAGCATGTCGCGCAGCTTGGCCAGGCTCCATGGAGCGTCGATGTAGCGCGGGCTGAAGAGTCCTCCGACGCTCGTCATGCCCATCTGCAGCGCCAGCCAGACCAGCAGCAGGGCGGCGAGAAAGTCCGGCACGGCGTGCGCCAGGTAGGTGACGCCCTTGACCGCCAGCTCGGCCCCCGTGCTCCTGCGCACAGCCGCCAGGATCCCCAGTGGGATGGCGACGCACCAGCTGAAGACGAAGGTGGCACCAGCCACGGCCACCGTCCACCCCATCCGCTCCCAGATCATGGAGACGACGGGGCGGTTGGTGACGAAGGAGTACCCGAAGTCGCCACGGCTGACGATGCCCCACAGCCAGCGTCCGTACTGGAGGTAGAGAGGCTGGTCCAGGCCGAGCTGGACGCGCACGCGCTCGACGGTCTCGGGGCTGATGCGGGGGTCATCGAGGTACTGGGTGAGGAAGTCGCCCGGCTGCATCTTGATGATGAGGAAGGAGATGGCCGAGCTGATCCACAGGACCAACAGGGCCAGCAACACTCGGTGGATGACGAACGCTCGCAAGACCCGGCATCCTCCTACCTGCCGTCACCGAGTGGAAGAGGGTGCCCGGCGGGTGGCGGCCCACCCTTGACGGGTATCGGGGCTGGGGCGCTCCCGGCCGGGCACCTGATCTGGCGCGGCCGCTACGGCCGCTTGAAGACGGTCATGTTGCTCCACAGGATGAGTTGTGCCTCGGGGTGGACGAAGACGTTGCCGACACGCTTCCAGGCTGCCGTGGCCACGCCGGGCTTGACGACCATGACGACCTCCACGTTTCGGGCGGAGATCTCCTGCCACTCCCCATACAGCTGCCGGCGCAGCTCCTGGTCGTCGGTCACCTCCGCCTGCTGGAAGAGGTCGTAGATGCGCCGCTCCCAGTCGAACATCAGCTCGAGCCGGGGCGTCTCCCCCTCCCGGGCGGGTTGCACCGAGCGGTGCCAGTAGTGCAGGGAGGTGCCGGGCTGCCAGATGTCCTTGCGAAGCTGCGGATCCGGTTGGTCACCGTAGGCCATCAAGATGGACTGGAAGTTGCCCGACAGCGCCGTCTGGAAGACGGTGCTGAACGGCAAGCCCTGCAAGTCGATACGCACCCCGATGGATGCCAGGTCGTTCTGCAGGATGGTGGCGATGCCGGGATACGTCGTGGAGTCGCTGCCGTACGTCAGGGTGAAGCGCAGCGGCCGTCCGTCCTTCATGCGGCGCACGCCGTCGCTTCCCATGGGGAGCCCGATCTCGTCCAGCAGGGCGGCGGCCCGGCCGAGGTCGTACGTGCCCAGGTAGGCGGTGGTGTCCCGCCAGAAGAACGTGTTGGGCGGCACGCCGTGACCGGGTAGCGATGCCAGTCCGTTGAAGACGTCATCGATGATCCGCTGCCGGTTGAGCGCCGCCTGCATGGCCTGTCGGAAGCGCACGTCCCGGAAGAGTTCCCGGAGCACCGGCTCGGGCTCGTCGTAGTTGAAGCCCCAGTGGATGGTGGACGGTACGCCATAGAGCCCGCGCCCCGCCAGGGCGACGAATCCGGCCCCGGCCAGCTCGCGGCGCTTCATGTCGGGATACTGGGAGCCGCTGAGCGACAGCACGTCGAGCTGCCCGGAGAGGAACTGGGCCATCTGCTGGTTGGGGTCCCGGATGATGACGTACTCCAGCCGATCGACGTAGGGCAGGACGTTGCCCTGGGGATCGCGCCGCCAGGAGTGGGGGTTGCGCACCAGGGTCACCTTCTGGCCGGGTCGGTAGTCGGCCAGGACGAAGGGCCCGGTCCCCACGATGTCGGAGAGGTCCCAGTCCGTCGACCAGACCCGCCCGAACTCCTCCGGCTTGCCGATGGGGTCGTAGGGCGCGAGCTTGTGCTTGGGCAGCACCGGCGAGAAGGAGAGCGCCTGCAAGACGGCGCCGTAGCGGGCCGGCAGGAGCACCTGGAAGGTCAGGTCGTCCACCTTGCGAAAGCGCAGGCGCTGGCCCGCGATGGTCAGCGTCGCCGATTGGTTGGCTCGCAGCCCGGTATTGGCGGCCAGCTCCTCGAAGGTGAAGACCACGTCGTCGGCGGTCAGCGGCTGGCCGTCGGACCAGCGGATGCCCGGCCGCAGGTAGGCCGTGAGCACCAGCCCATCCGACGAGAACTCGTACCGCTCCACCAGGTTGGGCACGAGCTCGCCCGTGACGGGGTCGAGGCTGAACAGGCGGTCGAAGACGTTGTTGAGGACGGTCTGCGCGTTGCCGTCCAGCACGGCGTAGTAGTTGAAGGTCTGAGGGCTGTCACCCAGCGCCAGGGTCAGGGTGCCGCCGTGCTGGCCAATCTCCTGGAACATCGGAGCGAGCCACGGGGGGTTGGGGCCGGGCTGGCCCGCGGCCGCCGCCGTCACCCACGTCCCGACGAGGGACGCCAACACCACCGCTACCAGCGCCAGGCGCACCTCTGCCATCTGGAGACGTCTCGATAGCGCTCTCATAGGCCCGCCAACTCCTGGACGCACCATGCCCGCTCGTCCCCTCTCCAGGACGTCGTCTTCGAGGGCCCGCGACCGGCGGCGATCCCGGATGGCTGCCGGCCCGTGGTCTAGACCGTTGTTACTCGCCCCGGGGCACCCGCTCCTGCCGATGCAGAGGTAAGCGTTTGCTGCAGGGCCCGTCGGCGAGGGTCATGCTGGAGCGCAATGACCGTGCGAGTGGCGGCGGGAAGGGGGGTGATCAGCCCCTGGCTGCCGAAGGCCCTGCCCCGCTAGACGGCGAAATGGTGCCGGCCACGAGGTGTCTGGATTACGTGGAGACTGTGGAGGCCGGATCAGTAGGGCAGGCCAAGGGTCAGACGCCATCCACGCGAGGCTGGCTGAGCGAGATCGGGGCGCTGGTGGCGCCGGTGCTCGGCCGGGTGCCTGCCTACGGAAGGCTCGCCTGGGCACTGTGGCGCGAGCCGGCGCTCTCCCGCGCCCGCAAGGCGCTGCTGATCGGCGGCCTCGCCTACTCGCTGTCGCCGGTCGATCTCGTGCCAGGCTTCGTGCCCGGCGCAGGCCAGCTCGACGACCTGCTTGCCCTGCTCTACGCGTTGCGCTCGGCCCTCGGCGCGCTGCCGGCGGCCTCGCGGGAGGCTCACCTGCGGGCGGTCGGCCTCGATCCGTCCACCCTGGAAGATGATATCGCCCGGGTACGTGCCGCCCTGGGTCTCTTGGCCCGACAGGGCGTCAGGGCCGGGCTCTGGACGGCCCGCCTTGGGCTGCGGGCGGCCGGATTGGGCCTGCGGCTCGTGGGACGGGGGGCCGTAGGCCTTGCGAAAGCCGTGCGGAGGCCACGACGCGGGCCTTGACGCCGTAGGCTCTCATTTCGCGACCCCATGAGACGCGGGGCAGCGCCTTCATGACCCGCCGATTCCCACGAGCAGGAGCCCGAGGACGATCTGGCCGCTGGTGACCACGGCAGGCATCCCCCTTCTGGTCTGGTTTCGCCCCTGCTCAGCTGCGGGACTCAGCCCGGTCTCGGTCTCGCACCCGGCGGGAGCCGACGACAGGCCCAGCGCTCGATGGGGTCACTGCTCTCCCCTTCGCCTGCCTGGGCCTGCGGCGTTTCAGCGAAGACGGCCAGCCAGAGCCGGCGCGTTGGCTCGGGCAATGCGCGCAAGCCCTGGTGGTCGGCCACCACGACCTGCCGGATCCGCTCCCAACCGTACTCGCGAAACAGCCACCGCACCTGATCCCAGTCGCCTTCTGCAAGGACGGTGCGGATGACCAGTCCGGCGTGACGGTCGAGGTCGATGGTGGAGGGGTCCTGGCGATGAAACAATGAGGCCAGATTCCCGGGGAGGGGCCGCATCAGGAGGCTGGCCCCCTTTCGACCTCGCGACGCACGTAGGCAGCGACCTCTTCTCGCAGGTAGGCCTGGATCTGGTCGGGGGACAGCGGGTCCCCGACCAGCCGCAGGGTGACGTCGACGTCCTCCAGGTCCCCCAGATAGACGAGCTGCTCGAGGAACAGGCGCCCGTTGAACAATGACCGGCCCTGCAACACGAACTTGCGGGAGGCCCCGTCGACGATCTCCTTGAGGGAGATCACGCCCCGACTCAGGAGGAAGTAGAGATCCACGTAGTCACGAAACGACGCGCGCCTGCCCAGCGCATCGGCCTTCATCCACGCGATCTCTCGGGGAGATGCAAGCCACACCCCCTCAAGGTCGCGGTGAACCTGCTTGCCCGGCACCAGTGAATCCAGCAACGGGAACGGGTAGGCGAGTACGGTGAAGCGCACGTTGCATATGAGCCAGGTCGCCTGGTCGATCTGACGCTGGATGGGCTGGATCCGGCCGCGCCCAAACAGATGTTCCAGTTCATGGGCGATGGTGCGAACCGGTATGCGCTCATCCGGCTGTCGTGAGAACCAATCGAGGTCAACGGACGTGCGGTGACCTAACTGGAGTGCCAGAGCCGTGCCGCCGGCGAGGTAGTAAGCGGAGGCCAACCTGCCCTGCGCCCACACCTTGCAGAGTCGCAGCATCTCCGCAGGCACAGCCTCCACGACGTCCCGCCTCCCTCGACTCGCCACCCGCCATGCGTCCATTGTAGCACCGCCCGCAGCACGTAACTCGGCTCGCGGCGCCCGAGGTGGGGGGCCCCATGCGCCCGCCGCCAGCCTGGTGTACGATGACGGGGCGAAGACAGGCCGGAGCCCATGACCGAGACCCGCCGTCCGGGTTGGCAGAGGGGGCGCCCGGGTGGGGAGGAGCATGCGACGCGACGCTGGACGGCGAGCGCCTGCCGAGAACGGGCCGGACGCCATGCGGATGCCGGGCCGGCGCATCCTCGTCGTGGGGACGTCCGGGTCGGGCAAGACCACCACGGCCCGGCGCCTCGCACGTGCCCTCGGGTACGTGCACGTCGAGCTCGACGCACTGCACTGGGGGCCCGACTGGACGCCGGCGCCCGACGCGGTGTTTCGGCATCGGGTCCACGAGGCGACCAGCGGCCGCTGCTGGGTGGTCGACGGCAACTTTACCCGCGTGCGGGACATCGTCTGGCCGGTGGCCGACACCGTCGTCTGGCTCGACTATCCGCTACCCGTCATCCTGGGGCGCCTGCTGCGTCGGACGGCCCGTCGCGTCTTCCTGCGAGAGCGCCTCTGGAGCGGCAACCGGGAGTCGCTGTGGCGGCTCTTCACGGCCGACTCCATCATCCTGTGGGCGCTCAAGACCTATCGCCGTCGGCGGCGCGAGTACGCCGAGCTCCTGGCCCGCCCCGAATACCAGCACCTGCGCGCCATCCGCCTGCGCTCGCCGACACAGGCCGAAGCGTGGCTACAGGCGGTGGCCGCCGTGGCGAGCGATACCCGAGCGCGCGATTCCCCTGTGACGCTGGAGGCCCCATAGCCCGGAGCCTCGTCGGGACCGGCTCATCCGACCGCATCCGCTCCCGGCTCCCGGCGTGCCGCCACCTCGTATGACGTGTTGGTCGCCTCGAAGAAGTTGACGATCTCGGGCACGTCCACCTCGACGGCCATCCACCGGGCTGGGTTGGGCGTGCCGAAGCGCGCCCCCAGCCCCAGCTCCTCCAGCCGCCGGTCCGTCACGTACTCCACGTAGGCGTTGAGGGTCTCGGCGCTCACCCCCAGGATGGGGCGGGACACCAGGGCCTGGTTGTAGTCGCGCTCCAGCTCGACGGCCCGGAGGATGAGGCGCTCCAGCTCCCGGGCGAAGGGCGCGGTCATGAGGTGCGGATGCTCCTCCAGCAGCGTGGTGATGAGGTGGATGCCGAAGGAGAGGTGCAGGCTCTCGTCCTTGAGCACCCAGTCGATGAGCGAGGCGAGCCCCCGCAACAGGTTGCGCCGGCGAAAGCTGTAGAACGTCAGGAACCCCGCGTAGAAGAAGACGCCCTCCAGGATGACGTAGTAGCCCACCAGGTTGCGCAAAAGTGCCCGCTTGCCGTCGTCGGTGCGCACGTCGGGCCGCTCCAGCCACTGGCGGGTCAGCTCCCGCTCGAAGGCCTCCTTGGCCTGCACCGCCGGCACGCTGCGGTGCGCCTCGAAGACGCGCTGGCGCTCCACCGGCAGCGTCTTGAGCACGTACTCGAACGCCATGGTGTGGTTGGCCTCCTCCCACACCTGGCGGGCCAGGTAGAGGCGCACCTCGGGGGCGGTCAGGACCGGGTAGATGGCCAGGATGAGGTTGTGGGTGACCAGCGACTCCATGGGGTTGAAGAAGCCCAACAGCAGCTCGACCGCGCGCCGCTCCTCGTCGTTGAGACGCTCCTTGAAGTCCCGCACGTCGTCGGCCAGGGGGATCTCCTCGGGAAACCACGTGTTGCGCTTGCCCTGCTGGGCGTGGGCGTAGGCCCAGGGGTAGCGCAGAGGGAAGAGCTGCATGGGCTCGAGGGGATCCCCGGCGAAAAGCGGGGAGAGCTCGCGGCTCGTCGGGGCCATGGTCTCGCTCCTCTCCGGGACGAGATGGAGGGGTCGTGGGCGCGGTGGGCGGGGTCGCCGCCTGCCGGCGCCCGCTACTGGCACGACTCGCACCCCGGGCCGCCCCCGTCGAGGGCGCAGTGCTCGCCAGGGGCGCCGTGCCCGTTGGTCGAGGCCGGCTCTAGGAAGCTCCAGCGCGGGCGCCGCCGGGCCTTGTTGACCTGCACCGTCGAGGGTTCCGCGTACATCCGGGGTGCCATGAAGAGGTAGTACGTGGACTTGAGCCCCTTGCGCCAGGCCGCCAGGTACACCTCCGCCATGGCGTCGAGGTCCCGGCTCTGCAGGAAGAGGTTGCGGCTGATGCCCATGTCCACCCACTTCTGGGCGCGAGCGGCCAGCTCGACGTACGCCTCGGGCGGGATGCGGTAGGCCGTCGGGTAGCGCCGCCGCACCGGCTCGGGGATCTCCTCGACGGCCGACAGGTCCCCCCGCTCGGCGACGATGCGCTCGCGCACGTCCTCCCACAGCCTCAGGGCCTCGAGCTCGTCGACCAGCACCCGGTTGACCTCCATGAACTTGCCCGACAGCGTCTGGCGGGCGAAGACGTTGGCGTAGTAGGGGTCGAGGCTGGGCGTCGTGCCTGCGACGAGGCTGATGGTGGCCGTCGGGGCGATGGCCATCACGGTACCGTTGCGCATGCCGCCCCGCACGAGAGGGCGCAGGGTGTCCCACGGCAGCCGGGCGCTGCGGTCCACCTCGACGGGGCGCCTCCGGTGGGATTGGAGCTCGGCCAGGGTGTCCAGCGGCAGCCGGCCCTGCGCCCACCGGCTCTCCGAGAAGGCTGCGAAGGACCCTCGCTCCCGGGCCAGCCGCGCCGAGGTGCGGATGGCGTGGAAGCTGACGAACTCCACCACTCGGTCGACGAGATCGGCCGACGCCGGGTCGCCGTAGGCCATCCCGAGCCGGGCGAAGGCCTCGGCGAAGCCCATGATGCCGAGCCCCACGGGGCGGTGGCGCAGGTTGGAGCGGCGGGCCTTGTCGACGGGGTAGAAGTTGACGTCGATGACGTCGTCGAGCGCCCTCACCGCCAGCTCTACCGTCGCTTGCAGCGCCGGCCAGTCCACGTCCGCCGCCCGCAGGCGGCCGGGGCCGGCGGGGTCCGCCCGCAGGTGGCGCGCCAGGTTGACGCTGCCCAGGTTGCAGACGGCGATCTCCTGCGGCGACGTGGGCAGGAAGATCTCCGTGCAGAGGTTGCTGGAGTGGATGACGCCCGGCAGCATGCTGCGGGCGTTGCCCGCGTCCTTGAAGACGATCCACGGGTGGGAGGTCTCCTGCAGCGTGGCCAGGATCTCACGGAAGAGCCCCCGGGCGCACACTTCGCGGAAGGCCCGAGCCGGGAGCTGGCCGGCCCTCGCCTGGCGGATGCGGGCTTCGTACGCCTCCCCAAACGCCTGCCCGAAGAGCTCGGGCAGCTCCGGCACGTAGCGCGGGTCGAAGAGGTACCAGGCTTCGTCGGCCTCGACGCGGCGCAGGAACTCGTCGGGCACCCACAGGGCCGTGTCGAGGCTCGGGGTGCGCAGGTAGGGGTCACCGGCGTTGCGCTTGAGGTCGAGGAAGGCCTCGATCTCCAGGTGCCACGGCTCCAGGTAGAGGGCCAGCGTGCCCCGGCGGCGGCCCCCCTGGCTGACGGCCTTGATGAGCGCGTCGTACATGTGCGCGAAGGGGACGATGCCCGACGACTGGCCGTTGATGCCCCGCACCGGCGAACCGGCCGAGCGCAGCTTGGTGATGGAGGCGCCGATGCCCCCGGCGTACTTGGCCAGGTGGCCGAAGTCGGTGGCCGACTCCAGGATGTGGTCCATGGAGTCCAGCACGTCGGACAGGTAGCACGAGGAGAGCTGGGGATGGGTGGTGCCCGCGTTGAAGAGGGTGGGGGTGCTGGGCACGTAGCGGAGCGTGCTCATGAGCTGGTAGAAGCGGGCCGCCCAGAGGTCGCGGGCATCGGGTGCCTCGGCCAGCGCCAGGCCCATGGCCACCCGCATCCACAGGTACTGCGGCGTCTCCAGCAGCCGCCGGCTCTCCGGGTGGCGCACCAGGTAGCGATCCATCAGGGTGGCGAGCCCGGCGTACGGGATGAGCTCGTCGCGTGCCGGCACGACCAGCCGGGCCAGGCGGGCGAGGTCGAAGGACGCGAGGCGGGGGTCGAGCTCGCCCAACTCGATGCCCTGGCGAATGTAGTGTACGAAGGCGCTCCGGTAGGTAGCCGCGTCGAGGGCGAAGACGGGCGAGAGGGCGGCGGCGTCGTCAGGTGCCGGGCTCGCCGCCAGCGCCTCACGGTAGAGCCCCGACAGAGCGGCCCGCACGGCGAGCCGGTCGAAGTCGGGGTGCAGGGGCAGGTGGTGGCAGGCCAGTTGCACCCAGAAGGTGTTTGCCTCAGCGGGATCGCCGGGCGGCGGGCCGGACAGTGCCAGACCGCGCTCGAGCGCGGCGGCCAGCCGCTCGGCGTCGGCAAGACCTCGGGTCCATGCACGGATGGCCTCCTCCAGGCGGTGGGCCATGACCTGGTCGCCTCCTCGTCCGTCGGGATGGTGGGCTTCCGCCGCGAGGAGAGGCAGGCCCGCGGGCGACGCGGCGACGCGGTGGCCGTGCCGGTGAGGCGCCCTCACCCCTCCTCGGGGGCGGATGCGCACGCACGACGTGGGTACTCGGGCTTCCGGCTCGGGCGCTCACGAGAGACCCGGCCGGTCACCGTTGCGGGACAGCGCCGGATTCGCACCGGACTTCCCCCAGCCACGGGGGCCCTGCCCTGTCGGGCAGGCGCCGTGCGGCCACTAGATGTAGTTGTCTGTGCGCAACATCCTACTACATCTGGTATGGCCCGGTCAACTGCTTATGCTCCGGCCGCCACCTCCCGCGCAAGACCGTACGCGTAACGTTTAGCCTGGGAGTTGACCTGTCCCGGTAGGGGGCCGGGCTTCTCCGGGCGAGAGCCTGGAGGAGTCTGGAAGGGGATGACGAAAGAACCCCGCCCCGCACCGCCGCCCAAGGAGCGGCGGCGTCGTCGATGGAGACGGATGTCATGATTAGGGAGGGTCGTGCAGTCCTTCACGGAGTTGGAGCGCTTCGCCTGGCAGGCGACGCGCGAAGCGGCGGCGGAGCGAAGGTCGCAGGCGGCGGCCGCACGCTCAAGACGACTGCGCCCGAGGGCGCTGGCTCAGACGGTGCCGCAGGCCCACCAGCGTGGCGCCCTCGGGATGGACCACCACCCCCCGGCTCAACGCCTCGACGACCAGCGGGTTGCCCCGTGCCAGCTCACGCTGGAGCTCGTCGAGCGTGAGACCCTTGGGCTCGACACTGCCCTCCGCGACCTCGAACAGGAGCTCAGCACGGCGCAGCGGGTGTGGCGGCAGCGCGTCGCTCACCACCAGGACGTCGATGTCGGAGCCGTCGTGGAAGTCGCCCCGTGCCACCGACCCGGCCACCACGACCCACTGGACGGGTACCCGGTCAGACAGTCGCCTGGCGTACCGCCGCGCGGCCTCGAGGAGCTGCCGTCGTGCCTCTTCTCGGTGCCGCAACGCGGGGTGCTTCGGCCCGGACGGGGTCAAGGCTCGATCCCCTCGATGCCCATGGCCCGGGCTTGCTCACGCACGAACCCCGCCAGCCGCCTGGCTGCCTGGATGGCCTCGGCAGCGGTCGGCGCGTCGTAGAACTCGAACGGCATCCCGCTCGGGTACGCATCGGGGTAGCGGGCCGGGATGTAGTGCCTGTCGAGTGTGCGAGCCAGTCGCCGCAGCGGATCCGCGACGGTGACGCCCGCCCGTTGCTCCAGGGTCTCGAGCAACCGGACGAGGGAATGCCCCAGAGCCGGGTCTCCCACGGCCCGGAGAAGGGCCTTGACCATGTACTCGGCTGCCTGCTGAGCCTTGAAGCAGGCCCACCCGAAGTCGGCGGCGTCCGCGTCGCGTTGAGCCGACGCCAGGGTATGCTCCCCCTGGCCGTACCAGCGCCGGAACTCGTCCACGTCGAGGCCCGCCATGGCGTCACCCCTCCCGGGGCCGGACGACCTCGCGGGCCCATGCTAACATGCCGGACACGTGCATGGAAGCCGGGCCCTCACTCGAATGCCTGGGGCCTCCGCACCAGACGAAGGAGGCACGCCATCGCGGTTCGCAGGTTCTGCGAGTTCATCGCCGACGTGGGGCCCATCGTCTGCGACAAGCATTCCTACGAGGCCCTGCTCGAGCACGGTTGGGGGTGGAGCTTCACCCAGCCGGGCATGGTCTGGGGCTCGGACGAGCTCATCGTGGGAGCGGTGCCCGTGATCTCGGCGGAGGGGTGCCGCTCTTTGGCGAGGTGGGCCGGCGCATCGCGTTGCAGCTCGAGGAGGTGCCCCAGCACGGCAAAGGGCTGGTGAGCACGACAAAGGGCTGGCGCTATCGGGCAGGGCGCTGACGAGGAAAGGGACGCGCCGCCGAACGGTAAACCCATTGGGTGCCCATGGCGCCCTGCACCTGGCCTCAGAAGGGGGAACGCGGGCTCCGATGTCGGTATCTGCGGCCACGGGATCCCATGACGCGGCAGGCGAGGCCTTGTGCCGGATGTTGCAGACGAGCGCAGATGGCCTGTCGGCGTTGATCGAAGACATGAACGAGGAGGAACTTAGGGCTCGTCCGCACGGACTGGCTCCGGTGCTCTGGCAGATCGGGCACGTGGCTGTCATCGACGCCCGACTGGCCCGTCAGGCCGGCCAGCCCCTCGACGTCCCCGAGGGCTGGGAGGCACTCTTCGCGATGGGCGCCTCGGGCGAGGGCCATCTGCCCGCCCGGGAGGCGGTGGTGGGGCTCCTGCGCGAGGCCAACGACGGGCTCGTCCGACTGAGCCGGGCCGACCTGGCCCGCCCCATCGAGAGATCCCCTGGCGGGACGGAGCCGCTCGGGTACGAGCTGGCCTTCCGCCTCTTCCATCGCGGGTACCACGCGGGCAAGATCATGACCCTTCGGGCGCTTCTGGGCAAGCCGAGGCTGCTGGGCTGAGTGGTTGCCGGCCGGGTGGGTGGGGTCCGTCTCCGGGGGATGGCGGGGTGCGACGGGGCATCCCCCTGCAGCTGCAGGACATGAAGGCTCACGCACCCCTTGACGCGGGCCCCACGAGTACGGCGGCTGCGCGGTCTGCTGAGCCCCGTCCATCGGGCGAGCGGAAGGCCGCCGTCTAGTCCGACAGGCTCCGCTCGAGAGCCCGGCGCAACCGCAGGTACTCGCGGTACCGAGCCTCGTCCAGTTCGCCGCAGGCCACGGCGGCCTTGACCGCGCAGCCCGGCTCGTGCACGTGCGAGCAGTCCCGGAACCGGCAGCGGGCGGCGAGGCCGGCGATGCCCTCGAAGAGGAGGAGAGGATCCCCGGCGTCCTCCTCGTCGAGGGCGAAGGCGACCTCCCGCAGCCCGGGCGTGTCCACCACCAGCGCCCCGCCGATGTCGTAGATGGCGGAGGTGCTCGTCGTGTGCCGCCCGCGGCCCCGGGCATCCACCTCCCGGGTGCGCAGGTCGAGGCCCGGGCACAGCGCGTTGAGCAGCGACGTCTTGCCGGCGCCCGAGGGCCCGATGAAGGCGACGAGATTCCCTCGCAGGAGCGCGGCGAGCTCGTCGACGCCCTGCCCGGTGGCGGCACTCGTCAGGACGACGGGGATGCCGGAGCGGACGTAGGGCGTGACGATGTCGGCCACATGCTGCCGGGCGGCCGGCTCCGGCACGAGGTCCATCTTGTTGACGCACAGCACCGGCTGCACCCCTCCTGAGCTAGCCACCTGCAGGACCCGGTCGATGACCGTCCTCCGGACGGCCGGTGCTGGCACGACGATCACGGCGACGTCGACGTTGGCGGTCAGGACCTGGATAGGCGGCGCCTTGCCGTGGGTGCGGCGGCCTCCCAGCGGTGTTCGCCGCACGAGGCAGGTGCGGCGCGGCAGCACCCGTTCGATGACCGCCTGGCCTTCGGACAGTGGGGTGACCTCCACCTCGTCCCCGATGCAGACCGGCGCGGTGGCCGTCCGCTTGCCCTTCTTGAGGCGGCCCCGCACCACGCCGTGCCGCTCGGTGCCGTCAGTGCCCCGGACCCGAAACGCCGGCCCCTCGACGCGTACGACCTGGCCACGGATGCGCTGAGTCAAGGCGAAGAAGGCTCCCTTCCCGGTGTAGGCTGGAAAGACTCACCAGCTTCGTGAGACGCCGGGCCCGCGTGGTGCAACCCCCGTCCAGACCGGGAGAGGGATGAGGAGGAGAGGACCGTGCCGGGCCCTTCGCGGCCCCGGCGGAAGACTCAGCTCTGCCGGCCAACCGGGTGGTGCACCATCGGGCGCGCCGCAGCGACACCCGCTGCCACGAGATGGCCTGTAGCCATTCCCACGATGCACCACCCCCTTCGTACCTGCCCCACACCGCACGGTGCAGGGCCATGAGTCGGTTGCGGCGAGTGCTTTCAGAATAAGTCCAGCCGGGCCTAAGAGTCAACGCCTTGCGGCCCTGGCCCATTCGAAGGAGGCTCCGCCCGCCACGCGCCCGGCGACCGGCCGGCAGCCGGTGCGATGGTTCTGGCAGGCCCCGGCCTACCTGACGTCACTGGCCGAAGCCGACGCCCCCTTTGCCGGATCTGGCTCCTCGCTGGGGAGTTCGCCCAGATGGTGTGCCTGCGGAGCGCCGAAACTCTGGCCGCCTGGGTCGGCGTGGTCAGGCAGGAGCGAGTGCGTCCCTCTCGCTGCACCTGAGGCCGCTCTGGTTCACCACACTTGCGGGAGAGCCGATTATCCGCCGACCGCGACACGCAGGCGCCGAGCAGTGGGAGGGCGCGTGCCCCGGCGCCACTATTTCCGGGGAATGATGCGAGGGGGCGACTCCTCTGATGGGTAACGCCCGCGCCGACCCGCGGCCGGCCGTGCAGGGAAGCCGGGGCTCCGGATCGAACGCCTGGGCCCTCCGCACCGGATGAACGAGGCATGCAACCAGGGCCCAAACGCCCTGCGGCGTGCCTCGGAAGGGAGGAACAGGGGCTGCGATGCCGACGTCTGCGGTCTCGGGACACCATGATGGAGCGGGTGAGGCCCTGCGCCGGATGCTGCAGACGAGCGTAGACGGCCTGCTGGCATTGATCCAGGACCTGGGCGAGGAGGAGCTAGCGGCCCGTCCGCACGGGCTGGCCTCGGTGCTCTGGCAGATCGGGCACGTGGCTGTCTGTGACGCTCAACTGGCCCTCCAGGTCGGCCACCCCCTCGACATCCCCGAAGGCTGGGAGGCGCTGTTCGCGATGGGCGCCTCGGGCGAGGGGCCGCTGCCCTCCCAGGAGGCGGTGGTGGCGCTCCTGCGGGAGGCCAACGACGACCTGGTCCGGCTGAGCGGTGCCGACCTGGCCCGCTCCGTCACGACACCATCCGGCCGGACGAACCCGCTCGCGTACCGGCTGATGTTCCTTACTGTTCCATCGCGGGCACCACGCGGGCAAGATCATGACGCTGCGGGCGCTCCTTGGCAAGCCGAGGCTCTTGGGCTGAGTGGCTGCCGGATGGGCCGGCGGGCCCGTCTCCGGGGGACGGTGGGGTGCGACGGGGCATCCTCCTGTAGCTGCAGGGCATGCGGCGCTAAGACAAAGGCCTGGTGGTGCTGAAGTATGGGGTGAGGAGGTGAGGCGGGGCCGTCCGGGGCCAACCGGCCAACCAACGCCCGGCGGGGGCCCTGCCCACCGGGCCTTCCCTTCTACGTTCAGCCCGGGCTGCCAGGCTCGAGGCGCACGCCTCCCTTGACGCGGGTCCTCACGAGTATCGCAGCCGCACGGCGCGCGGACGCTCCGGGCGGGCGGTTGCCGGGCATTTTCGTGGAACCCGAGGCCGAAACACCGCGTCGGGCGCCGGCATCCAGTCGGGCCCCAGTACAGCGCAGCGAGCACGATGGGGGCGTAGCCGAGTGCACGTGCGGGGTGCCGGGCCGTGTCCGTCTTGCCCGACCCGGACGTCCCCACGACGATGAGGGCGCCTCACCAGCACGACCACCGCGTCGCCGCCTCGCCCGCGGGCTTGCCTCTCCTATCGGCGGACACCCACCATCCCGACGGACGAGGAGGCGACCAGGTCATGGCCCACCGCGTGGAGGAGGCCATCCGTGCATGGAGCGGGGGTCTTCAAGGGAGGCTGCCGCGACCATCCCTACGCCTCCCGCCGCGGTGAGCGGGTATCCTCGCACGCTCGCGACCCACAGCTGCAACACCAACGCGGGAAGCGTACCGGCGCCCACGATGGACCCTCCCTTCAGGATCGGGCTACAAGGCACCGGAGCGCCGGCGAGGCGATAGCCACGACCAGCCCCACGAACCCAACATTGCTGGCGAAGTGCCACGGGACGAGCGCCACGGCCCTGCCGAGATACAGTAGGACGGGAGCTGCCGGGTGCACCCGCAGCGCCCGCCACGCGCCGGCCCCCTCTTCGAGGCGCACGGCCTCGGCGGCCAGTATGGCCGTCCCGAAGGAGGCCCACAGAAACGGCCACCAGTTGTAGAGCGCCGCCAGCATCCAGTGCCAGGGGCTCGCCGGGTCAAGCCTGCCCCAGGTCCCCGGCCCCAGGGAGCCCATGGCCGCGAAGATGAGCACGAGGCGGTCGGCCCTGCCGCGATCCACAGCATGTAGGTGCCGCGGTACTTCAACCACTCGGAGGCCAGCACATCGAGAAGGCCAGCCCTCATCGCCCGTCCCCGCCTTCGGGTCCCGCGGAGGCATGGGCGTGGCGGGCGACGGTCTTCATGAAGAAGGCCTCCAGATCGGCGCTGTCCCACGGCCCCTGGTAATGGAGTCTGCCTCCCGCCAAGATCCCGACGTGGGTGACCATCTGTTGCGCCTCCGCCAGGAGGTGGCTCGAGATGACCAGGGTGATGCCCCGGGCATGAAGCGAACGGGTCAGCCCCCGCATCTCGTGGACGCCGATAGGATCGAGGCCGTTCGCGGGTTCGGCGAGGATCTGCAACTCGGGGTCGCCCAAGAGCGCGATGACGATGCGAAGGCACGGCTTCATCCCCAGCGAATAGCTCCCGACTCTCTGGTTCGCGGCGTCCCGCAAGCCCACGACCGCCAGGACCTCGTCGACTCGCTCCCGGGGCAGCCTCAGCAGGCGCAGGTGCACCTCGAGGTTCTCCACGACCGGAAGGTGGGCTACAGGGCCGGAGTCTCGATGAGAGCCCCAACCCGGGCCAGGGCCGCCCTGTGTCAGGGGCAGCCGAAGAGTCAGACTTCGCCTCCCCCGGGGCGCCCGAGCCACGGGGGAGCGGATTACTCCCCACCCGTGCAAAACTTGCCAGGCAATGCGCGAGGAGGAATTGCGCTCTCGTCGTCGAATGCAAGCATTCGGGAGTAGGTCACAGGTGATACGAATTAGCAACCCAATTCCGTTTGGTCACGCTGGTGCGTCGGACGCCCTGACCCGCTGCTCACGCCGACCAAAGGGGCGAAATGGTGCGGCTGAAGCGCCGCAACCGGTGGTCGCGGCTCTGGCTAATACGATTTCCCATACTAGTTGGAGATGCGCAGTGTGCCCTCCCCCGGCCGCTGCGCCACCGCGGCAACCGCCGAAAGAGCCGGCGTGCCGCGAAAAGCCGGCAAGCCCAACCGCCTCGGGCCGGCAGGGCCATGCGCGCGATGCTCATCGCCCGCAGGGCCGCTTCGTTGGCCCGGCTGTTCATGCCCCGGTCGGCGGCCACCGCTCGGGGCGTGGCCCCGACCGCGTGGATGTAGCCCGCCACGGCGTCCACCAACACGCTGTCGTCGCTGGAAGTGCTCCCATGCAGCCGGAAGTGGCTGATGAAGCCCTCCCGCTTTTCCACCAAGCCGAGCTTGTACCCAAACTCGATGGTGTGGGACAGCTTCCCCTGCCGGATGGGCCGCGCATCCGGATCCAACAGGCTGACCAGCCGGTCTGGGATGGAGCGGCGCCCCTGCAGACGTACACGAGTCTGCTGCAACACCTAGCCGAGCCGGGCACTGTAGCGCGCCAGCGACTCGGCCTACGCCTGGTAGCGCGCTCCCACCGCTGGACCCGGCTTCCGCATGCGTCGGCGCGCGGCCGCCTGGCTGATGGGGCGCAGCCGGGGCCGGACCGAACGCAGGCGGTCTCGAACCGAAAGGCGTACCCCGATGCCAGCTTCTTTGGCTCGGCGCATCAGCCGCGTCAGCACCCGCACCCCGTCCGCCACCAGGCCCGAGTCGGTGGGGTGAATGATGTTGGCTTCCACCACTGTGGTGTCCGCCCGGATCCACTGGCCGTGGCGCTTGATGACTCGCTGCTGGACCAACGGGGCCTTCAATGTCTCGTTGAGCTGCTCGATGACCTCGGGGCTGAAGCGGTGCGGCAGCTTGATGAGGGTGGTGGCATCGGGCACCTTGTCGGTCAAGCGCAACCGGCAAAAGCGCCACCAGGCCAGGCTGTTGGCCACTTCCTTGACGAGGGCCTCGAAACGCACGATGCCATGCCTCCTGGGGCCGATCTTAGCATCATTGGGTCTCGGGGAGGAGAGGGGTGAGTCCGTCACGACGGGCTTTTCCCGACGAGCTTATCGGGGCCAACCAACTAATACGCTTTAGCAGAAACGGGTGATGTCCGTGGGGTCGACTTTCCGAGGCCCCCTGTACAAGCCCCAAAGCGGCTGGGTGGGCGACGTGATTCCGTTCTATAAGGACGGCAAGTTCTGGCTATTTTATCTCCATGACGCCCGGACAGGAGATGAGTTTACCGTCGGGACCTCCTGGTACCTTGTGACCACAAGTGACTTTGTGCATTATGAGGAACACGGGGCGGTACTCCAGCACGGGACTCCCGAAGAGCAAGATTGGCACTGTTACACTGGTAGCATTATCGAGGCTGGGGGCCTATACCATCTTTTTTATACAGGGTTCAACCCGCACCCCAAGTTTCGGCAGAACGGAACCCCGCTGCAAGCCGTCATGCATGCTGTCTCCCGGGACCTGGTGCACTGGGACAAACTCCCGGAGGACACCTTTTACGCGCCGCCCGATCGGTACGAGCGAGGTGACTGGCGGGACCCTTTCGTATTCTTCAACCCCGAAGCCCAGGAGTACTGGATGCTGCTGGCCGCCCGAACCCTTGACGGCTCCTACCGACGGCGGGGCTGCATCGCCCTGTGCACCTCCCGGGACCTGCGCCGGTGGGAAGTAAAGTCAGCATTCTGGGCGCCCAGGCTCTACGTCACTCACGAGTGCCCCGACCTGTTCAAGCTGGGCGACTGGTGGTACCTGGTCTACTCAAGCTTCTCGGAGCGCTTCGCTACCCACTACCGAATGAGCAAGGACCTTCAAGGGCCGTGGACCGCTCCGGCTAACGATACTTTCGACGGACGAGCTTTCTACGCCGCCAAGACCTGCTCCGACGGCGTACGCCGGTACGTCTTCGGCTGGATTCCTACCAAGACCGGTGACAGCGACTATGGGGAGTGGCAGTGGGGAGGGACGATGGCCGTCCATGAGATCGTTCAGCGCCCCGACGGCAGCCTAGGCGTTCGGATGCCGGAGTCACTTCGAGCCTACTTCTCGCATTCGACCCGGCCGGCGTTCAGCCCGGAGTGCGGTACCTGGTCTAGAGTTCCGCCCACGGGCCAGTCGTACAGCAGGTCAGACGCCCCGTCGCATGCGGGGCTCATCGAGAGCGACGCCCTGCTAGCCGATGTTCCGGACTCCTTTGCGCTCGCCCTTGCCGAGCCCTTAGTTGACCCGTGCCTAATCTCCGGCGACGTCATCTTTAAGGAAGGTACTCGGGGATGTGGCCTGGTCTTGCGGGTCGGGTCGGATCCGGACGAGGCATACTACATCCGCCTCGAGCCCCAAAGCCAGCGCATGGTCTTCGACCAATGGCCGCGCAAGGCGCCTCGGGGCGAGCATCAGTGGCAGATTGGCGGCGACAAACCCTTTGCCGTTGAGCTTGAGAGGCCTGTTCGTCTGGAACCTGGCAAACCGTACCGGATGGAGGTGATCGTCGACGGGACAGCATGCGTGGCCTACGTGGCTGGGCAGGTGGCGATGAGTACTCGGCTCTACAGCCGGAGGGGGGGAGATGGGGCCTGTTCGTGAGCGAAGGTTCAGCGACGTTTCAAGGGTTTCAAGTTGGCGTCCCGGATCGGACCCGTAACGGATAGACCACGCCGAATTAGGAGGGCACCCTTGATGAGGTCCGCGAGGCACTTGCTCGCTCTGATGCTCATGGCTGCCCTGGCTGGCGCCGTAGCCGCAGGTAGCCGTGCAGAGGCAAAGACGGTCACCTGGCTCTTTGCGAGGCCAGTTGACGGACCCGTTATCCAGACCGTCAAAGAGATTGCGGCCGAGTTCCAGAAGATTCATCCCGACTTCGAACTCGCCTTGGAGAGCACTCCGGATCGTCCGTCATACCTGCAGAAGCTCGAGATTCTAGCCGCGGCTGGGGATCTGCCCGAAATGTTCGACACCGACCCCACCGTCTTCGCCGAGATGCTGAAGAACAGAGGCGAGTTGGTCGACGTCGAGAAATTGCTTAGAGAATTCGGCAAGCTCGACGAGTTCAGACCCGCCGCGCTGGACTACGTCCGGTTTGACGATGGGAGCCTCTACTTGCTTCCCCTGGAGTTCCACCTCGAGGTCTTTTGGTACAACACAGATATCTTCAAGAATGTCGGTGTCGAGCCACCCGAGACGCTGGAGGAACTGGTAGAGGTCGCCAAGATTCTCCGAAGCAGGGGGTACATCCCGATCGCCGTCGCTGGTAAGGAGCAGTGGCCCCTGCTACGGTACCTTGCGTTTATACCGTTCCGCATGACAGGCAATGACTACATCATGCGACTTAAGCGGGGGGAGGCCTCCCTCCAGGACCCGATCGGTATGCAGGCTGCCCGGTTCGTATATGAGCTGGGCAAGAACAACGCGTTTCAAACCGGATTCGCGTCCCACGACTACGTGCAGGCCCGTGACCTGTTCGTCTCGGGCAAGGCAGCCATGTACTACATGGGAAGCTGGGAGCTCGGCACGTTCACTAGCGACAGCCTGCCCGACAGCACCAAGGGGAAGCTCAGCTACTTCAAGCTTCCGATGACCGATAATGCCCGCACGACCCGCAATGAGTATTTCGTCGTCTCAGGCATCGGCCTAGCACTCAACGCTAAGAAGTTCGACAACATAACCCGCGAGTTCATCAGGTATCTGCTCGATCGGTACCCAACCCTCTATGCGGCCAAGGAGCAGTTCCCCCCGACCAAGTACGAACTGCCGGGGGACAGCAAGGTCTCGGAACTCTATCGAGCGTTTGCCAAGGACATCGAACAACTTGGCAAACAGTTTGGCGTACCCTGGGACACCGAGCTCGACCCGGCCTCCAACTCCCGGATCGGCCAGGCGCTCCTCCTGCTTGCGCAGACATATCAGAGTCCGGAGGAGTTCGCTCGGACGATGGATGCGGTGATCAAAGAGAACGCACCTAGTAGTGCGTCCCACAAGTTCGTTCACTGCCGCGGGAACGTCACAAGAGGAGCGAGAGGAAGATGCGGCTAGAGCTCCAGGAGAACCCAGCCGAACTGCTCGGTTACCAGGCTGAACAGTTCGGCAAGGGTTCCGGTGAAGGGCGTGGGCTCCCACCCCCCGCGGTGGTTGGCCATGTCCAGCGCGTACCGGCCTTGGTCGATGCGGCCGAAGCGAAGGCGCGGCATCTTCTCGCCCCCCTCCTCCGCGTAGATGACCAGGTGACGGCCTCGGCTCAGCACGCCCAGGTGGGTGAACCCCCGGGCCGTGAGGAGCTGCTGGATCTCCTCCCGGGCTGCCTCATTGAGGACTCGACGCACCTCGGGCCGGTCCCACCAAGGAGGCCTTGGCGGCACTTATGCCACCGCCCTCTCCTGCATCGGGTACCCCCGGAAGGTCCAGTGGAAGGGGTGACCCTCCTCGGTATTCCACCGGGCGATGAAGGCCAGCACGCGCTCTCGCAGTTCCTCGGCGGAGTGGAAGTCCCCGTGCTTGAGGCACCGGCGCTGCAGGATGGAGAAGAAGATCTCCACCTGGTTCACCCACGACGCATGCCGCGGCGTGTACACGAACTCGAACTTCCCGCCGTGACGGGCGTTGAAGCGGCTCCACCGCGCCTGCGGGCCGTCATGGTGGATGTTGAGGTTGTCCCAGATCACGATGATCCGCGCCGCCTCCCGGTACGCCTCGGCGACTGCCTCCAGGAGGCTCACCAGGTCCTCCGCCGTCCGCGTCGGCCCGCAGCGCGCCGTGACGCGCCCGGTACGGATGTCGAAGGCGGCCAACAGCGACTGGGTCCCATGGCGGATGTATTCGTACTCGCAGCGCCCGGGCCTGCCGGGGATCGCGCGGCGCGTCTCGTGCTTGCGCTCCAGCGCCTGCATCCCGGTCTTTTCGTCGATGCACAAGATGACGGCATCGTCCGGTGGGTCCCGGTACAGGCCGACGATGCGGTTCACCTTCGGCTTGAAGTCCGGGTCGGGCTGTGCAGCCACATGCGCACCCGGTGAGGCCGCAGGGCGTTTTGCTCCAGGGTCCGCCAGATGCTGCTCCGGCTCATCGGCAAACCGAGGGTCCGTCGGACGGCATCGGTGAGGGTGTCGTACGTCCAGAGCGTCTGGCCTTCGAAGCCGTAGTTGGCGGGGGCGTCGCAGGCCAGGGCGATCACCTCGCAGCGCTGCTCCGGGCCAAAGCGCGGCGGTCGCCCCGAGCGGGGTCGATCGTAGAGGCCGGCGACGCCCGCCTCGAGGAACCGGTCCCGCCACTTGCGGACCGTCCGCTCCGTGACGCCGACGCAGGCGGCGACTCGTGCGACCGAGGAACGGTGGTGAAACAGCCTCCAGATGATGGAAGCCCGCAGCCAGAGCCGGTGCTCGACCTTCTGGCCGAACTTCCACTCCCGCAGCGCTTTGCGCTGGTCCGCCGTGAGCTCGGCAGCGGCCAGCTCACCGGGTCCGCGCTCCGCATCGCCATACGGGCAGCCGTTTCCGGGTCACCTTTGACCCCCGCGAACGTCTCCGGATCCCGTCGTGGCGCCAGTTCGCGCCCTTCGGCCGGACTCCTGCTGCCCTGCGAAATTTCTTGCCCGGCTGTGCCGGTTTAGGTTGTCAAGGAGCCGTCATGTCCAGGGAACGAACTTGTGGGACGTAGTGATCAAAGAGAACGCACCTAGGTTCTTCGGCAAGTAACAGCTCCGCCAAGGAGAAGCATGTGTGGTCAATCCTGGCAGCTGTCGCAGCGAAATCGTGCGCTGGCTGCCAGGATGGCCCTAGGCGAGAAGGTGGCCGTCAACCATGAAGGTCCTCCGAACCAGAACAGCCGTGTGCATATTCTTGATACCGCCGCTTGTGCTGTATTTGTTCGCGGTCTTCACGCCGATCGTGCGGTCGCTTATTATGAGCCTTTACGAGTGGAACGGAATCTTCGAGATGGAGTTCGTGGGGCTGCAGAACTATGTCAGACTGTTCACACGCGACACGGTCTTCTGGCAGTCGCTTTTCAACTCGGCCGTGTTTGTCGCGATCAACCTGTTCATCCAGCTGGTGATAGGCTTGCTGCTCGCCAGCTTGCTTACCTACGTCTCTCGGGTCCGAGAAACCATTAAGACACTCTATTTCGTCCCAAGCGTGATCACAACGGTTGCGATCGCCTATATGTTCCAGAAATTGTATTCTTATGAACCGCTGGGTCTCATCAATCTCCTTCTGACGAAGCTAGGTCTCGAACACCTGGCAACCCCGTGGCTCTCCAACCTTAAGACAGCACTAGTCGCAGTGTCGGTGCCGGAGGGCTGGCGCTTCATGGGGTTCTACATGATCATCCTTTACGCGGCGCTGATCGCGGTACCCAAAGAGATGGAGGAAGCGGCGCGCATCGACGGGGGCACGGAGTGGAACGTGTTCCGGTACGTTCGGTTTCCGACCATCAGGCCGGTCTTCGTCACTACCATGATTATGGCGACCACGTACACCTTGCGGGGCTTCGACATCCCGTACCTACTGACTAATGGTGGTCCCGGACACGCCACCGAACTAGTCACCACGTATATGTACAAGACTGCCTTTACGAACCTGGACTTCGGCTACGCGAGTACCATTGCCGTCTTCATCGTAATGGAGTGCGTACTGGCCGTGGCGCTTATCCTCCGCTTCCGGCGGGCGGAAGGAGAAGAGCTTTCGTGAGTTCGCGGCATACCGTTGCCCGGGCGGCTTTTACGCTGATCGTTGTTGGTGTGTTGGCAATCCAGGTCTACCCGATTCTGTGGGTGTTCCTGACGAGCCTGCGACCGCAGGCGGAGTTCGCCGAGGGCAACCCCTTCAGCCTGCCAACCTCATTAACCCTGGAGAACTATACGCGCGCCCTAGAGAAGGGTAACCTCCGGCTGTACATCAAGAACAGCCTTGTCGTCACCAGTCTCTCCTGCGCCGCCATTGTGGTCTTGAGCCTTATGGCTTCCTACGCGATCGAGGTCCTTCGGTTCCGTTTTCGGAACGCAGTGCTGGCCTTCTTTCTGTCGGGTATTATTGTCCCGGCACAGGTCGCACTGATTCCACTCTTCTTGACTTATCGTAGCATGGGGATTCTCAATAGCTACTTGTCATTGATCATCCCCGCGGTAGGGTTTGCGCTCCCAATATCGATCTACCTCTTCGTGAGCTTCCTCAAGTTCATTCCGAAGGAAACCATTGAGGCGGCGGTACTCGATGGCGTCAACGCCTATTCTTTGTTCTTCAAGATCGTCCTCCCCATGTCGATCAACACCATTACAACGGTGGTGTTCGTTAATGGCACCTTCATCTGGAACGATTTCATCTTCGCTAACACGTTCGTCCTCAAGAACGCTTTAAAGACTGTCCCGCTAGGTCTGCAGGATTACGTTGGGCAGATGGGGGCTACTGATTGGACGGCGACGTTTGCAGCTGTATCGATCACGATCCTGCCGATCCTCCTGGTCTTCTTCGCCCTGAACCGAACCATCATTCGCGGCCTGGAAAGCGGCGCGACAAAGGGCTGAGGCGGTGAGGGGGGAGTTTGATGCTTGCATCCTGGAGCACGGGTTTGGGAAGCGCCCATTTTCTGATGAACGCGCGGTCGCGGTCCATCAGCCCTGAGAATCCCCACGGTGATAAGGGGGCGGGCGGAAAAGCAGCTAGCAGACTCGGGACGGGTCGGAAGGGACGGGCGTTTATCTCCTTACGTCGAGATGAGACAGTCAGTCTAGCCGAGATTCAGGGCCCTGGCGTCATCACCCACCTCTGGATGACTGTTTCGGACCAGACCCCCGAGGCGAACTTCGTGCTACGGGACCTGGTACTCCGGATGTACTGGGACTCAGAGGAGACGCCGTCGGTGGAGGTGCCCCTGGGCGACTTTTTCTGCAACGGCTTTGGGACCCGTTGTGTGGTCAACTCGCTTCCCATCGTCGTCGCTCCGTCTGGAGGGATGAATTGCTACTTTCCCATGCCGTTCCGGGAGGGCGCTAAGATTGCGATCGCCAGCGACCATCCGGCCGACATCGAAGCCTTCTTTTACCAGGTCGACTTCCTGCTGACGGACGAACTACCCGAGCGAGCCGCCTACTTCCACGCCCAACGGAGAAGAGAGAAGGTCACCACGCCCAAACGAGACTACACCGTCGTGGACGGAATCCGGGGACAGGGCAAGTACGTGGGTACTTACCTAGCAGTGGCGGTCCTGGAGCGGTACTGGTGGGGCGAGGGCGAGTTCAAATTCTACATTGACGGCGACCAGGACTGGCCGACCATCTGCACCACAGGGACCGAGGACTACTTCGGCGGGGCATGGGCCTTTCAGGAACGGCGGCCTGACGGAAGCATCTGCGTGGTCAACTACTCAACGCCCTATCTGGGTTACCCGTTTTACGCCATCAGCGACAACACCACCGCGAGCCCGTACAGCAGGGATGCTGTTCCGATGCACGGCCTCTACCGCTGGCATCTAATGGACCCCGTCTTTTTTGAGCAGGACCTCAAGGTAACGGTCCAGCAAATCGGTCATGACGGCAACAACCTGTTCGAACGGAGCGATGACGTGTCTTCGGTGGCCTACTGGTACCAGTTGGAGCCCCACGCTCCGTTCCCAGCGCTGTTACCGGCGAAGGCAAGGCGGCCCCGGTAAGTAGCCCCAGGGGTCAGCGCTGTAAGCGGGAGGCGTGTGCAGGTGGTAAGAAGATCAGTTAGGCGAGCACCGACAACGACCGACGTGGCTAGGTTGGCCGGTGTGTCGCAAACCACCGTTTCGTTCGTACTCAACGGGAAGCCCAACGTACGCATCTCCGAAGAGACCCGGGCTCGCGTTTGGAAGGCTGTCGAGCAGTTAGCCTATCGACCGAATGCGGTGGCTCAGGGGTTGCGGCGGGGGCGATCCCAGCTGATCGGGTTTGTCACCGACCAGGTCGCCACCACCCCATTCGCGGGTCTAATCATCAAGGGTGCGCAGGACGCGGCGTGGGCTCATAAGCGGATCCTCTTGCTGGTAAACACCGACAACCGACAGGAGATGGAGGAGGCCGCCGTAGAGACCATGCTCGGGTACCAGGTCGAGGGGATCATCTATTCATCGTGGTACCACCGTGCCGTCAACCCACCGGCGTGCCTCCGGGAGACGGCGGCCATCCTCGTCAACTGCTACGCAGAGGACAGGTCCTTGCCGTCTGTGGTACCTGACGAGGTTCAGGGCGGGAGGCTCGCCACGGAAATACTGCTTCGGAAAGGCCATCGGCGGATCGGGTTCTTGAACAAGGACCTGCCGATCCCAGCGGCATCCGGTCGCCTCCAGGGTTACCGTCAGGCGCTAGCAGCCTATGGCGTACCCTTCGACGAAGAACTGGTCGTGTACATGGAGGGAGAGGAACAAGAGCGTGGATACGAAGGGCTCCGGCAGCTGATGGCGCTGTCGAACCCTCCTACTGCCGTCTTCTGCTTTAATGACCGCACGGCCATGGGCGTGTATGCAGCCGCTCGTGAGCTTGGGCTGCGGATTCCAGATGACCTAGCCGTGATGGGCTTTGATAACCAGGAGATCATCGCCGCCCACCTACGTCCCGCCTTATCCACCGTCCAGCTTCCCCACTATCAGATGGGGTGGTGGGCGGTCAATTACCTCCTCGAGGCCGAGCGGCGTTTCGCCTCGTTGCCCCCGGTTCAACAGGTACTCGAGTGCCCGTTTATAGAGAGGGAGTCGGTTTAGTCATGGGAGTCCAAGACAGGAACAACTCGGTTTGAGGCAGGCGCCGACCGGTGGCGGGCGATTTCCAGCACCGATATCCCCTGCAGGAGGAGGCGCACGATGCGGTTCTTGTGGGTCAGCGTCCGGCCCACGTCCAGCACCGTGCCCGGACAGAGCAGAGCTTTGCGCAGGCGGCCCAGCACTTCCGGGCAGCGTGCGGTGGCAAACTTCAGGGTGGTGGCGGACCGGGGCACGGTCAGAGACGAGAAGCTAGTCGGAAGTTCAGCAACCCCGATATCCCTCAAATCACGGCAATGACGCCAACGGAGTGGGATTCAAGCGTTCAGGCTTCTGGCTACGCCAGGGGAACCCCCAGCAACTGGAAGAGCCGCTGGTGCAGCGGCTCAGGCTCGCCGAGCATCTGGATTTCCTGACCGGCCACCTCGACCGTGTGGCGCTGCAGCGTCTCCAGCTGCATCATCAGCCCCTCGAAGGACCGCCGGGGGTCCTCCGCCAGCAGGGGCTCAAGCGCCCGCTCCATGTGCCAGCGCACATACAACGCCAGCATGCACAAAAAGGCGTGGGCCCGCACCCGGTCCTCCAGCCGGTGGTAGACCGGACGCAGGTCCAGGGCGCTTTTCATCGTGCGGAAGTTTTGCTCCAGGGCCCGCAACGATTTGTACGTGGCCTGCACCTTGGCCGGCTCCATCCGGTCGGCCGGCACGTTGGTGCGCAGCACGTAAAACCCGTCCAGCTCCGCCTCCCGGGCGATGGAGGCCTCCTTGCGCCGGAAGGCGAAGTGGCCGTCGCGGATCTCCAGCTGGAAGTGCTTGCCCACCTTCCAGCGGCCCAGGACCTTGCCCACGGCCACCCCGATTTCGTCGGCCGTCAGGGGCTTGCGGCGGCGACGGCGCACCCGGGCTTCGATTTTGGCCAGCTCCCGCTCCGTGGCCGAAAGCAGCGCCTCGCGCTTTTGCCGGCGCTCCTCGGCCACCAGCGGATTGTAGCAGACCACCAGCCGCTCCCCGGGCCGCTCGGGGTCGGCGATCTCCGCCAGGTCCCGCCGGTCGAACAGGCCCGGCTGAAAGAACCCTTCATCCCGCAGCTTCTGGATCTCCGGCGCCCGTAGGGCCGTGATCCACCCGAAGCCCACCGCCTCCAAATCGCTCAATCGGGCCTTGACGATCATGCCCCGGTCGCCGACGAACACGACGTACTCAATGCCGAACCGAGCCCGGACCCGGGCAATCTGGGCCTGCAGCGTCTCGGGATCCCCCACGTCGCCGGGGAACACCTCCACGGCCACGGGACACCCCTCGTCGTTGGTGAGCAGCCCACGCAGAACTGCTTCTTGCCCCGCTTCTTGTCCCGGTTGTACCCGAAGCGGGCGAACGGGCAGGTCTTGCCCTCCAGATGAGACGCTCGTCAGGTCGTACAAGACGAGGGCGTTGGCCGTCAGGTGCCGGCGCGCCAGCTTCGCCTCGATAGCGGCCTGACGGGCCAGCAGCTCGTCCATGGCCCGGTAGACGTCGTTGACGTCCTCGCCATTGTGCGGCAACCGCAGAAGCTGCGGCAACGTGGTGGTCGTCCACCACAAAGTCCCGCCCAGCTTGGAGGAGGGCCGCAGGATGCGCATGACGACGACGGCCAGGGCCAAGCGCACCCAGTCGGCCGAGCGGGAGTAGAGCACCTGGTCCAGGCCCAGCTGGCGGATCATGCCCACGACGGCGGCGACGGCCCCGTGCTGGCGGGACTGGCGAATCTTTACCGTCTGCGGCACCGGCGCCACCGGCTCGCCCCGCAGGGCTCGCCGGACCAGCTCCAGGACGGCTTCCGGCAGGTGGGAGAGGTTGGCCAGGGTCCGGTGCTTCACCTTGCCGCCTTCCCGGTAGGTCTGGCGCAGCAGGTGGTAGGTGTAGACCTTGTCGCCCTGCCGGCGGCGGATGGTCTCGATGTGCATGGCACTGGATACGCACCTCATGGCTCAATGGTAGCACATGACAACTGTCAAGGCAATACCTTAGGGCCATACTCTTGGCTACATTGGCACGCGTTCAACCGGTTTGAATGCCCACCGCTATGCGGGTCCTGCCCGCTACCAGCCCCTGAACTTCCGGCTAGTGTCGCGTAACCCAATTCACTTGTTTTCCAGTCCTGGCTTGTGATACCATGGGCTCATGAAGTACGCACCGCCCATCGAACTGACCGACGAGGAGCGAAGCACTTTGGAGCAGACCGTCCGGACGCGAACAGCTCCGCAGCGGGACGTGTTGCGGGCCCGCATCATCCTGGCCGCGGCGGAAGGGAAGATGAACCGGGAGATCGCCGCGGCGCTGGGCTGCTCGCTGCCGACGGTGGGCCTGTGGCGAACCCGCTTTGCCCAGCATCGGCTGGAGGGTCTGAAGGAGGCCCCTCGTTCGGGCCGCCCGCGGACCTACGGCCCGGACAAGGTGAGCGCCATCGTGGCCCAGACGCTGACGCCCCCGGAGCCTCGCACCCACTGGAGCACGCGGCGGCTGGCCCGGGCCCAGGGCGTCAGCCACATGACCGTCCATCGCATCTGGCGTCGCTACCAGCTGCAACCGCATCGGGTCGAGACCTTCAAGTACAGCCGGGACCCGGAGCTGGAAGCCAAGGTAGTCGACATCGTCGGGCTGTACCTGCACCCTCCCGAAAATGCTCTGGTGCTCTGCGTGGACGAGAAGAGCCAGATCCAAGCCATCAACCGCACGCAACCCCTGCTGCCGCTGCGGCCTGGCCAGGTGGAACGACGCAGCCATGACTACGAGCGCCACGGCACCGTCACCCTCTTTGCCGCCCTGAACCTCGCCACCGGTGAGGTCGAGGGCGAGTGCTACCGACGCCATCGCCACCAGGAGTTCCTCCGCTTCCTGCGACGCCTGGACACGACCCACCCCGACGGCGAGCTTCACCTGATCCTCGACAACTACGCCACCCACAAGCACCCGACGGTCAAGCGGTGGCTTCAGCGTCATCCCCGCTTCACGCTGCACTTCACGCCGACGGGCGCCTCCTGGCTCAACCTGGTGGAGATTTGGTTCGGGATCCTCCAGAGCCAGGCTTTGCGCCGGGGCAACTTTTACGACGTCGACATGCTGGTCGCCACCATCCGGCGATTCATCGAAGCCTGGAAGGAGGATGCCAAGCCCTTTGTCTGGGTCAAGACCCCCGACCAAATCCTGGCCAAAGCCAGGCCTCGAGAGCGGTGATTGGAAATAAACGCACTTCCGTTACGCGCCACTAGAGGCCCTGGAGCAGGCCGGCATCCCTTACCTCGTGTGGATCGGTTGCTCTGGCAGATGGACCGGGGGGCCTTGGCCACGGTCGGCCGCTACCGGCAGGTGCGGCCCAATCTCCTCGTCAAGGAGCTGCACCGGAAAGGCCATCGGCGGGTGTTGGTCTGCTACAACCCCGCGGCGGGAGAGGACCGGCCGCGGCGAGCCGAAATGGTGACCCGCCTGGCCGAGGCGCTGCGGCAAGGTCCTTCGGCCTGGCGCCAGTACCTCAAGGGTCCGGCCCGCCACTACCTCGTCACCGAGGCAAACCCTCCCCAGCTCCACCGAGCCGGCATCCTCGACGATGCCCGCTACGTCACCTCGACCTTGGCGCCGGTGGAGGTGGCCCTGGCTCACAAAGGGCTGCTGGAGGTGGAGGCGAGCTCTCGCACCCTCAAGACGCCGCTGGAGATCGAGCCGGTCTACCATTGGTCGGACTGGAGTCTCACAGTTGCGGGCCTTGTTGGGGCCCTTCGATGCGCTCAAAGCCCGCCATGACGCGCAGGTCTTTCTACGGGTGGCCGCTGGCCCATGCCGTGTACCCCGGCAACCTCAACGACGAGAAGGCCACGCTGGCCATCATCGGCGAGCTCAAGCACCGGTTTGCCTTCCGGAAGGTGCTCTTCGTGGCGGATCGGGGCGCGGTCGGTACGTCATCGAGGGCATTTCGATGAGCGGACTTAAATACTAGAGTACTAGAAGCCCAGAAGCGTCTCTCATAACCGCCGTTAGAGCAGAGGAAGGACCGTGTAGTTGATGGAGGAGGCATTGTCCGAAGCAATGGGACAAGAGCTGCATCGGGATCCACATCGCCCGGCGTACCATTTTGTGCCACCTGCCAACTGGATGAACGACCCGAATGGGCTCATCCAGTGGCGTGGCGAATACCACATGTTCTACCAGCACAATCCGCACGCTCCGGTGCACGAGGGGCGAGGGGGCACCATCTACTGGGGGCATGCGGTGAGCCAGGATCTCGTTCACTGGCGCCATCTCCCGATTGCCTTGGCACCGGGGCCCACGCCGGCAGATAGTGCAGGCGTCTGGTCGGGCTGTGCCGTCGACAACGGCGGTGTGCTGACTCTCGTTTACACGGGTGTGGACCCGGAGGTCCAGTGTCTGGCCACCAGCACGGACGGGGTTCATTTCACAAAGTACAGCGGCAACCCTGTCATTGGCGCTCGGCCTGAAGGTTTCGACCTGTGGGGTTTTCGCGACCCATACGTGTGGAAAGAAGACGACGGCTGGTACATGGCCCTCGGATCGGGGATCAAGGGTGTGGGCGGAGCGGTGCTCCTCTACCGGTCGACCAACCTTTACGACTGGTCGTTCCTTCACCCCCTCTGCGTTGGCAAGCTCGAGGAGACCGGCTATAACTGGGAGTGCCCTAACTTCTTCGCGCTCGACGGACGGCACGTGCTGATCGTGTCGCCCCACAGCAACCCCATCTACTTCGTGGGCAAATACGAGCGTCACCGGTTCGAACCGGAACGGTGGGGAGTGGTGGATTATGGCCCCGCCTTCTATGCGCCGCAGGTCTTCATCGATGACAGGGGCCGGCCTATTATGTTCGGCTGGCTGAAGGAGCAGCGAAGCGAAGCAGAGCAAATACGCGCAGGATGGTCAGGCGTTATGTCGCTCCCCCGCATCCTGTCGCTGCGGCACGACGGCACGCTCGGATGTGAGCCTGCGCCTGAGGTGCAACTCCTTCGGGCAGAGCATTGGCGATTCGAAGACCTGACAGTTGCCCAATCCGCACCCCTGGAACTTTCGGGCGTGAGAGGTGACGCGCTCGAAATCCTCGCCGAGTTCGTGCCGAACCGGGCTGGGGCAGGCGAGGGCGCGCACCGAGCGGGCCTCAGCGTCCTGCGAGCGCCCGATGGGAGCGAGCAGACTATCATCGAGTATGACCAGCAAGCGGGGTGCCTCCGGGTTGGGGGAGAGGAAGCACCGCTTCAGCTCGCAGCCGGTGAGGCTCTGCAGCTCCGTGTCTTCGTCGACCGTTCCGTGGTGGAGGTCTTCGCCAACGGGCGGGTGTGTATCGCTACCAGGGTTTATCCGCAACGGCCCGACTGCCTCGGGGTTGCCTTGGTTGCCCAAGGCGGGCAGGCGTATGCGTCATCCGTGGACGTCTGGCGCATGAACTCCATCTGGCCGTGAGATGAGGTGGTTGCTATCTCCTACGCCCTTGTCGTCGGCGAAGCGCTTATCGACATGGTGTCGCAACAGACGGGTAGACCGCTTGAGGATGTCTCCTCGTTCGAGTGCTGCCCAGGAGGGGCACCGGCCAACGTCGCGGTAGGCCTGGCAAGGCTCGGGGTGCCAGTGAGATTCGTGGGGGTGGTAGGGGACGACCCCTTCGGGCGGTTTCTGCGAAGATTCCTTGCCCAAGCCGGCGTGGACGTTCAGGGCATGCGCCTAACCCGGGAGGCACTGACCACCCTAGCGTTCGTGGGAATTCGTGAAGATGGGGAGAGGGAGTTTGTCTTCTACCGCAAGCCGGGTGCGGACACGCTACTGCGGCCAGAGGACCTGTCTCCGGAAGTGGTCAAGGGCGCCAGTATCTTGCACCACGGTACCATTACTCTGGCCGAAGAGCCAGGCCGTAGCGCCCTGTTAAGAGCCCTCGAAGAGGCACGGCGGGGCAGAGTAACCATTTCACTGGACGTAAACTACCGGGAGGCGCTGTGGGCAGAACCGGGACGGGCACGGGTAGAGATCGAGCGTGTGCTGGCGTACGCGCACCTCCTCAAGATGAGCAGGGAAGAGCTGGAGCTGCTCTCGGGTAGCGGAACGGTCGAAGGGGCTCGACGCCTGCACGAAGCTTATCCGAACCTGGCGCTTGTCGTTGTGACCGAGGGGGCAGCCGGAAGCTGGGCGGTAGGCGGTAACGGCCAGTACGCTCGGGCCGACGCGTTTCGAGTGCGGGCCGTGGACACTACCGGGGCGGGTGACGCGTTCTTGGCGGCCTTCCTGTGGAGATTGTGGCGCCTCGCCGAGCGTCAGCGCTGTAGCATCGAGGATGCGGCCCGTCAGTGCACAGCGGAGGAACTACGGGCTATCCTGAGAGCAGCCAACGCGGCTGGTGCGCTGACCGTACAGGTGCGCGGAGCTATGACGGCATTGCCTTCGCAAGACGAGATCGAGGCGTTCCTGCAGACCGCTTGTCGCGCCGCGCTCTGACGAGGTCTCTGCTGGTATGCTTGCGTCATCGAGGCGGCGGCGCCTCGTCAACTCCTTCGGAAAGGAAGCCCTGCGGCATCGTGTAAGGTTTCGCTCACGAAGCGGGCGAGAGCGGTGCGGAGGATGTCCCGTAGTCCGTAGAAATTGAGATGGCGGCTCCGGGAACCCCTGTGGTAGAACAGGGGCGAGCAAACCCAATGGATGGGAGGAGCCGCCGGTGCCATCGTACCATGTCGTGACGCCCGAGGGAAAGGTCCGCCAGGCCAGCCAGCAGGAGGTCCGCGCCCTGCGATGGCTGCCGGAGCAGGTCGAGATCCCGTTGCGCCGCATCGCCGAGGCGGCCCGGAAGGGCCTGATGGCTCTCTGCGTCCACGTCGGGTTGGCCGTGCTGCAGGCGACCATGGAGAACGAAGTCACCGAGCTTGTGGGGCCCAAGGGCAAACACCGAGCCGACCGGCAGGCGTACCGCCACGGCCATGAGCCCGGCTGGGCGGTCATCGCAGGGCGCAAGGTGCGCCTGGAGCGTCCTCGGGTGCGCCGCAAGGGCGGTGTCAACGGCCACTTGAGAAACCGCACTTTTGGCCACGAAAATCCCGCAGTCGTGGCCAGGTAGATGGCGGGATCTACGTGGGGGTCCCTCCCTCCCCTCTGCCCCCCGCCCGTAGGGCGGGGGCCGCCGAGCCTTCGGGCAGGGTGCCGTTGGCCTTGGGCGGCGCCAGCCGGCTGCGCATCCGGTAGCTTTCGCCCTTGAGGGTGATGACGTGGGCGTGGTGCAGCAGCCGATCCAGCACCGCCGCGGCGGTGGCCGGGCTATCGAAGAGCGATCCCCATTCCTGGAACTCCAGGTTGCTCGTCACGATGAGCGAGCGCCGTTCATAGGCCTTGGCCACCAGTTGAAACAGATAGTCCGAGGCGGTGGCGTCCATCTTCAAATAGCCCAGCTCATCCAGGATGATGAGATCGTGGGACAGGATGGCCTTCAGCTTCTGGGCCGTGCTGCCATCGGCAAGCGTCGAGTACAGCTCCTGCACCAGGTCCTGCACCGTCAGGAAGAGCACCCGGTAGCCCCGGCTGATGGCTTCGATGCCCAGGCCAATGGCCAAGTGGCTTTTCCCCACGCCCGGGGGCCCCAAGAGGACAAGCGACTCATGCGCCTCCACGAACTGCAGCGTGGCCAGGTCCCGGATGGTCTGGCCTTCAGGCGCTTGTCCCGCTGGGTGGCTTCCCGGGCCTGCACCTCGGCCTCCACGAGATACGCCAGGAAGTCGAGGTAAGACGGCTCTTCCTGAAGGGCCAGCTCGCTGACGGCGTCCAGCATCTCCCGGATGCGGCGCAGCTTCAACCGCTTGAGGCCCTGCTCGACGCGGGCCCGATCGGCCGGAGCAATGGTGCGAATCATCGGGCCACCTCCTGGTAGTACGTCAGATCTCGGCGCTCCACCTCGACCCGATAGGGCAGGACGACGCGGCTCTGGGCTGCTGGCTTGGCCGGCTGGGGCAGGCTCGTGGGCGCCTTCTGCAGTCGGTCCACCAGGCGCTTGAGGATGCCGTAGCCGTAGGCCTCGAAGCGAATGGCCCGCTGCATGGCTTGCTCCAGCACATCGGAGGGGCAGCTTTCGGCCAGGGTCACGATGCGCTCCATCTGCTCCCGCAAATGCCCGCTGCGAGACCGGCTGAGGCCCTCCAGGTACGTTCGGGCACTGGGGGCCAATGCCTCAAACCCAACTTGAACACTCAAATCGGCGATGCTCATGGTGGCAGCCTTGAAAGAAGGGCGTTGCCACTACGCGACCCGAAAAGCCGGCAACGGCGGCACCTGCAGCGCCTCCCAGAGCCGACGCTGCTCATCGGTGAGGCGGGCCACCCGCACCAGCCGGCGACCGCCCAGCTCGATCTCCACCTCGTCGATGCCGGCCAGCGTAGCCAGCGCCGTGCGCGCCCGCTGGGGCATGCCGGCCTTCTCCAGGCGGCGTTCGATGAGCCGCGCCAGCAACAGCGCCAGCACGGCGCTGGTGATGTGACCCCGCACCCCAAGCTCCGACCAATGGTAGACCGGCTGGATCTCGAGCGGCGTCTTGAGGGTGCGAAAGCTCGCCTCTACCTCCAACAGCCCCTTGTGGGTATGATCCCCTTGGCCGGTAGTCCACGGCAGGGTAGCGACGGAAGTTTGCGAAGTTTCCCCGCCGTTGGGCGGGGTGGGGGGGCAAGCGCAGGGCAGGGCGGGTCCGTTTGACCTACTGGGCTTCGAGCCCGTGTCTTGTTTGGATTCGGGCCCGCCCTGCGCCAACCGCCCAACTGGGCCTGGCCGCTGCCAGGAAACCCGAATGGGTGTATGCCGTTTGGCCATCCCCACCGGACCTGCGCTTGCGACACCACGCAGCAGGGGGTCGGCAATGCGACGCTACATCGGGCTGGGCGTGCATCGGGACTACTGCTATGCGCACCTGCTGGAAGCCGGCCAGGGCGAGGGAAGGCGCCTGCGCTTCCCCAACACGGCCGAAGGTTGGGCCGACTTCGTTGCACAGCTCGGCCCCGAGGATGCCGTGGCGCTCGAGGTGAGCAGCGGCGCCTTCCGATTTTACGATATCTTGGCCGACCGGGCCGGGCAAGTGGTGGTGGTGGACGCCCGGGTGATGCGCCGGCTGGGCTCGCGCAAGCGCAAGACGGACCGGGACGACGCGAAGCTCTTGGCCGAGCGGCTGGCGCTGGGGACCTTGCCCGGGGTGTGGGTGCCGCCGGCGGCCATCCGGGAGCTTCGGGCGCTGGTGAATTTACGTCGCCAGCTGGTGGAGCAGCGCAGCCGGTGGAAGAACCAAATCCGGGCCGTGCTGCTGCGCCACGGCTACCGGGCTCCCCGGGGGCTGTGGCGGGCCCGCCGCCACCTAGACGGAAGTTCAGGGGCTGGTAGTGGGCAGGACCCGCATAGCGGTGGGCATTCAAACAGGTTGAACGCGTGCAAATGTAGCCAAGAGTATGGCCATGATGTCTTGCCATGGAGGCTGTTGTATGGTATTACTGAGCCATGAGACGCGTATCCAGTGCCATGCACATCGAGACCATCCGCCGCCGGCAGGGCGACAAGGTCTACACCTACCACCTGCTGCGCCAGACCTACCGGGAAGGCGGCAAGGTCAAGCACCGGACCCTGGCCAACCTCTCCCACCTGCCGGAAGCCGTCCTGGAGCTGGTCCGGCGAGCCCTGCGGGGCGAGCCGGTGGCGCCGGTGCCGCAGACGGTGAAGATCCGCCAGTCCCGCCAGCACGGGGCCGTCGCCGCCGTTGTGGGCATGATCCGCCAGCTGGGCCTCGACCAGGTGCTCTACTCCCGCTCGGCCGACTGGGTGCGCGTGGCCCTGGCCGTCGTCGTCATGCGCATCCTGCGGCCCTCCTCCAAGCTGGGCGGGACCCTGTGGTGGACGACCACCACGTTGCCGCAGCTTCTGCGGTTGCCCCACAACGGCGAGGACGTCAACGACGTCTACCGGGCCATGGACGAGCTGCTGGCCCGCCAGGCGGCCATCGAGGCCCAGCTGGCGCGCCGGCACCTGACCCCCAACGCCATGGTGCTCTACGATCTCACGAGCGTGTACCTGGGGGGCAAGACCTGCCCGTTGGCCCGCTTCGGGTACAACCGGGACAAGAAGCGGGGCAAGCGACAGTTTTGCGTGGGGCTGCTCACCAACGACGAGGGGTGTCCCGTGGCCGTGGAGGTGTTCCCCGGCGACGTGGGGGATCCCGAGACGCTGCCGGCCCAGATCGCCCGGATCCGGGCGCGCTTTGGCATCGACTACGTGGTCTTTGTCGGCGACCGGGGCATGATCGTCAAGGCCCGGCTGGCCGATTTGGAGGCGGTGGGCTTTGGGTGGATCACGGCCCTGCGGGCCCCGGAGATCCAGAAGCTGCGGGATGAAGGGTTCTTTCAGCCGGGCCTGTTCGACCGGCGGGACCTGGCGGAGATCGCCGACCCCGAGCGGCCCGGGGAGCGGCTGGTGGTCTGCTACAATCCCCTGGTGGCCGAGGAGCGCCGGCAAAAGCGCGAGGCGCTGCTTTTGGCCACGGAGCGGGAGCTGGCCAAAATCGAAGCCCGGGTGCGCCGTCGCCGCCGCAAGCCCCTGACGGCCGACGAGATCGGGGTGGCCGTGGGCAAGGTGCTGGGCCGCTGGAAGGTGGGCAAGCACTTCCAGCTGGAGATCCGCGACGGCCACTTCGCCTTCCGGCGCAAGGAGGCCTCCATCGCCCGGGAGGCGGAGCTGGACGGGTTTTACGTGCTGCGCACCAACGTGCCCGTCGACCGGATGGACGCCCCGAAGGTGCAGGCGACGTACACCCATGATCCCCCGTCAAGACCTTTCCTCAAAGTAAGTCTTCAAGTTCACGCTGAGGCTGCGAGAGCCCCGCGCGTGGCTCGGCTGGCGTTTCCTCCGGACGACGCGGGGCGGTCCAGGATGCGTCCGACTCGATCCGCGAGCCAGGCCATCACCTGCGCGGTAGGATACGGCACCGCGTTCTGGTCGAGCACCGACAGCTTGGCCGCGTAGCGCTCGGGGCGGATGCCGGCAAACAGCTGACCCGTGCGCCACAGCGTCCAGGCAATCCGAGCCAGCTTAGCCGCCACGGCCACCACGGCCACTTGGTGCCCCTTGGTGGCCCGCAGGCGCAGGTAAAACGTCCGCAACGCCGGTGGCCCATGGCGAGCAGCCATGGCGGCGGCCTCCACCAGCGCCCAGCGCAACACGGCCGGGCCTTCCTTGCTGATGCCGCCCCGCCGATTCACCGTGCCCGATTGTGTCACCCGCGGTGCGAGCCCCGCGTAGCTGACGACGTGCTTGCCCGAGGCAAAGCGCCAGGCTGGCGTTGAACAGCTCGTAGCGACAATTCAAGGTGACAAAGAGCGACATGACGGGATCTATAAGGGCTGAGGTGGACAAAGCGGTTGTATCTACGCCGTTTTTCGGGTGGGCGTCACAATCTTCAGGTAGTGGGGCGGTCGGTCGACCTTCAGGGCCTGAAACAGCGCCTTCTGCTCTTCGGTGAGGGGGCGGACCTGCCAGACCTCGCCGTGGGCGGTGGCGTGGCGGCCCACGTCGATGGGGGCGACCAGATCCCGCATCTGTCGCCAGGTCTGGCCCGTCTCGTTCTCGGCCACCCGGATCATGAGGAGGGCCAGCCAGCACAGCAGCACGTGGGACCGGATGCGGTCGTCGAGCCGGTGGTACATCGGCCGGACGTCGACCGTGTGCTTCAGGTCCCGGTGCACCCGTTCCACCTGCCAGAGTTGCTTGTAGCCGTAGACCAGGTCTTCGGCGGGCAAAAAGTCGTCGGAGCTGCTGATCACAAACTTCCCGTCGAGGGCGGCTTCTCGGCGAACCTTGGCCGCGTCGATGACCAGTCGCGCGCCCCGCGTCTGGCGCAGGTAGCGGCCGAAGGTCTCGTGGGCCCGCAGCTCGCAGGCTGCCTTGGTATGCGCCTCGCCCTGCTTCTGTTTGAGCGCTTCGAGCCGCTGGCGAAGCTCGGCCAGGATGGACTCCCGCTTCTGGCGGTCCCGCTCGGCCTCCTCGGGGTTGCGGACGATGACGAAGCGCCGGCGGGCGGCGCTATCCCCTCCGACCACGACCTCCTTGATCTCCAGCCCGTCGGGAAGCCTGCGGTACTTGCCGCCCCGGCGCAGCGCCTCCGCGGGCACCCCCTGGGGGCCCACCCGCAACTTCTCCCCGATGATGTAGTGATCGCCGGCGCCCTGCAGGATGCGGCGGTTCGCCTCGGAGTTGAAGCCCGTGTCCAACACCACGACCACCCGGTTGAGCTTCCAGCCGTTGAGATCCCGTTTGACCTCGGCCACGACGTTCTGGTCGCCGGTGTTGCCGGGCCAGACCCAGCAGCGGACCGGGATGCCGTCCCGGGTCACGGCCAAGCCGATGACCACCTGGGCCATCTTCGGATGATCATCGGCGCTGTGCCCCCAGCGGCGCAACCCGTCGGCGTCCTCGCCCTCAATTTCGAAGTACGCCGTCGTCGTATCGAAGAAGATGACGTCCACTTCGAGGTTGAAGAGGTTGGCCAGCGTCCAGAAGACCTCGCGCTGGATCGCCTCGGCAGCCTCCAGCAGAAAGTCCATGGCCCGGTAGAGCTGGTGGACTTCCACCGCGGGCAGCTGGTCGATGTAGACGTCCTGCGCCACCCACTTCTCGATGGCCAGCTTGCTGGACGGCGCCAGGGCCCGGTTGGCCACCATGGCGAAGAGGAGCCGCTCGATGGGGGTCTGGTAGTGGCACGCTTCGAGCAGGCGCTGCAAGGTCTTCTGGATGCCCAGCCGCCGCCACAGCCCGTCCAGAAGCCACGTCCCGCCCAGCTTCAGGGAGCCCAGGTACCGAAAGGGCCACTCCATGCCGAGATCCTTCTGCAGTTGGGCCTGCTCGTCGGGGGGCAGGAACCGGGCGATGCTGCGCACCAGGCGGCGCAGCGCGTCCAGGTCGAGCTGGTCGACCCGGCCGAAGGTGTACAGCACCTGGGCCCGGGGCTGTCCAGTCTTGGGGTCCCGGACGTTATGGGCAAGCTGGGCGTATTGGATGCCCTTGGAAGTGACGGTGCGCACGTACATCGTGCCTACATCGTAACTCGTTTACCACGCTGTGTCAATAGCTACATCTTTTGTGGTTGTGTCTACGCGCATCCGCGTTTTTCTACGGGGAATGGCCCGCAAACCCGCTTCGCACCGTGCGGGTGGGGGCGGGTTGTGGCCACTTACTGTACAACGCCAGCCAGGGGTCGCCCACGTACGCGTAGTACGTGGCCGCCGCGACGATGTGAAAACCCACGATGGACAACAGCTGCCGTACCGGCCGGCAGTGCCGGACCCGCTGGGCGATGTCCCGCTCCACGGCCCGCAGGTGCTCGGTAGTGGAGCGCAACTGCTCCAGCGCCACCGCCAGCCACACCCGCTCCCCCTCGGGAAGCGAAAGCCTCCACAGCTGCTCTAGGTGGCGGCGGGCCCGCCACAGCCCCCGGGGAGCCCGGTAGCCGTGGCGCAGCAGCACGGCCCGGATTTGGTTCTTCCACCGGCTGCGCTGCTCCACCAGCTGGCGACGTAAATTCACCAGCGCCCGAAGCTCCCGGATGGCCGCCGGCGGCACCCACACCCCGGGCAAGGTCCCCAGCGCCAGCCGCTCGGCCAAGAGCTTCGCGTCGTCCCGGTCCGTCTTGCGCTTGCGCGAGCCCAGCCGGCGCATCACCCGGGCGTCCACCACCACCACTTGCCCGGCCCGGTCGGCCAAGATATCGTAAAACCGGAAGGCGCCGCTGCTCACCTCGAGCGCCACGGCATCCTCGGGGCCGAGCTGTGCAACGAAGTCGGCCCAACCTTCGGCCGTGTTGGGGAAGCGCAGGCGCCTTCCCTCGCCCTGGCCGGCTTCCAGCAGGTGCGCATAGCAGTAGTCCCGATGCACGTCCAGCCCGATGTAGCGTCGCATTGCCGACCCCCTGCTGCGTGGTGTCGCAAGCGCAGGTCCGGTGGGGATGGCCAAACGGCATACACCCATTCGGGTTTCCTGGCAGCGGCCAGGCCCAGTTGGGCGGTTGGCGCAGGGCGGGCCCGAATCCAAACAAGACACGGGCTCGAAGCCCAGTAGGTCAAACGGACCCGCCCTGCCCTGCGCTTGCCCCCCCACCCCGCCCAACGGCGGGGAAACTTCGCAAACTTCCGTCGCTACCCTGCCGTGGACTACCGGCCAGGGGGATCATACCCACAAGTCGCTGCGGACCCTGGAGCAAAACTTCCGCACGATGAAAAGCGCCCTGGACCTGCGTCCGGTCTACCACCGGCTGGAGGACCGGGTGCGGGCCCACGCCTTTTTGTGCATGCTGGCGTTGTACGTGCGCTGGCACATGGAGCGGGCGCTTGAGCCCCTGCTGGAGGAGGACCCCCGGCAGTCCTTCGAAGGGCTGATGATGCAGCTGGAGACGCTGCAGCGCCACACGGTCGAGGTGGCCGGTCAGGAAATCCAGATGCTCGGTGAGCCGGAACCCCTGCACCAGCGGATCTTCCAGTTGCTGGGGGTTCCCCTGGCGTAGCCAGAAGGGTGACACCTTGAATCACGACTTAGCCCCGCCACCACAAAGATTTGAGGGAAATAGGAAGCGATGAACTTCCGCCTAGAGCAGCTGTGGAGGCTTTCGCTTCCCGAGGGGGAGCGGGTGTGGCTGGCGGTGGCGCTGGAGCAGTTGCGCTCCACTACCGAGCACCTGCGGGCCGTGGAGCGGGACATCGCCCAGCGGGTCCGGCACTGCCGGCCGGTACGGCAGCTGTTGTCCATCGTGGGTTTTCACATCGTCGCGGCGGCCACGTACTACGCGTACGTGGGCGACCCCTGGCGCTTTGCCTCGGGCAAGCACGTCGTCAGCTACGCGGGGCTCGCACCGCGGGTGACACAATCGGGTACGGTGAATCGGCGGGGCGGCATCAGCAAGGAAGGCCCGGCCGTGTTGCGCTGGGCGCTGGTGGAGGCCGCCGCCATGGCTGCTCGCCATGGGCCACCGGCGTTGCGGACGTTTTACCTGCGCCTGCGGGCCACCAAGGGGCACCAAGTGGCCGTGGTGGCCGTGGCGGCTAAGCTGGCTCGGATTGCCTGGACGCTGTGGCGCACGGGTCAGCTGTTTGCCGGCATCCGCCCCGAGCGCTACGCGGCCAAGCTGTCGGTGCTCGACCAGAACGCGGTGCCGTATCCTACCGCGCAGGTGATGGCCTGGCTCGCGGATCGAGTCGGACGCATCCTGGACCGCCCCGCGTCGTCCGGAGGAAACGCCAGCCGAGCCACGCGCGGGGCTCTCGCAGCCTCAGCGTGAACTTGAAGACTTACTTTGAGGAAAGGTCTTGACGGGGGATCATGGGTGTAGCTCTGCGCCACCTCGGCGGCATCCCGGTTCGTGTTGGTCAGCACCACGAACTTCCCGTCGTAGCGGGCATCCGCCTCAATGGCGGCCTCGTTGATCTCCACGGCGTCCCGGTGGATCGTGAGGTAGCGCCGGTAGCGGCTGTGGCGGATGAGATCACCGGCGCTCCCCTCCTTCAGCGCCTGGCGCAGGCGGGCCACCACTTCTTCGCGGACCTGCCGGTCGTGTTCGGCCGCCTCGGGGTTGTAGGCCAGGATGTAGCGGCGCCCTTCGCGGACCACTTCCTTGACCTTCAGGGCCGGGCTCACCACCCGATAGCGCCCGGGGCAGCCGATGACCTCGTCCCGCACCACCCGGACCCGCCGCATGCGCATGCCCACGATGTACTCGAAGCCCGCCTGCTCCAGCGCCTCCAGGGTCCGCCGCCCGACCGCGCCCCGATCCGCCACGAAGAGCACCTTCTGGAAGGCAAACCGGTGCTTGAGCTGGCCGATGATGGCCAGCGTGGCCGTCACGTCGTTGAGGTTGCCAGGGTACACGGCATGGGCCAGCGGCCACCCGTCCCGGGTCAGCAGCACCCCCACCACCATCTGCCGGCGGTCGGTGCGTTTGTCCTTGGCGTTGCCGAACTGTGCCAGCTTCTCGGGCCCCCGGCCTTCAAAGCGCACCGTCGTCGTATCCCAGAGGACGAGCTCCAGATCCTGGTTGAACAGGTCGGTGAACCGGGCAAACAAGAAGTCCTCGACCCGGTGGGCAAAGCGATGCACGTACGTGAGCGCCCGGTAGAAGTGGTGCAGCTTCAGGCTCGCAAAGCGGGGCTCCCAGATGGTGGGCAGCCACTCATCCACCAGGCTCTTGCGGGAGGGGGGGTCCAGCAGCCGGTTGAGCACCATGGCGAAGACGGCCTCGGGCAGGTCGAACTCGACCTGGGTCTCCTCCCAAAGCCATCCCCAAAGGCGCGCCAGGCCCAGCTCCTCCCACAGCCGCCGGAAGACCAGCACCGGCCCCCACGTCAGCCCGCCCTCGCCCCTGAGGTCCTTCTGGAGGTTGAGGACGGTGAGCTTGTCGGCAAACTGGCTGAGGGCCTCCAGGATGGCATCGACCCGGGCCCGGCCCTCGGGCTGGTCCCAGCGGCCGATGGTGGCGATGACCCGCTGGCGGGGCTTGCCGTTGACCCGGATGGCCTCGATGACCTGCAGGTACTGGCGCACCGAGCCGTCCTTGTTGCGCTGCTGGTTGACGCGCACGAACATGGCACTTCCATGATGAGCCACCTGATCCAGTCATGTCAATATCCGAGCGCCACTTCAGGCGTCGAACGTAGCATTACACTCGCGGCCTTTTTCGGGAGAGCCTGCGCGTCATGACGGGCTTTGAGCGCATCGAGGTGCCCCAACAAGGCCCACGACTGTAAAACTCCAGCCCGGCGGTTGCTGGCTCTGGCCCCGGCCGGAGCCTGAGCTGGCCCGGCCGGGCCAGCAGGAAACGGGAGAGGGCCCACAGGACAGCGCCATCGCGAGGGTATCAGACCCTCCCTTGCAAGAGGGTGATTTTATCAGGAGGCAGAGTATTAGTAGACGGGAGGGCCGACGCCGCCCCAACGGCGGCCGGCTTCTGTTTGCTGGCCCCGTATGCCCAGTTCCACGGAAATCTGGTTCGCGGCGCCGATAACGGCCTGCCGGATTTCCAGGACGCGCTCTGGCGTCGCGGACGCGAGGAAAGGCACGCTAAGCGCGGCCACCAAACGACCGAAGGCGTCATACACGGGAGCTGCCACTGCTCGCACGCCCTCTACGTACTCCCCTACGTCTTCAGCCCATCCCTGCCGGCGTACATCGGCCAAAACCTGGCGCAGTTTGGACGGGTCCGTGATTGTTTGGGAGGTGTACGCCCGCAGGCCTCGTTCCACGAGCTGCTGGAGCTCAGACTCGGGCATGTGCGCCAGGATCACCTTGCTTGCTGCCCCTGCGTGGAGCGGGAAGCGACTCCCCACCTGGCTCGAGACTCCGTAGCTGCGTGGGGTCTGCACAACAGCCACCACGAGCGCTCCATCGCCGTCCCGAACCGAGAGCTTACAGCTCTCTCGAAGCCGCGCGCTGAGTTGTTCCATGATGGGCCGGCTCACGGAGAAAAGGTCAAGGGACTGAATGACTGCACCGGCAATTCGCAACAGCCCGAGGCCCAGCCTGTAGACGCCTAACCCGGCGTCGTGCTCCACCAAGCGATACGTCATAAGCGTATTGAGGATCCGGTACGCCGTCGTCTTTGGGATGCCCAATCGTCGCGTGATATTCGCGAGGGTATCCCCGTGCGGGCGGCTCTCGAGATAACCGATAATCTGCATCATCCGGTCGATCACCGGTACGCGATAGTCATTGGCCACGGCTCAGAAGTAGCCGCCCCTCTTAGCGATATCGGACGTCGACATCCCCTGGCTGACCCACTCGCGGATGATGCGCTCGCCTGCCTTGATCTCCTCGGCCCTCAGCAGCACATCGTACGCGAGCTCTCGGGGTACCACGACGACTCCGTCGATATCCCCAAAGATGAGATCCCCGGGACGAACGATCACCTTGCCTATCTTGACAGGGACCTGGTAGCCGGTAATCTTGCATCGTGAGAGCGTGCCATTGGGCGAGCGGTAGCGATACCATACCGGGAAGTTCTGTGCCAGCACCTGCGCAGTATCACGGAGCCCTCCGTCGACCACGGCACCTTTGCAGCCCCGCTTTTTGGCGGTGGCCGTCATTACTTCACCCCAGTGGGCGGCGTCATCATCGCCGTTCGCGTTCCATACGCAGACTGTGTTGGGTCGAATGTGCTCAAGCATCTCCACCCGAGTCTCCATCTCCCCTTTTAGGGTCGGGTCTACTACGCTCCGGATCGTGAACGCGAAACCGGCCACCTTCATTTCGTCGCGAAGGGGATGGATACTGGGAGGAAGGGCCTGGTCCGTCAATGCCAGTTCCCGCAAGACATCGCTCACCGCGCCCGTGTAGAGCGCCTCGTACCGTGCCAGCAACTCTTCCTCGGGTATAGGGAAATGCACGTCCGGAAGCTGTTCGCGCAACGCCTGCAGTTTCTCCAGGTTCATGCGCACGTCGCCCATACTGCGTTCCTCCTTGTTCCTCCTTCAGGTTGTTACCAGGCTCCGATCATCGGGTACCACTCCGGGCGCCGTGGGTCTTGATGGAACCGGGCGTAGTAGTCACCTTTCTCCTCGTAGAATTGCTGGTAGTAGCGCATCTTCTCTTCGTCCAGCTCCACCCCGAGCCCGGGCCCTGTGGGTACCCTGATGCAACCGTCTTCATAGCGGAAAGGGCCTCCCGCGATGATATCGTCGGTCAGATAATGATAATGGGCGTCCACCGCGAAGGTCATTTCTGGAATGGTGGCCGCTGTGTGGAGCATTGCCGCGAGCTCGACGCCAAACTCGCTACCCGAATGCATTGCGACGCCGAGCTGGAAGGTCCTGCAGACCGCGACCAGATCTTTGACCCCTCGAGGTCCTTCCCAGTAGTGCAGGTCGGCCAGAATGATGTCGACCGCACCCATGCGCACTGCCGGCCCGAGATCGTCGAATCGGTTCGGATACATGTTTGTAGCGATAGGGATACGTACCTGTCTTCGTACGGCCGCGTTACCCTCAAGCCCCCATGCCGGATCCTCGTAGTACTCCAACCCGATCGACTCGAGGCGGCGGCCGATCCGCACGGCAGTCGGCACCGACCATACCCCGTTAGGATCGATGCGCAAGCCAAAGCGGGGCCCGAGTCGCTCGCGGCAAAGCTCGAGCACGCGAGCCTCCTCGTCAGGATCCATGACACCTGCTTTCAACTTCATGGCCTTGATTCCCAAGGTCCCGTGAAGCTCTTCACAGAAATCAGCCAGGTCCTCCGCACGCTGGTCGTCGCCGCCACCTGGCCGATCGTAGCGCCAGAATAGGTATGCGATCATGGGAATCCGGTCCCGTACCCTTCCGCCCAGAAGATCGCTGATAGGTCGCCCGAGCACCTTGCCCTGGATGTCGAGGCAGGCCATCTCGATGGCGCCATACAGCCGTGCGTTGGAGATATAATAGATGCTGCGTAACACCTTCCGCTTGATGACCTCGAGATGGAACGGGTCCAATCCCAGAATGCGAGGCTTGAGACGCAAAAGGGCGAGTTGTTGGTCGCCCCCGCCGACTTCCCCGAGGCCGACCACACCTTCATCTGTAACCAACTCAAGAATCGTGCGCACGAAGTACCCTGGGTGTACCCCGGTATTGTGGCGCAGCTGAGCACTCAACGGAATCGCAACGGTACGTGCACGCAAGTCGACGATCTTCATCCCCTCACCCCCGACTACCTAACTCACGCGAGCCCTGCTCATGTACCACCTGCGATCGCGAGAGGGAGCAGGCCTCAGAGGGCCCTTCCCGAGCACCACATCCGGGCACGGCTTGCGACACCCATGCCTCCGCTGCGCTCCCCAGTTCGGATTTGGTACTTCGGTTTCCCCCGACGGCAAATGTACAGCGTTTGGCAATCCGTGTCAAGGGCACCGAAACGTCAGTCCCAGAAGGAGGAACGGGTACTTGACAAGGGGGCCGCTGGACGATACGCTGTACCCGGTTGGAGCCTGGAGTTTCATATGAGAAACCTCTCCGAGAGGGGGGTCCTAAGAAACCGATGTCCGAGTGCTGCTGACCAGGTGGTGCGGTGCAGTTGGTTTGGCTCGGTGACAAGGAAGTCTCTGCCAGATGCGAGGACGTACGGTGTGAGTGTCAAGCGGGAATAGGTGTTCGGGGTACCTTGACACGAGAATAGCGTCCGTGGCCCCCCAGGTGGCTTCACGGGTCGGGGGCGTTTGATACCTCGGGCTTGTGGCCGGCCGGAGAACGCTGTCGGGGCGGCCGGTGAGCCCCTTTCAGGCCGGGCAGGCCTCCTTCCGGGTCCCGGTATAGGCTCGTCCGGTGCGCAGCAGGGCATAGACGAGCCGGACCAGTTTCCGCGCGGTGAGCACCAGCGCGCGCTTGTGATGATGCCGGGTCGCTTCCCGGAACTTGCGCTCGTAGTAGGCTTGGTATTCGGGCGCGTACCTCCGCACGCTGTTGGCCGCCTCGACCAGGTAGTAGCGCAAGTAGGGGTTACCCGTACGGCTCAGCGGCTTGTCTTCGCCTTCGAACTCGCCCGAGGCATGTTCTCGCCAGGTGAGCCCGGCGAACTTGGCCAGGGCGTCGTCGTCGGGGAAGTTGAACACGTCCCCGATCTCGGCCAGGATGCCAGCCCCAAAGACCGGCCCGATGCCCGGGATGGAGAGCAGCGGGCAGGGGACGCCATGCATCTCCCGCTCGATGGCCCGGGAGGTCTGCCGGATCTCCCGCTCCAGGTCCCGGATGATCTGGAGCGTGGAGGCCAGGATGCGGTTGACCGGGTCCTGTAAGCGTTCGGGCAGGCGGTAGGAGTGTTTGGCGGCCGCTTGGAGGGCTTTGGCGACGTCGTAGGGGTTGTAGAACTTGTTGCGGCTCTTGTCCACGAGAAACCGGGCCAGCTCGTCCAGGGAAGCGGCGGCCAGGTCTTCGGCCGAGGGGTAAGCGAGGACCAGCTCCCGGCCGGCGGCTCCCAGGGGGTCGGAGATGGGGCAGGCCTGCACCAGGCGGCTACATTTGAGGAAGAGGTAGCCCAGAAAGTAGTTCTTGTGGCGCACGAGCTGCTTGACGAGAAAGTAGCGGTGCCGGGTCAGGCGCTGCAGGGGGAGATACCGGTCGTCGTAAGCGAACGGCCGCGGCAGCCGTCCGATGCGAACCCGGTCGGCCAGCACGTAGGCGTCGACCCAGTCGGTCTTGGGTAGGTCGGGGTAGGTCTTCTTGTACGCGTCGATGGTGCGGGCATTGAAGAGGTAGACCTCGGGAGCGAAGGGTTCCAGCTCCGGCGCTTTGGTGAGGTAGAGGGCCAGATGCCAGCCGTAGAAGCTCGTGGCCTCCAGGCCGAAGCGGACCCGGGGAATCTGGTGGCGCGTGAGCAGCCGGCAGGTCTGAGCCACCAGACTGACGGCGCCGCCAGCGTCGTTGGGAAAGGCCAGGCGGCCGCGGTCGGTCTCGGTGTCGTCGAGGAAACGGGCCCGGTTTTGCTTGAGGGCCACATCGACGCCGACGCACAGCAGGTGGGCCATGGACGCAAGACCTCCTTTCGAGGGAAGGTGGCCAAGGTTTGGGGCCCCCGTCGCCCGGGCGTCAAGCCGCAGCCTTGCCAGCATCAGCCTTGCTCCCGGGGCCCGGGGAGGTTCCGGACTGCTGCTTCCGGCCGGGCCGAGGGAGAGGCAGCGTACGGGTCAGCGGTCTTCCGCTCGGCGTGGGGCGTGCAGTCTCTCGAAGCGGTCATCAGCCGCAAGGAGGCACAGCACCGCCCCAAAACCTGGCTTGCGCCAGGCTTCGACTGGGAGGCCCCGAAAACATGCTGAGTTGTCCACAAGGTTATCCACAGGGGGCACGCGCCCGGACGTCACGGTCCGGATCGCGGGAGGGATCCGGAACCTGTAGTAGTGGTCGCGGGGCTCCCTGACGGGAAGAAAGATACAAGGAGGTAAGCGCATGGTGGGTTACTCGGTTGGCACACTGAATCGTGTCCTGGTGCCAATCATGGTTGCGGCAATTGCGCTGTGCGCGGCAACTGTAGGAGTCTCGGCAGAGCAGCCGAAGGTCCTTCGCTTCCTTACCACCGAAACAGATCCACCCTCTCTGGAAGTTTACTACCAGGTGATAGCCGAGTTTCAGAAGGCCCATCCTGACACTGTGGTACTCTTGGAGACAGCCACTTTCGCGGATCGTGTCCTGATCCTGGCCACCCAGGTCGCCTCCGGGGTGGCCCCGGATGTGGCACAGGTCAATGTGGACGAGATCGTGGGCTACGCGCGCCAGGGCAAGCTGCTGGCGCTCGACGACATTGTCTCCCGCGTCGGCAGGCAAGACTTCTACCCCGGCGCTCTGATCGACGTCGATGGCCACATTTATGCTCTGCCTTATGCGGGAGATAGCGATGTTTTGTGGGTAAGGAAGGATCTGGCGAAACAACACGGGGTAGTCCTGCCACGCAACTGGGACGAGTGGCTCGACTACGCCAGGCGCCTGACCCTTGATACGAACGGGGACGGACGCATCGACATCTACGGAACGGCTGTCCCGGCATCACTCACGGGCAAGACCGACGACGTCATGCAGGAGATTCTTTGGGCCTCGGGGTGGCAGACTTTCGACGCCGACTATCGCGTGGTGTACGACCACCCGCGGTCAGTGCGAGCCCTGGAGTTCCTCGGCCGCCTTGCCGCCTACTCGCCGCCAGGCATCGCCTCATACAGCTTCTACGAGACGCTGGACGGGTTTGCCTCTACCAGAATTGCCAGTGCACTGTACCCTGGAAGAATGCTATCGCACCTCGCAGCGAATAATCCGCGGCTGCTCGAGTCCACCGGCGCTATGCCATTACCAGCGGGTCCCGTGCTTCAAACGAGCTACGTCAATTGGAACAGCTACGTGGTCTTCTCATCGACTAAGCATCCCGAGGAAGCAAAAGCCTTCCTCGAGTTTCTTGTCACAGGCGACCGCGCGATTCGGTTTGTCAACACTGTACCCGGGCATAACCTGCCACCGCTCCGGAGCCTCGCTCACGACGATCGCCTCCGAAGCCACCCTCTCCTACAACAGCACCCCGACATCGCGAGCGTCTTGTTTGCCGCAGTCGAAGCCGCCATCCCGCTCGGCGCGGCCGGGATCTTCGACAGCGCGGGGAATCGCAGGGAGACCTTCCTCATCACGAATCCGTATGCCACCGCAACACGACAGGAGGTGATCCTCCCGCAGGTGCTTCAAATGCATATCCTTCGCAACGTCCCGGCCAGTGAAGCCGTGCGTTGGGGGCACAGGGAACTCCTCCGGGTCAAGGAGCGCGTCGACCGGCTCGCGCCGAAATGGTAAGCGTGCGTTTGAGCGGGGCCCGTCGACACCGGCCCCGCTCACCTTACTCCCTTGGGGGGCGTTGCATGCAAACCGCACTTTCTCGAAGACTTCGCTCAGGGACGCTCCGACAACAGTTGACACAGTATCTCCCCTGGCGGGACATGGCTCCAGGGGCTCCGTTCGTGCTGCCTGCCATGGTGGCGATGGCGGCCGTTGTCGCCTATCCGTTGGTCCGCGTCATATGGTTGAGCTTCCGGTCTGCGACCCTCTTCAGCATTGGTCCTGCGACTTCGGAAAACTATAGAGTCCTGTTCCAAGATTCCACTTTCTGGGAGGCCCTGCGCAACACCGCCGTATGGACTGGGTCAACCACCGTTGCTGAGGCAGCGCTGGGCTTGGTGGCCGCGTTGATAGCAAACGCAACGTTTCCGGGGCGCGACGCGGTGCGCGGGGCGATCCTCTTTCCGTACATGCTCCCAAAGGTCATCGTCGCGATGGTCTGGATGTTCATGTTCAACGACATATTCGGGGTCGCCAATCACCTTCTGCTAGCAGCCGGCCTAATTCAAGAACCGGTGTCCTGGTTTTCCAGACCCGAGACGGCGATGGCAGGCGTTGCAATCGTCGGTATATGGAAGTTCTTCCCTTTCTGTTTTATCTCCATTCTGGCAGGGCTGCAAACCATCCCCCAAGAGCTCTATGAGGCGGCACGGGTGGACGGCGCAAGTAAGTGGCGGGAATTCACCTCCATTACACTGCCTTCCATCGCTCCGGTAGTCGTTATGGTTCTCCTGGTCAGGGCCATCTGGAACTACAATGAGTTTGACCTCATTTACTTGATTACCAAGGGCGGGCCATTGGGTTCCACCACGACCTTGCCTCTCCTTTCGTATCAACAAGCATACAGCTACTACGACATTGGCACAGCCGCTGCAACTGGCGTTCTGATGCTTCTTATGTTAGGGTCTTTCGCTGCTGTCATGGTGCTCTTTTACCAGTGGGTTGAGAGAAGGTTCCAGTAATGCTTACCACTGCGAAGCGACTGGCAGCCAACGCAACAGTTCGATTGGCCGTTCTCGTTATACTCCTCGCGTTGCTCGCGTGGGTGCTATTCCCCCTCCTGTGGATGTTGTCGTGTTCTTTCAAGACCGCAGAAGAGCTGTACGAAGTTCCACCAGACCTTCTCCCTCGAAACTTGGCCAACACTGAGAACTACCGTTTACTCCTCACCACCACTCGATTCGGGCGGTACTACCTCAACACCCTGATGGTGGCCTTCGGCGCTTCTTTCGCCTCCATGATATTGGCTGCTCCTGCCGCCTACGCAGCTACCCGATTCCGATTCTGGCTGTATCGCCTCTTCCCTGCAGTGGGCCTGGTTGCATACATGCTACCCAGAATCCTGCTTGTCATTTCCCTGCATGGGATGTTCCGAAGTCTTGGAATGTTGGACTCCCTCTTCTCGGTGGGTGTCCTCCAGGTCACCTTCTCGCTACCCTACGCGCTCTGGCTGCTCCGATCGTATTTCGCCTCGATTCCGCTTGAACTCGAGGAGGCTGCATGGGTGGATGGAGCAAGCCGGGCGCAGGGGCTGCGGAAGATTGTCATGCCCCTGGCAACGCCGGGGGTCATTGCTACGTTCGTCTTTCTCTTCATCGTAGCGTGGAATGATTACCTGTACTCCCTCGTGTTGATCTCTTCCGACACGAAGAAGACCCTGACGCTCGGCGTGGTCACCGGGCTGATGACTCGAACAGCTGTCCTCTCGTGGGGCATGCTGATGGCCGCGGGTGTACTCATGACGCTCCCGATTGTCGCAATGTTCATGGTAATTCAGCGGCATCTGGTGGCCGGATTCACCGCTGGGAGCGTTAAAGGGTGACTGCTTGCCCTGTTGGAGCCGGTGATAAACTGGCTCTCCCGCAAATGTGGTGAAGGTCCACAAGAAGGCGGGTAGGAAAGAGACGCACACGCCTTCCTGCAAGGGGTGAAGGGAGTGTGCGAAACCCGTTCCTACCCGTCGACCAGTATACCATTCGTCTTGCTTGTGTCGACGATGAGGCCCTTGTGTTGGTGGTGGGGCGTCGAGCGAGACGCGCCGCATGCCCGGAGTGCGGGCACTGGAGCCGGCGTCTTCACTCGCGGCGGTGGCGAACCGTCTTGGACGCGCCGGTGGGGAGCCGGTCGGTCCGACTGCGGCTCCTGGTGCGCCGTTTCTTCTGCATGGAGCCCGCATGCCCCAGAGTCACCTTCACGGAGCCATTCCCGTACTTGGTGGGACGCTATGCCCGGCGAACCGCCCGACTTGAGCGTCTCTTGGCGAGGTTGGCGCTGGCCATGAGTGCCGAGGCCGCCTCCCGCATCGCTCGGGCCCTTGAGATCCCCGTCAGTCCGGATACCCTGGTGCGCCTCGTGATGCGGATCCCGCTCCCTCCCGTGCCGCCGGTTCGGGTGCTGGCGGTCGACGATTGGGCCTGGCGAAAAGGACACCGCTATGGCACGATCCTATGCGACCTGGAACGCCGACGGCCGGTGGACCTTCTCCCCGACCGATCCCCCGAGACCCTGGCGGCGTGGCTACGCGCCCATCCAGGCGTCCAGATCGTCGTCCGCGACCGCTCAGAGGGTTATGCCCAAGGCATCCGGCAGGGCGCACCGGATGCGGTGCAGGTGGCCGACCGGTGGCACCTGCTCAAGAACCTGGGCGAGGTGCTGGAGCGCTACTTCCAGACCCTCCGCCTGCCGTCCATGGAGGCGGCACCGTCCCCGCCGGCCGCGCCGGTGGTGCCTGGGTCGACCCTGGCGGCGACCCCTCAGGCCGCCCTTCGACGTCGTGCCCTGGAGCAGGCCGCTCGCCAGCAGCGCCGGCGCGAGCGCTACGACCAGGTTCGCACGCTCCACGCACAGGGTCTCGGGATCCGGGAAATCAGCCGACGCTTGCACCTCAGCCGGGCGACGGTGCGGCGCTATCTGACCAGCGCGACGGTACCCGGTACAGGGCCCCGCCGCAGGCGCCCGAGCCAGCTCGATCCCTACCGGAGCTACATCCTCCAGCGATGGGAGCAGGGATGTCGCAATGCGCGGGCGATCTATCGGGAACTGCGGGCCATGGGCTACCTGGGTGGCCGCTCCCAGGTTGCCGCGGTCGTCACCGCGCTGCGCCGGTCGGCAGGCGGTTCAGAGGAGGCACCGCCCGCCATACGCCCGGTGACCCCCCGGCAGCTGGGGCGATGGTTCTGGCAGGCTCCGAACCGCCGCTCTCAGGCCGAGCGGGCCTACCTGACCTCCCTGGCCGAAACCGACGCCCACTTTGCCAAGGTGTGGCTCCTTGCTGAGGAGTTCGCCCAGATGGCACGCCAGCGTCGCGCCGACACCCTGGCCGCATGGATCGACACAGTCAAGCGGGAGAGGGTTCGTCCCTTGATGGGCTTCGCCCATCGCCTCGAACAGGACTTCCAAGCAGTGTACGAGGCATGGCGCCTTCCCTGGAGCAATGGCCCCACCGAAGGGTGGATCCACAAGCTGAAGACTATCAAGCGCATGATGTACGGTCGAGCGGGACTGGACCTGCTACGCCACCGGCTCCTTTGCTGCATCTGAGGTTGCTCCAGTTCACCACATTTGCGGGAGAGCCACTTTAGCCCCGGCCGTAACAGGCCACGGGATCCCTTGACGCGGCAGGCGAGGCCTTGTGCCGGATGTTGCAGACGAGCGCAGATGGCCTGTTGGCGTTGATCGAAGACATGAACGAGGAGGAACTTAGGGCTCGTCCGCACGGACTGGCTCCGGTGCTCTGGCAGATCGGGCACGTGGCTGTCATCGACGCCCGACTGGCCCGCCAGGCCGGCCAGCCCCTCGACGTCCCCGAGGGCTGGGAGCCGCTCTTCGCGATGGGCGCCTCGGGCGAGGGCCATCTGCCCGCCCGGGAGGCGGTGGTGGGGCTCCTGCGCGAGGCCAACGACGGGCTCGTCCGGCTGAGCCGCGGCGACCTGGCCCGCCCCATCGAGAGATCCCCTGGCGGGACGGAGTCGCTCGGGTACGAGCTGGCCTTCCGCCTCTTCCATCGCGGGTACCACGCGGGCAAGATCATGACCCTTCGGGCGCTTCTGGGCAAGCCAAGGCTGCTGGGCTGAGTGGTTGCCGGCCGGGCGGGCAGGGTCCGTCTCCGGGGGATGGCGGGGTGCGACGGGGCATCCCCCTCAGCTGCAGGGCATGCGGCGCTATGAACAGGGCTGGTGGTGCTGAGGTACGGGGTGGGGAGCTGAGGCGGGGCCCTCCGGGGCCAACCATCCACACAAGGCCCGGCGGGCGGGCCTGCCCAACGGGCCTTCCCTTCTACGTTCAGCCCGGGCTGCCGCACGCGAGGCTCACGCGCCCCTTGACGCGGGCCCCACGAGTACGGCGGCCGCGCGGTCTGCTGAGCCCCGTCCATCGGGCGAGCGGAAGGCGCGGTAGCGCCGTCTAGTCGGAAGTTCAGGGGCTGGTAGCGGGCAGGACCCGCATAGCGGTGGGCATTCAAACCGGTTGAACGCGTGCCAATGTAGCCAAGAGTATGGCCCTAAGGTATTGCCTTGACAGTTGTCATGTGCTACCATTGAGCCATGAGGTGCGTATCCAGTGCCATGCACATCGAGACCATCCGCCGCCGGCAGGGCGACAAGGTCTACACCTACCACCTGCTGCGCCAGACCTACCGGGAAGGCGGCAAGGTGAAGCACCGGACCCTGGCCAACCTCTCCCACCTGCCGGAAGCCGTCCTGGAGCTGGTCCGGCGAGCCCTGCGGGGCGAGCCGGTGGCGCCGGTGCCGCAGACGGTAAAGATTCGCCAGTCCCGCCAGCACGGGGCCGTCGCCGCCGTCGTGGGCATGATCCGCCAGCTGGGCCTGGACCAGGTGCTCTACTCCCGCTCGGCCGACTGGGTGCGCTTGGCCCTGGCCGTCGTCGTCATGCGCATCCTGCGGCCCTCCTCCAAGCTGGGCGGGACTTTGTGGTGGACGACCACCACGTTGCCGCAGCTTCTGCGGTTGCCGCACAATGGCGAGGACGTCAACGACGTCTACCGGGCCATGGACGAGCTGCTGGCCCGTCAGGCCGCTATCGAGGCGAAGCTGGCGCGCCGGCACCTGACGGCCAACGCCCTCGTCTTGTACGACCTGACGAGCGTCTATCTGGAGGGCAAGACCTGCCCGTTGGCCCGCTTCGGGTACAACCGGGACAAGAAGCGGGGCAAGAAGCAGTTCTGCGTGGGGCTGCTCACCAACGACGAGGGGTGTCCCGTGGCCGTGGAGGTGTTCCCCGGCGACGTGGGGGATCCCGAGACGCTGCAGGCCCAGATTGCCCGGGTCCGGGCTCGGTTCGGCATTGAGTACGTCGTGTTCGTCGGCGACCGGGGCATGATCGTCAAGGCCCGATTGAGCGATTTGGAGGCGGTGGGCTTCGGGTGGATCACGGCCCTACGGGCGCCGGAGATCCAGAAGCTGCGGGATGAAGGGTTCTTTCAGCCGGGCCTGTTCGACCGGCGGGACCTGGCGGAGATCGCCGACCCCGAGCGGCCCGGGGAGCGGCTGGTGGTCTGCTACAATCCGCTGGTGGCCGAGGAGCGCCGGCAAAAGCGCGAGGCGCTGCTTTCGGCCACGGAGCGGGAGCTGGCCAAAATCGAAGCCCGGGTGCGCCGTCGCCGCCGCAAGCCCCTGACGGCCGACGAAATCGGGGTGGCCGTGGGCAAGGTCCTGGGCCGCTGGAAGGTGGGCAAGCACTTCCAGCTGGAGATCCGCGACGGCCACTTCGCCTTCCGGCGCAAGGAGGCCTCCATCGCCCGGGAGGCGGAGCTGGACGGGTTTTACGTGCTGCGCACCAACGTGCCGGCCGACCGGATGGAGCCGGCCAAGGTGCAGGCCACGTACAAATCGTTGCGGGCCCTGGAGCAAAACTTCCGCACGATGAAAAGCGCCCTGGACCTGCGTCCGGTCTACCACCGGCTGGAGGACCGGGTGCGGGCCCACGCCTTTTTGTGCATGCTGGCGTTGTATGTGCGCTGGCACATGGAGCGGGCGCTTGAGCCCCTGCTGGCGGAGGACCCCCGGCGGTCCTTCGAGGGGCTGATGATGCAGCTGGAGACGCTGCAGCGCCACACGGTCGAGGTGGCCGGTCAGGAAATCCAGATGCTCGGCGAGCCTGAGCCGCTGCACCAGCGGCTCTTCCAGTTGCTGGGGGTTCCCCTGGCGTAGCCAGAAGCCTGAACGCTTGAATCCCACTCCGTTGGCGTCATTGCCGTGATTTGAGGGATATCGGGGTTGCTGAACTTCCGTCTAGTCTGACGGGCTCCGCTCGAGAGCCCGGCGCAAGCGCAGGTACTCGCGGTACCGAGCCTCGTCCAGTTCGCCGCAGGCCACGGCGGCCTTGACCGCGCAGCCTGGCTCGTGCACGTGCGAGCAGTCCTGGAACCGGGAGCGGGCGGCGAGGCCGGCGATGTCCTCGAAGAGGAGGAGAGGATCCCCGGCATCCTTCTCGTCGAGGGCGAAGGCGACCTCCCGCAGCCCGGGCGTGTCCACCACCAGCGCCCCGCCGATGTCGTAGATGGCGGAGGTGGTCGTCGTGTGCCGGCCGCGGCCCCGGGCATCCACCTCCCGGGTGCGCAGGTCGAGGCCCGGGCACAGCGCGTTGAGCAGCGACGTCTTGCCGGCGCCCGAGGGCCCGATGAAGGCGACGAGATTCCCTCGCAGGAGCGCGGCGAGCTCGTCGACGCCCTGCCGGGTGGCGGCACTCGTCAGGACGACGGGGATGCCGGAGCGGATGTAGGGCGTGACGACCTCGGCCACATGCTGCCGGGCGGCCGGCTCCGGCACGAGGTCCATCTTGTTGACGCACAGCACCGGCTGCACCCCTCCTGAGCTAGCCACCTGCAGGAACCGGTCGATGACCGTGCTCCGGACGGCCGGTGCTGGCACGACGATCACGACGACGTCGACGTTGGCGGCCAGGACCTGGACAGGCGGCGCCTTGCCGTGGGTGCGGCGGCCTCCCAGCGGTGTTCGCCGCACGAGGCAGGTGCGGCGCGGCAGCACCCGTTCGATGACCGCCTGGCCTTCGGACAGTGGGGTGACCTCCACCTCGTCCCCGATGCAGACCGGCGCGGTGGCCGTCCGCTTGCCCTTCTTGAGGCGGCCCCGGACCACGCCATGCCACTCGGTGCCGTCAGTGCCCCGTACCCGAAACGCCGGCCCCTCGACGCGTACGACCTGGCCACAAATGCGCTGAGTCAAGGCGAAGAAGGCTCCCTTCCCGGTGTAGTCTGGAAAGACTCACCAGCTTCGTGAGACGGCGGGCCCCCGTGGTGCAGCCCCCGTCAAGACCGGGAAAGGGAGGAGGACAGGACGGCGCCGGACGCCTGGCCGTCCTGGCGGAAGGCTCAGCCCCGCCGGCCAACCGGGTGGTGCACCATCGGGCGCGCCGCAGCGACACCCGCTGCCTCGAGACGACGTGCAGCCATCCCCACGGCGCACCACCCCTTTCGTACCGGCCCTGCACCGCACAGCGCAGGACTCTGAGTCAGTTGCGGCGAGTGCTACCAGAATAAGGCGAATCGGGCCGAGAAGTCAACGGCTTTGATGCTTGTGTCAGAGATCGCGCCAGTGTTTACCAGTAAGAAGTTGTTAGTTGATTGGTGAGGTGGGGGTCAGAAGGACAAAACGAGCCGGGCACCTCCCCCCCTCCCCGGGGCCACCCGGCTGGCTTCCACAACATACGGCTTGCCCGGTCGGCTTCCCCACCCGCCGGCGGGAGGGTCAGCTGGTGTCCGGGACCAGATACAGCCCCAGCGGTCCCTCCCCGATCAGCAGCTCCGCCCGCAGCCGCTCGGCCACGCCCCGCTCGGTCTGCTCCCACGGACCGCGGCGGCGGATGCGGCGGGCCAGAAAGAGCTGAAAGAGGTTGTAGCCAGCGGCCAGCAACGCCCACAGCACCTGCATGCCGGTCGGGTGGTGGAGGAAGCCATGGTCCAGGTGCCACTCCTGCTTCAGCTGCCGGAAGCCTTCATTCTCTACCCCCCAACGGGATCGGGCGATCTCCCACACCACCCGGCCGCTGGCCTCGGCCGGGCTCAGCGTGGTGGCCACCTCCAGGATGCGAAGGGCTTTGCAGTGCCAGACGGCAGTCCCCTGGTGCTCCGTCCAGCTCAGCTCCTCTTCGGCATAGACGACTCGGATAGGGTGCTTGAGCCCCTCCCAGCTGGTCAGCTCCGGGCTGTCCCACACCCGCACCTCCACCTGAAAGGAGCCGATGCGGGTGACAAAGGCTTCGCCGTAGCGGCGGCCCCGGCGCAGTCCCGCTGCGTCCTGGACGACCGCGTAGCGCTCGTCCTTCAGGCGCACCACGACGTGCAGTCCCAGGGCGCGCACCGCCTCGAGGAAGGGAGCCTGCGCATACAGGGCATCCACCGTGACCACGTCGCAGAAATGCCCGTGCGTGCCCTGCAGGCGCCGAAGCAGTCGCAGGGCAGCGTCGACCTCCCCTTCCTTCGGCCGCTGGGGCTCCATGCCCCACACCACCGGCGGCACGTCCCGACCCTTGCACCGACTCGGATAGTCCCCCTCGTCCCCATGCCGCCAGCGCACCGTCTGGGCCGCCACGACCCGGTGGGCGTACTCCACCCGCCCGTCCCGATGCCGGTAGACCTGGCAAGCCGCACAGCAGCGGGCCTGGGTGCGCAGCACCTCGGTCCCATCCAGCGCCACCACATGCCAGCCATGCACGCTGCCGCCCCGGAAGGTCTTGTTCTTGCGGGCCGTGGCCAGGATGGCGTCGTTGATCGCCCACGCCGAGGCCACGTCGGCGGCCATGGCCCAGTCCCGAAGGCAGTCCCGAAGCGGCAATCGGTGGCGTCCTACCAGCTTGCGGAAGGCGCCGGCCCGCACCCAGCGCTCCAGCTCCATCATCGACCGGGCCCGCAGGGCTAACCCCACCAAAAGCACGCAGCCGATGACGAAGCCGGGCACCTCCACCCGCCGGCGCCGATCCCGCAGGCCGCGCAGGTGCCGGCCGAGGCAGAAGGTGGAGGCCATGTACGCGGCGAACTGTCGGACCCGCCGGTGGGAGGGCGTGGCTCCCATCGGCTGTAGCACCCCCTGGTCGCGTGTTCTGGCCATCGTCTTCGTCGCCCGGGGGTGCTTTCCTTTTGCTGGAGGCTTGTCGCCCCCATTTCCAGCGAAAAAAAGAAAGAGCCCCTCCGCCCGCTACCCTCGTGGGCCCAGCCGTCTCCGGCCTTTGATTAGGGCGGCTGAGCTACTGGCGCAGGTTCTGCGTCGACCCGCGCGTCATGCGCCGGTTGGGCTCGCGCAAGCGTAAGACCGACCACGACGATGCGAAGCTGTGGGCCGAGCGGCTGGCGCTGGGGACGCTGCCGGGGGTGTGGGTGCCGCCCAAGCCGCTGCGGGAGCTGGGGGCGCTGGTGAATCTGCGTCGGCGGCTGGTTGAGCAGCGGGCCCGGTGGAAGAATCAAATCCGCAGCCTGCTCCAGCGCTACGGCTATCGCGCGCCCCGTAACCTTTGGCAAGCGCGTCGTCACTTGAAGGCCCTGTGGGAGCTGGACCTGTCCCCAGCCGACCGGGTCGCGTTGGCGGTGGCGCTGGAGCAGCTGCGCTCGACCAACGTCCACCTGCGGGCCCTGGAGCGGGAGATCGGCCAGCGGGTGAAGGACTACCCGCCGGTGCGGTTGCTGCTGTCCCTGCCTGGCTTCAACGTCATCACGGCGGCCACGTACTATGCCTACATCGGCGACCCCTTCCGGTTTCCTACCGACAAGCACGTGGCCAGCTACACGGGCTTGGTGCCGCGGGTTTACCAATCGGGCACGACGGACCGCCGGGGGTCGATTACGAAGGAAGGCCCGGCGGTCCTGCGGTGGACCCTGGTGGAAGCCGCCAGCAGCGTCGCCCGCCACGGCCCGCCGGCCCTTCGTGCGTTTTACCAGCGGCTACGGGCGAAAAAGGGCCATCAGGTGGCCGTGGTGGCCTTGGCCGCCAAGCTGGCCCGGATCGCCTGGGTCATGTGGCGCACGGGTCGATTGCTTGAGGGCATCCGTCCCGAGCTTCATGCTGCCAAGCTTTCTCTGCTCGACCGCCACGCGGCGCCCTATCCCACGGCCTATGTGCTGCGGTGGCTGGGCGAACGGGTCGATCAAATCCTGGATCGCAGCTCCTATGCCATCAAGCACACTCGCAAAGGAGCCCAACTGGAAGCCGTTGCTTGAGAAAACCACTTGACGGGGGATCATGGGTGGGTGTCCTGCAGGTGCGCCACGTCGCACAGGCCCGGCCGGCCGCGGTGGTCCGGCCAGAAGTACTCGCCGTCCCGGTCGAAGATGATGGTGCCGACCGGAGCCTTCACACCCCCGCGCCGCAGGGTGGTGGGAGTGGTGCGGTAGAGTTCCGAGAAAAGGAGCTTCACCAGGTTGGACTTGCCGAAGCCGGCCCTGGCGAAGATGAAGCTCCGCCGGGCGATGAGGTTCTCCACCGGGAAGCGCACGACCACCTGGGGCGACTCAAGGCGCATCCATGGCTCGGGGTGGAGCGGGAACTCGCGCGCTCTCTCCCCGCCCGCCCACACAAACTCGCCCATGGCCAGGACGCCCAGGGCCGCCCCATCGGCGTGGTGGTTGGCGACCTCACGGAGGACCTCCTCCGAGGGGAACACCACCGGGCTTCCTACGTGCGGGATGCGCCGGTGGGAGGCGACGAAGTCGAACGAGCCGTCGCCGTTCTTGCGCAGCACCCCCAGAACCCGCACGTTCACCTTGAACTTGAGGTACTGCTCGCGGATGTCCTCCGGCGGCGGCTGGCCCTCGCGGGCCTGCCGGAAGAGGTAGTCCTCGCCCTCCGGGGAGACCAGACGGCCTTCGGACCGGAGCGAGGTGATCCGGCCGAGCACCGCCTCATTCTCCCCATCCAGCTCGATAAGGAGGAACTGGCCGTGGAGGGGCCTCTGGTGGTAGTCAGCCCGGTAGGGAAGGGCCAGGTCCGCGTGGAACTCCATCCCGCCGTCGCTGAAACCCCGGAAGACCCCTACGATTTGGTCCCTCGGGACCAACGGTTTACTGGCCACGAGGCTCCCTCCTCTGCGCGAACAACCGGAAGGCGTCGGGGGCAGTCCTCCACCCCGCGGGCATGCTCTGGCGCGCCGCGTCCAGGAGCAGTCCCCGGATGACGTCCATGTCGAAGCCCGAGAGGTTGGCTCCCTCGTGCGCCTTCTGCAGGCAGAGGGGGTAGTAGGACTGTGGGAAGCCGGCTTGACGCTGCTGGCTGCCGTGCTGGGAGCCTTGTGGTTCGCGCGGCGGGAGGTGCGGTGATTGAGGGCTTCGACGCCACTGGGAGCCTGGTGGGGCACGTGCTCCTCGGAGTGGATCAAGTACAGGCGCACCTTCACGTGGCCCCTGGTCCTGCTGGGGCCGGTGCTGTGGGAGGCCGCCGTCGCATCCTACCTCACGCTCCGCCCGTCGTCGGGCTGGCGCGAGGTCTTCGCCTGGACCTTCGAGGCATGGACCCAGCTCTTCATACCCATCGGCGCGGCCCTACTGGCTGGCTTGGCGGCCAGCTGCGAAGCGCAGGCCGGCGACTGGCGCGCGCTCCGGACGCGGCCGGTGGCCCCCGGGCTGCTGTACGCGGCCAAGCTGCTGGTACTGCTGGCTCAGACCCTCATCGGGACGGCCCTGGTCGGGGGCGCTGCCGGAGCGGCGGGGCTGGCCATCGGTGCGCCCGGCCCGGTGCCGTGGGCGACGCTCGCGCTGGCCGCGGCGCTGGCGTGGGTCGCGGCGCTGCCTGTCGTGTCGCTGCAGCTCTGGGTCGCGACGGCCAGAGGGCCGGGCCTCTCCCTGGGGCTCGGCGCCGTGGGCCTGCTGCTGGCGGCCATCGTCGGCGGGACGAGCATGGGCGACGCCATTTGGCCCTTGGTCCCGTGGGCATGGCCTCCGCGCATCCTGGCGGTACCGGCCCTCCAGGTGCTGGGCGGGGCGGTGTCCGAGGCGGCGAGCATCCGGGCATCTCTCATCCTGCGGTACCTGTTGGCAGCAGGGCCCGGGGTCGGGCTCCTGCTGTCGGGGGCGGGGATCCTCTGGTTCAGCCGCCGGGAGGTGACCGGGGAGCCTGCGTGAGGGGCGGGGCCTGGGCGGGGTGAGACCAGGTGACTCCAATCATGACCGCCACCTGCAGGACACCACAGCCCCCTTGGCTTGCAGGTCCTGGCCCGAGCCCCACGCAGGCTGACGCACCGACTATACTCGTATCAAAGGCCAAGTCGGGCAGGAGCCAGCCCGACGGTACCGAATAAACGTTTGTGGGACGGCCCGGCACGGTCTCACAGGAGGGATGCTTGTGACGGCTGCTCCGGGGCACCAACCTCACCAACCTATCGCCAGGCGACCCCTGGTATTCGAGCGAGAAGTTGAGGGGCGTACGTGCGTCGCCCGACTTTTCGTAGGTAGCAGTGAGGCCATGAGGGAGCTCCATGACGACGAGGTCACGTTGACGGTGACCTCCCCTCCTTACTGGAATGCCATCGACTATGATCGACACTCCGTGGATCCGGACCAATCCTACCGGACCCGTTCGTATGCCAATGGCTATGATGACTACGAGAGCTACCTGGACTGGGCTACCCGGATATTCCGCGAGGTACATAGGGTTACGCGCCCAGGTGGGTATTTGGCGGTCGTCGTTGGCACCGTGTTGCTAAACGGACGGCACTACCCCGTTCCTTTCGACTTGGTAAGTCGGCTGACACGGGATGGCTGGTTGTTTCATCAGGACATCATATGGCATAAGACGACAGCTGGCGTGAAGCGGGCTGGGGTCTTCATCCAGCGCCCGTATCCTGGCTATTTCCACCCGAATATCATGACGGAGTACATCCTGATCTTCCGCAAGCCGGGAGATCCCATCTACAAGCACAGCCGAAACGGCTATTTTGAGGCCGGCCGAGTGGCTGTTGGGGCGCTTTTCACTAGAGAAATCGCCAACAATGTCTGGCACGTTGCGCCTGTTCCACCTGGGACCATTCAGCATCCATGTCCGTTTCCTGAGGACCTTGCCTTTCGCCTGATCCAGCTATACTCGTATCCAGGCGACGTCGTCCTGGATCCGTTTCTCGGGTCTGGGCAAACCTCAAAGGTAGCTTTGGCTCTCGGTCGCCACGCGGTCGGCTACGATATTGTTGACACATATGTGCATTACGCATATCGTCGCCTGACCGAGCCACTTGCCGTGAGGTCGGAGCAACTCGTCGCCCAGTTCGCTAAGGTGTCTCTGAACGCGCCGCTAGATGCGCTCGATAAGACAAGAAGGACTAGCCGAACACGTCACGGATCAGGCCTTGCCACTACGCCGAAGTCCGGTGCCATCCACAATGTGGGAGGGAGAGCGAAGGGTGCAAGGCAACAAGAAGAGTTATTCGAAGGAACGTGAAGGGTTTCAGCGTCTTCGGGACTACTTGGCGTCAGGCGAAAACGCTGTAATATTGGGGGAGTTTGAGAAGGCCATCGCGGAGGTGTTTGAGGAATATGATACGGCTTTGAGGGAGAACCGGTTTGTTGTAGGCGGAGTCATTGAGATCATTCTCGGGGCAGTGCTACGCGCGGCTGGTGTTAACGTCCGCCATAAGGGTGGCCTTGACACCGACTTTGATCTCTTGTTCGATGACGATGATAGTAGCGGTTATTCCGTCAAGGCCCTCCTTAAGAAGGGGCAAGGCACAAGGCTCGTTAATGTGATGGGGGGTAACACCCCTTCGATAGAGCGGTGGAAGGCAGCTACTCTCTTTCTGCTTTCGGAAGACGTGGGGATCGTATACGCAGACCCGGAGCTTCGGTGGTGGAAGGAACACGGGTGCGAGTGCCTCAAGCCGACGACAGACGCCCTACAGATATCACGTCGGTGCCTAGTTCGCTTTGCATCCGAACAGTCTGAGTGGGTCATCCCCTGCAAGCTGCCAACGGCGGACCGGCGTGGTACCAGGTCAGCACGAACCGCGTCTGCCGACACCGCATCACGCATCTTGATCCACTACCCACGGCTCTTTGAACACGTACCGGGGTTGCGTGTTGGGGAGGAGGTGCCCGGTCGCGACACATGAGGCCTCCTCCCCTCGACCGCGTGCCGGGGGCCAGAGGCCGGCACCCCCACCACCTACGCCGTCCTGCCGTGCACCACTTCGAGCAGCTGCGCCAGCACGCCCGCCGGGTCGTCGTGCTGCCAGACGTTGCGCCCGAAGACCAGCCCTGCCGCGCCGGCCCCTACCGCCTGGCGTGCCACCTCGACGACGTCCGCCGTGCTCCGGCTGCGCACGCCCCCCAGGATCATGACAGGCACCGGGCTCTCCTCGACGATGGAGCGGTACGCATCCGCCGGCGGCACGAACGGCACCTTGAGGATGTCAGCCCCCAGCTCTGCCGTGACTCGCGCCATGTGGGCGAGCTGCTCGACGGTGAGGGGCCTGGGCGCCCGGCCAGGGTAGGTCCACAGGGTGGGCTCCACCATCACGGGCATGCCCAGGCGTTGCGAAGACTCGACCGTGGCGGCGACGAAGGCCAGGTTGTCCGCGAACGCCTCGAGGCTCTCGTCACCGAAGATCAACAGCAGCTTGACCGCGTCGGCAGCCAGCGCCACGGCCTGCTCGAGCGACGCGAGGGCCCTGTGCTGCTAGCCGATGGCTGCTGAGTGTGGCATGGTCGACGTGATGTGCAGATTGAGGCCGACCACTACGGCCGGCCCTGCCCGCCTGGCCAGGCGAGGCGCGATGCGGGGCAGGATGCCTGCGTTGAGCAGCACGCCTTCGGGCTGCAGCGGCAGGAGGAGCTCCAGGGTCCTCTCCAGGTGCTCGAGCCCCTCCGGGCGCCCGAGGATGCCGTGATCCATCGCCACGATGACGCTGCGCCCCGACCTCGGGTTGAAGAGCCGGCTCATCCGCAAGAGCTTGCCCGCCTGAAGGGGCGGCCTGTACCGGGTCTCGGGCAGGGCGGCGGCAACTTGCCGGGTTGCCTGGTTGGACGATTGCGATGACTGCATGGGATCGCGGACTCCTTTCAAGCCAGGGCGCCGCTTCGGCTCGGGCTGGCGTTGAACAGCTCGTAGCGACAATTCAAGGTGACAAAGAGCGACATGACGGGATCTATAAGGGCTGAGGTGGACAAAGCGGTTGTATCTACGCCGTTTTTCGGGTGGGCGTCACAATCTTCAGGTAGTGGGGCGGTCGGTCGACCTTCAGGGCCTGAAACAGCGCCTTCTGCTCTTCGGTGAGGGGGCGGACCTGCCAGACCTCGCCGTGGGCGGTGGCGTGGCGGCCCACGTCGATGGGGGCGACCAGATCCCGCATCTGTCGCCAGGTCTGGCCCGTCTCGTTCTCGGCCACCCGGATCATGAGGAGGGCCAGCCAGCACAGCAGCACGTGGGACCGGATGCGGTCGTCGAGCCGGTGGTACATCGGCCGGACGTCGACCGTGTGCTTCAGGTCCCGGTGCACCCGTTCCACCTGCCAGAGTTGCTTGTAGCCGTAGACCAGGTCTTCGGCGGGCAAAAGTCGTCGGAGCTGCTGATCACGAACTTCCCGTCGAGGGCGGCTTCTCGGCGAACCTTGGCCGCGTCGATGACCAGTCGCGCGCCCACGTCTGGCGCAGGTAGCGGCCGAAGGTCTCGTGGGCCCGCAGCTCGCAGGCTGCCTTGGTATGCGCCTCGCCCTGCTTCTGTTTGAGCGCTTCGAGCCGCTGGCGAAGCTCGGCCAGGATGGACTCCCGCTTCTGGCGGTCCCGCTCGGCCTCCTCGGGGTTGCGGACGATGACGAAGCGCCGGCGGGCGGCGCTATCCCCTCCGACCACGACCTCCTTGATCTCCAGCCCGTCGGGAAGCCTGCGGTACTTGCCGCCCGGCGCAGCGCCTCCGCGGGCACCCCCTGGGGGCCCACCCGCAACTTCTCCCCGATGATGTAGTGATCGCCGGCGCCCTGCAGGATGCGGCGGTTCGCCTCGGAGTTGAAGCCCGTGTCCAACACCACGACCACCCGGTTGAGCTTCCAGCCGTTGAGATCCCGTTTGACCTCGGCCACGACGTTCTGGTCGCCGGTGTTGCCGGGCCAGACCCAGCAGCGGACCGGGATGCCGTCCCGGGTCACGGCCAAGCCGATGACCACCTGGGCCATCTTCGGATGATCATCGGCGCTGTGCCCCCAGCGGCGCAACCCGTCGGCGTCCTCGCCCTCAATTTCGAAGTACGCCGTCGTCGTATCGAAGAAGATGACGTCCACTTCGAGGTTGAAGAGGTTGGCCAGCGTCCAGAAGACCTCGCGCTGGATCGCCTCGGCAGCCTCCAGCAGAAAGTCCATGGCCCGGTAGAGCTGGTGGACTTCCACCGCGGGCAGCTGGTCGATGTAGACGTCCTGCGCCACCCACTTCTCGATGGCCAGCTTGCTGGACGGCGCCAGGGCCCGGTTGGCCACCATGGCGAAGAGGAGCCGCTCGATGGGGGTCTGGTAGTGGCGCGCTTTGAGCAGGCGCTGCAAGGTCTTCTGGATGCCCAGCCGCCGCCACAGCCCGTCCAAAAGCCACGTCCCGCCCAGCTTCAGGGAGCCCAGGTACCGAAAGGGCCACTCCATGCCGAGATCCTTCTGCAGTTGGGCCTGCTCGTCGGGGGGCAGGAACCGGGCGATGCTGCGCACCAGGCGGCGCAGCGCGTCCAGGTCGAGCTGGTCGACCCGGCCGAAGGTGTACAGCACCTGGGCCCGGGGCTGTCCAGTCTTGGGGTCCCGGACGTTATGGGCAAGCTGGGCGTATTGGATGCCCTTGGAAGTGACGGTGCGCACGTACATCGTGCCTACATCGTAACTCGTTTACCACGCTGTGTCAATAGCTACATCTTTTGTGGTTGTGTCTACGCGCATCCGCGTTTTTCTACGGGGAATGGCCCGCAAACCCGCTTCGCACCGTGCGGGTGGGGGCGGGTTGTGGCCACTTACTGTACAACGCCAGTCGGGGCCATCTGCGTCGGCGCCGCTCGTTCCTTCATCGTGTCTCGTCACGCCGCGAACGGGAAGACGGTGTAGACCCGCAGGGTCACCTCGCCGTCGTTTTCCAGCACGGCCTCGTGACCGGGGGTCACGAGGAACTCACTTCCGGCGTCCGTCCCCCGCACCCCGATGCGGCATCCGTTGAGCTGACCCTCGCCGCTCCACACGATGCCTGCCCAGGGTCTCGGATCGGCCGGGCGGACGTAGCGCCGGTGCGGCTCGATCTCGAGGCCCTCGCCGTAGAAGCGGTCGAAGAAGATCCGCAGCCGTCGGCCCCAGGGGCCCGATTCCAGCACCTGTGCCTTGCGGTGCAACCTCTCCTCGAAGCGGGGATCCACCGAAGTCTCCCAGTCGACGGCCTGCCGCAGGAACTCCTCCTCGTCGCGCAATCCCCTCAACATCATCCGCTGGCGCAACTCATCGAGCTCGGCGCCGCTGAGCCGGACGCCCAGTCTCCAGGCGGCGAAGTTGAAGTCGTCCTGGGGCAGTTGAATCTCGAACGTCGGCCACGGCCCCGGCGCATGGAGCGTGCCGGGCGGGATGGTCCAGCCCTCATAGGGACGCACTTCATAGGGGACGCCGAGCGCGTACATGGCGTCGCTTGAGCCAAACTGCCTCAATGCCGCCAGCACACTCTCCCGGGTGGTGCCTGGCTTGAGGCCGAGCCGCGAGATGACGCGGCCCAGGTCCCGGTGGTACGGCGGGACGTCCACGGGCAGGAAGAAGTACGCCTCCAGCTTGCCGGGTGGGCGGATGCGCCCGTCCACCACCTCGCCGGAGTGGACGTGGAAGGGGATCGGCGGCACCTCCGGCTCGACTTCGGCCTGCACTCCTTGCCCCGCCCCCGCCCCGGGCGACGCCCCGAAGCCGGGCACCACGGGCTCACCCCCGATGTCGAGTACCTTGGTCAGCGGCCAGCGCGCCAGGTACTCGCCGAACAGGACGTCCCCGGCGGCAGCCGCCGCCTCGTCGAGGGGTACCGGGTCGCCATCGTCCAGGACGAGGCGGGTCACGCCCTCGCCCGGCTCGGAAAGGTCGTTGCCCGCAGGCGTCATGGACATGATCCACCACTCGACGGGCACGTAGCCCCGATGGTCCTGGTAGCCAGGAGCGAACCGGCTGTTGTTGGCGATGATATCTCGCCCGGTGTACATGGATCGGCCTACCAAGGCCGGTTGGGAGAAGACCACGCCGCGCTGGCGCTCGAGAGTCCGCCGAAGTCGGCTCCTCAGGTCATCGACCACCGACAGGACACCCCCCGCAGGACAGTCTGTCGTCAGTCCGTCGCCAGCCCTTCGAGTCGGGCGTGCAGGCCGGCCAGCGTCGGATAGAGCTGCTCGTACAGCTCGTGGTAAGGGCGGTAGCGTTGCGTCATCTCGGGCCGGGGCGTCACCGTGCGGGAGACCCGCTGTACGTGGCGGGCGGCTTCGATCGGGTCGCTCCAGATGCCGGCTGCCACCCCGCCCAGGAGCGCGGCCCCCAGCGTCGTCGCCTCCTCGATGGCCGGCACCTCCAGCGGGAGCCCGCTTATGTCGGCCTTGAGCTGCAGCCACAGGTCGTTGCGGGCACCGCCCCCGATGGCCGCTACCCGGCGGGCGGGCGTGTCCGTCAGCTCGCCCAGCCGGCGGACGATGCGGGCGAACTCGTGGGCCAGCCCCTCCACGGCCGCCCGCACCATCTCGGCGCGCCGGTGGTAAGGGCGTAGCCCCACCCAGGCCCCCTTGGACGACCCGTCGGGCGGGACGACGGCTCCCCGCAGGTGCGGCAGGAAGAGCAGCCCTCGGCTCCCGGGCGGCGCCTGCTCGGCGAGGGCCATCAGCCGCCGGTAGACCCCGTCGGTGTCCTCGTCCGCCTGGCGAGCTGCCGCCTCCTCCTGTTCGCCCAGCGTCGCCCGCAGCCACTCCACGGTGCCGCCCGCTGCCTGCAGCGCCCCGACGGCGTAGTAGCGGTCCGGCACCACGTGGCATCCCACGGCGAAGCCCGATTCGAAGAGCTCCCGGCTGAACACCGGCCGATCCAGGACGACGATGATGGCCTCCGCCGTCCCCACGGAATCCAGCGCGTCTCCCGGCGCGACGATACCGCTGGCCAGGGCTCCGCACCAGTGGTCCTGGCCTCCTGCGGCCACCACGGCCGACTCCGGCAGCCCCGTGATCGCCGCCACCTCCCGGCGCAAGCGCCCGAGGGCCGTGCCGCTCGGCACTGCCGGCGGCAACAGCGACGGGTCGATGCCGGCCAGGCTCAGCAGGTAGTTGGACCACGTCCTGCGCCGGATGTCGAAGGCCATGGTGCGGCACGCCAGGGAGAAGTCCATCGCCTGCTCCCCGCTGAGTCGGAAGGCGACGTAGTCGGCCATGCAGAGCCAGCGGCGCGCCCGGGCGAAGAGCTCGGGGCGATGCTGGCGGATCCACATCATCTTGTTGATGGAGGCGATGTACTGGGGCGGAAACCCCGTCACCTCGTAGACCCGGTAGGGATCGACCCGTTGCCGCCAGAACCGCCCCTGCGGCTCGGTCCGGGGGTCGAACCACGCGATGGCGGGGTACAGCGGCCGGCCGGCTTCGTCGACGAGCACGCCGGCTTCGCCCATGGAGGTGACAGCCATGCCGGCCACGCGGCGGGCCCTCTCGGGTCCCAACTGGCGAGCCACCTCCTGCAACCCCTCGACGACGAACCCCCACACCTCCTCGGGGTCGTAGCAGGCCCTGCCGCCGGGCTCCTCGTGCACGATGACCGGGCGCCTGAAACGGGCAAGCTGCGTGCCGTTCTCATCGTAGGCGACCACCTTCCAGTTGGTGGTGCCGATGTCGATGCCGACGAGCACCGCTCGAGGATGCATCCCCTGGCTCTACCTCCTGACGCCGGGAGACCAACCGGTTGGCCACTTCGAACGTTGGAGACCGGAACCTCATCCGGAGCCCGGCAGGACGTGGCGGGCGAACGGGGTCAGGAGCAGCCCCGGCTTGAAACCGTGACAGCCAGTCTGGCAGCTTCGACGGGCCGCGGTGCATCCCCTGCGACTCGGGGAGGACGCGAGCGTGCTGGTCGGGGGCCTCCTGCTGGTCGTTATGCACGCCCCGCAGGCGCTTGCGGGAGCCAGCACGGCGGGCGCGGACGCCCTGCCGATGCTGCGGCGATTCGGAGGGCGGCCCGCCACTGGCAGGCCGCCCCCTGTGCGGTTGCCCGCACCTCAGTGCCCGGCTGTGACCAGATGCCGCTGCTTGTCCGCTTCGAGGTCCTCGGCCTCCAGCCGCGTTGCCGTCTCCCGCCAGGCTGCCGAGAGCCGGTCCAGGAAGGCCGCCCGCTCGCCCTCCAGCAGCCGCTGCGCGCCCTCGTGCGTGGGCCGGGCACCGCTCTCGGCCACCATCTCCCGGAGCGCCTCGGGCCGGTCGATGATGGGGCAGGGCGCGTAGTGGTTGGCATTGAACGGGATGCGCCGCTGATAGGCTGCGAACAGCGGGCTCTTGAGGGCTTCCACCAGCGAGCAGTCGTTGATGTTGTGCGTCGCGAAGTGGACGAACGCGCACGGTTCGACGTCCCCGGCCGGTGTGATGTGAGCGTAGAAGCGGCCGCCCGCGATGCACCCCTGGGTGAAGTGGCCGTCGTTCCAAAAGTCCGCGATGAACATCGGCCGGGTCCGCCGCAGCTCGTTGACCCGCCGCACGAGCCACGCCCGCTGCTCTGCCCTCAGCATCAGGGAGAGGTCGGCGTCGGGGCCGACGGGCACGTAGTGGAAGCTCCACAGGTATGCCGCGCCCTTCTCGATGAGGAAGTCGATGAAGGCGTCGGAGAAGAGGATGTCGACGTTGTGGCTGGTGACTGTGACGGAGGCGCCGAAGATGACGCCTCGCTCCCGGAGCCGGTCCATCGCGGCCACGACCTGGTCGAAGACCCCCGCGCCCCGGCGGGCGTCGGTCTGCTCCCGCCAGCCCTCCAGGCTGATGGCGGGGGAGAAGGAGCCGATGCGGGCCAGGCGGTCGGCGATGGCGTCGGTGATGAGCGTGCCGTTGGTGTAGGCCATGAAGCTAGCGTCGGGATGGCGCTCCACCACGTCGAGCAGGGGCTTGTAGGCGAACGGCTCCCCGCCCGACAGCACGAACCAGTAGATGCCGAGCTCTTTGGCCTCGTGCAGCAGGCGGTCGAACCGCTCCGGGCTCAGGCTGGGACCCCGCCGGTAACCACCGGCCCAGCAGCCCTTGCAGCGCAGGTTGCAGGCCGAGGTAGGGTCGATGAGGAGAAACGTCGGTACGTGGATGCCGTGGCGGCGGGCGGCTTCGCGGCGCTGGGCGGGGGCGAGGAGGAGCTGGTTGATGGCCCAGTTGGTGGCGACGCGCTTGACCATGGTGGGATTGGTCAGGATGCGCCGTGCATGCGCCTGCACGGCCGGGTCGCCGCTTACCCGGCGCCGGAACGCCTCGAAGCGCTGCCGGTGGCCTGGCTCGCGCACGAAGTGACCCACGACATCGAGAAGCCGCTCGGCTCGCGCGCCGGGGTCCGGCATCAGGTAGTCGACCGCGGCATCCACGGCCAGGGCCGCTGCCCGGCGCGCAACGGTGAGTCGGGCACCCATGGCTCTATCCCCTTCCAGGGCGTGCCCCGGATACGGCACCGGGGCCGCCTTTGTCACGTGCCCCAGATCCCGCCGCCGGTCAGCAGGGCGCGCACCCGCTCGATGTCGGCCAGGACCGCCTCGAGGCGATCCGCCACGATGCGGTAGAGCACGTGCCGGCCCCGTCGGCGGGCCGAGACGATGCTCAGCGCCCGCAGCAGTCGAAGCTGCTGGGATACGGCGTTGGGGGTAGCACCCAGCTCGCGGGCCAGCTCACCCACGGGAAGCTCGCGCCTGGCCAGCAGGCGCAGGATCCCGAGCCGGGTGGGGTCCGCCAGGACCTTGAAGTATTGGAGCGCCTCTTCGTTGAGGCGGCCCATTGCCTTGATTCTGTCTGATCTCAAAGGTGACGACCCTGCCCTGCCTGCACCTACGGAGAGGTGCCCCTTGCATCGACGGTGTTCAGCAAGAAGGCGCCGAAAGAGTACGGCGGCGCCGAAAGAGCGAAAACTAGTAGCACTACGATGATCATCTGATCATATGCTCATGGATTACCCTACGGGATGTTCGCTCGGCTGTCAACACCGGCGCTACCTGCTACGCACGGAACTGGAGGGCACGGCCCCGGCGGTTTTGTGCCTCCTGGATATCCGGCCGCCCCAGCGGGTCGAGGCGCTGTTTCCCAGCGAGCCCTCGTCGTGGCACGACCTTCGTGCCGTTCACGCAAACCCCGTCACGACAGGCAACTTGGAGGGGTCGGTGGCAATCCCCAGCCGGGCAAACTGCACGACCCGCCTCGCTTGCTGCGTTGCCTGGCTACCAGCACGAGCGCTCAACGAGGATGGACGCGCCGCGCCTTGATGGCCAGCAGCGGCGGGAAGAAGCTCCGCAGGTGCTCCCAGGAACCGGGCGGCGCCTCGGGGTCGCCCCGGTCGCCTTCGTGCAGGCCGAAGCGCCGGGCGGTCTCCCGGTCCCGCTCCAGCTGCTCAGGGGTCAGGTCAAAAAACCGAACCACATCACCCCGGCTGACCGGGCTATGGGGCCGAGCGAAGTCCGCCACACGCCTCTCGTACTCCGGCCAGCTCGGCTTCCGCGACGAGGCGTTGCAGCCGTTCTGGCGTCATCTCGACGGCTCCCGCCTCTCCACCTACCTCGCCTGTCCGCCGCCCAGTCTGCCACGTTGTCGCCGCCCCTCCCGGGCCACAGGCGACTAGATGATGTCCAGGTCCGGCACCTCGACCCCCAGCATGGCGAGGCGGGTGCAGACCTGCCCCTTGTGGTGGAAGTCGTGGGTGACCAGGTGCCAGGCGATGGTCTCCAGGGTGGCCTCGTACGGGTGGCCCCGGAGCTTGCGGGTCTCGGTGCGGGCCGACTCGTCCAGGCTGGCGAGCCACTCGACGGTGCGTGCCCGCACGGGGCGCCACACGGCCGCCAGCGCGTCGGGCGAGCCGAACCCGGACGGCTCCCACTCGCGCCGCGTCCCGCCCAGCACGACGCGGGCGATCCAGTGCTCCTCGGCCTCCATCATGTGCACCAGGATGCCCCGGATGCTGCGCACCTCTGGGTGGGGCTGCCAGGTCCACCAGCCGTCGGGCAACTCGCGGCAGAGCTCCAGCAGCTGAAACGGCCGCTCGCTCACCGCCTTCAGCACGAACTCGGGGATCAGGCCCACGGCGCTCATCCTCTCCAGGGCTCGCCGACCTGGGGGGCACTTCGTGGCCGGCAGCCCGAACACCTGGACGCCCCGCGCCCTCCCGGCAGCCCCTCATCGGCCCCCGTGGGCCGCCCTCTCGGCCGCTCGCCGGTCGCCGCGCGGGCGGACGCTCGTTCGCGCCTAGTGCTGCAGCACCTTGGACAGGAAGGCCCGGGTGCGCTCGTAGGCCGGAGCCGCGAAGAAACGCTCCGGCGGTGCCTCCTCCACGACCTGGCCGGCGTCCATGAAGACGATGCGGTCGGCCACCTCCCGGGCGAAGCCCATCTCGTGGGTCACCACCAGCATGGTCATGCCCGAGCGGGCCAGGTCCCGCATCACGTCCAGCACCTCCCGGATCATCTCCGGGTCCAGGGCGCTGGTGGGCTCGTCGAAGAGCATGATCCGGGGCTCCATGGCCAGCGCCCGGGCGATCGCGACCCGCTGCTGCTGGCCACCCGACAGTTGCCCGGGGTACTTGTGCGCCTGCTCGGCGATGCCCACCCGCTCGAGCAGCTGCATGGCCAGCACCTGCGCCTGCGGCCGGGGCATGTGCCGGACCCAGACCGGCCCCAGCGTCACGTTGTCGAGCACCGTCAGGTGGGGGAAGAGGTTGAACTGCTGGAACACCATCCCCACCTGGCGCCGGATGGCGCGAATGGCCCTGGGGTCGGCGTCGACGGCGATACCGTCGACCACCAGCCGCCCCCGCTGGAAGGGCTCGAGGGCGTTGATGGTGCGGATCAAGGTGGACTTGCCCGAGCCCGACGGCCCGCAGATGACCACCCGCTCGCCCCGCCGCACCCGCAGCGAGATGCCCCGCAGGACGTGGAAGCGGCCGAACCACTTGTGGAGATCCTCGCACTCGATGGCCCAGTCGCCCGCCACCGGTCAGCCCCTCCCGGCCGCGCCCCGCTGCTCGAGGCGGCGGCTCGCCGCCGACAAGCTGTAGGTGAGGGCCCAGTAGACGAGCCCCACGAAGACGTACACCTCCGCCTGCCGCCCCAGCCATCGGGGGTTGGCGAGGACGCTGCGGGCCACTCCCAGCAGGTCCTGGATGCCCATGATGGCCACGAGCGACGTGTCCTTGAGGAGCGAGATGAACTGCCCCGCCACCGCCGGCAGCACCGCCCTCAGCGCCTGGGGCAGCACGACCAGCCGCAGCACCTGCGCGCCGGAGAGCCCCAGGGCGTGGGCCGCCTCGTACTGCCCCAGCGGCACCCCCTGCAGCCCGCCCCGCACCGCCTCCGCCAGGTAGGCCGCCGAGAAGGCGGTGATGCCCGCCAGCGCCCGCAGCAGCCGGTCGAGCCGCACCTCGGGCAGGAAGATGGGCAGCAGGATCTGTGCCATGAAGAGCACCGTCACCAGCGGCACGCCCCTTACGACCTCGATGTAGAGGGTCGAGAGGAGCCGCACGACGGGCCAGGCGCTCCGCCGCCCCAGGGCCAGCAGGACGCCCAGGGGGAAGGAGAGGGCGATGCCGCCCACCGCCAGCAGCAGCGTCACCAGCAGGCCGCCCCACAGCGAGGTGCGCACGCCCGACAGCAGCCCGACCACCACCGGGAGCGACAGCACCCAGGCCACTCCCAGCGCCAGGCGGGCCCGCTCCGCCCACGGGGGACGCCCCCGCCGGGCCTCTAGCCACCGGACAGCCGCGGTGGCGGCGGCGAGCAGCGCCAGCCCCGCCACGCACGCCTGCACCCGCCACACCTGATCCGGTGGATAGGTACCCACCAGCAGCAGCCGCAAGTTTGGCCACAGCACGTCCCACCGCGCCCACCGGACCGCCCAGGCGATGGCCGCCCGGCCGCCCGCCAGGACGGCGGCCCCCGCCGCCAGGGTGAGCAGGGCGTTGTACCAGGGGGAGTAGAGCGTCTGCCACCAGGCGGGCCGCTCGCCCATCACCGCTCCACCAGCCGCACCCGGCGGTTGTAGAGGTTCATCAGGGCCGAGGTGACGAGGCTCATCGAGAGATAGGTGGCCATGATCATGACGAAGACGGGGATGGACTGCCCCGTCTGGTTGAGGATGGTGTGGCCCACGCTGAAGAGGTCCGGGAAGCCGATGGCGACGGCGAGGCTGGAGTTCTTGGCGAGGTTGAGGTACTGGTTGGTCAGGGGCGGGACGATGATGCGCAGGGCCTGCGGCACCACCACCAGCCGCAGGGTCTGCAGGTGGCCGAGCCCCAGCGCCTCGGCGGCCTCCCACTGCCCCCTGGGCACCGACTGCACCGCGCCCCTCACCACCTCGGCGATGAAGGCACCGGTGTAGATCACCAGCCCCAGCACCAGCGCGGCAAACTCCGGCGACAGGTGCACCCCGCCCCGGAAGTTGAACCCTTGCAGCACCGGCACCTCCCACAGCGGTCGCCCGTCCTGCCAGACGAGCCGCGGCAGGTAGATGCCTCGCTGGGTCACGTGGATGACGCCGAGCCAGGTGATGGACTGCCGTACCGGCGGCAGCTGCAAGAAGACCGCACCGTACCAGAAGAGGAGCTGCAGCAGCAGCGGCACGTTGCGCACGACCTCGACGTAGACCGCGGCCAGGCTGCGGACCAGCCAGTTGCTCGAGAGCCGGGTGACACCGACCACGACTCCCACGACGGTGGCGCCCACCAGGCCGACGGCGGTCACCCGCAGGGTGTTGACGACCCCGACCCAGAAGGCCCTGGCGTACGTGTCGCCGGGGCTGTAGGCGGGGCCCTCGGCGATGTCGAAGCCGGCCTCGACCCGCAGGAAGTCAAAGCCGAGCTCGAGCCCCAGGGCGCGCAGCCCCCGCTGCATGTTGGCGTAGGCGGCCGCAGCCAAAAGCGCTAGCACTGCCAGTAGCAAGGCCTGTGCCGCCCATGGCCGCCACGCGTGGGCCCGGGCCGGCGTACGGGCGCCCCACCGCCCTCGCCACCCTGTCGGCGCCGGGGCGCCGGTCCCCCCGGTCCCGGCGTCCCCGGCTCGCTGCCTCATCCCCATCGCCGGGCGGCCGGCCCATCATCGGAAGGGCATCGCGTAGAGCAGCCCTCCCTGGGTGTAGGGCCGGTTGAGGCCCCGGGGCAGGCCGAGGGGCGTCAGGTTGCGGTCGTAGATCTCCCCGTAGTTGCCGACGCCCTTGATGACCTGGACGGCCCAGTCGTCCCGCAGCCCCAGGGCCCGGCCCATGCCGCCCTCCAGCCCCAGCAACCGGCGCACCTCGGGGTTGTCGGTGGTCATCCACGCATCGACGTTGCCGCTGGTGATCTCAATCTCCTCGGCGAAGAACGTGGCGTAGACGACCCACTTGACGATGTCGTACCACTGGTCGTCGCCGTGGGCGACCACCGGCGCGAGGGGCTCCTTGGAGATGGTCGCCTCCAGGATGACATGGTCGTCGGGGTTGCGCAGCACGCTGCGGCGTGCCGCCAGCTGCGAGCGGTCGCTGGTCACGGCGTCGCAGCGCCCCTGCTCGTAGGCGTTGTAGGTGGTGTCGATCTCCTCGAAGACCACGGGCGTGTACGGGATGCCGTGGGCCCGCATGGCGTCGGCGAGGTTGAGCTCGGTGGTGGTGCCCGTCTGGACGCAGATGCTGGCGCCCGCCAGGTCCTCCAGCTCCACCACCCCCGTCGCCCGGTGCACCATGAAGCCCTGCCCGTCGTAGAAGATGGGCGGCGCGAAGTTGAGGCGGTTGTCGGTGTCGCGCAGGAGGGTGAAGGTGGTGTTGCGCAGCAGCACGTCGACTTCGCCGGTCTGCAGCGCGGGCAGCCGTTGCGCAGCGGTCAGCGCCACAAACTCGACCGCGTCGGGATCCCCCAGCACCGCCGCGGCGATGGCCCGGCAGTAGTCGACGTCGAATCCGGACCAGGTCCCGTCGGGCTCCAGGTACCCGAAGCCGGGCAGCCCGCCGTTGACCCCGCAGACCAGGCGCCCCCGCTGGACGACCCTGTCCAGGGTCCCGGCGTACGCCGCCGCCGCGACGACGAGGACGACGACCTGCAACAGCACCGCTCGCCCCAACCAGCGCATCGGCCGCACCTCCATCCGCTCCGTCGAGCTCGCTCGCACTTACCGGCTGACCTCCGATGGGACGATCTGGACCCAGGAGAAGGAGTATTCACGGTCGGGCAAGACGTACATCTTCGGCACGAAGGGCAGGCCCGTGAACTGGTAGGTGTAGCCGGGATGGTCCGGGAGGAGGGGCTCGCTTACGCCCTCGATGCCCGCGAGCCCGGCCACCGTAAGGAAGACGTTCTGCACGGCTCGCCACGCATTGGCCGGATCCCAACTCTCCTCGGGCGAGTGCGATCCACGGCTGCGCCCGCCGCCGTTGACGGTGATCGCCGGCACTCCTAGGCTGATGGGAAGATTAGAGTCGGTACTGGAAGGGCTATCGCTCAACGCCGGCTCGCTGTGAGGCAGGAGCGTTGCTGCCGCGAACGCCGCCTGCACCATGGGGGACTCGACGGATTGCGTTCCGCTGGGACGGTCTCCCACCAAGTAGGGGTCGACGTCGATGACCCACCGGCCCCATCGTGCGTTCTCCTCGGCCACCGCGACCTGGACATGGGCGAGGATCTCAGCGACCGTCCGCTCGAGCTGCTCCGGAGAGACCGAGCGGGTATCCGTCTCCATCACTGCCTCGGCCGCGATGCTGTTGACGGAAGTCCCCCCGCTGACGACTCCCACCGTGAAGCTCGTCCGGGGGTCTTGCGGCACCCTCATCTCCGCGATCCTGGCGATTGCCCTTCCCATCGCATGGATGGCGCTCGGCAATCCGAATGCTCCCCAGCTGTGGCCGCCCGGTCCCCGGAAGTAGATCTCGTAGCGCTTGCTCCCGAGCGCGAGGTACGTGATGCGGAACGACTCCGTCGGCGAGCGTCCGCTGCCTCCGCCCCCCTCGATGGAGATGAACCCATCGATGTCGGCATGGCTGGAGAAGAGGTACTTGACTCCGCGAAGATCACCCCTTCCCTCCTCACCGACCGTCCCGACGAACAGCACGTCCCCGACCGGCCGGATGCCGGTGGAGACGAATGCGCGGGCCAGGCTGAGAAGGGCTGAGAGACCCGCAGTGTCGTCGCCGATCCCGGGCGCGTGGATCACGCCATCTTCGTCGATTCGAGGCGTGGCGTCGTAACCCGGGGGAAAGACCGTGTCGAGGTGAGCCGAGACGACGAGCTTCGGGGTACCACGGGTGCCCCGCAGGTAGCCGATGACGTTTCCCTCCGCGTCGATGGCGACGTCGGCTAAACCAATCTCGGCGAACCGGCGGGCCATCTCCTCAGCCCGCTCGCGCTCGTTGAATGGCGGAGCCGGGATCGCAACGAGCTCCAGGGTATCTTGAACCCGCCGGTCATGGTCCGATTCGATGAATGAAAGGACTGCTTGCACAGCCGGAGCATCGACAAGCCGCCGATAGGCGTCGAGATACTCACGTTGGAGGGCCCCTTCCTGGCCCTTTGACGAGTCGTGGATTGACAGGAGGAGCGCGCCGACAAGCCAGATCGTCAGGGTGCGCTTGCCCATGTACCGCACCTCCTGATAGTCGGTTACATTTCGCATGCTATGGACGTGGTCAAGACGTGTCAAGGTTGGCCGTCTCGTTAAAGACCGAGTCCTGTCGTACGTCAAGATCATGAGGGCTTCGACGAGATTTGAACCGTCGACTGTAGCAAGGATGCTCCGGTTGGGCACGCGGTGCCCGTCGGGAGCGCGACGCTCCGCCCAGACTCGATACCGCCCGTACCGGTACCCGGCTCGATTGAAGGTCACTGTGGCGACGACGAGATCGGAGGCCAGGACGTAAAACCCGTCCGAACGACGGCGGGTGAAGGCGCAGACGCGCTCGCCCTTGAAGACGAGGGTCGTTTTGATTGAAGTGGTATCCGAAGCCGAACTTGCGGTCCCGTGCATAGTTGTCGGGTCGCCAGTAGTAGAGGAGCCCCACGTCGCCGTCCATCCGTGCTCGCACCTGGGCGGGCTCGCGTCAGCCCGCTCATCGCGAGCCACTCCTCCCGGTCGAGCGGTTCGTCCTCGCGGGCCTGCTCGTGCTCGCGCCGCCGGGCTTCCTCCCGCTGCTTGCGCCGCTGTCGTGCTCCCGAGCGCTCTCCCTCGAGGCGGCCTCGCCCTCGACGAGGTCGTGCGCGAGGATGCGGCCGGCCCGGACGGCCACGTGCTTGAGCGCCACCAGCTGGTGCCCACCCTGCCCGCCTCGCCGGTACAGCCCGACACCCCACGTCCCGGAGACCAGCGGCACGACCCGGGCCTGCAGGTCCGAGGTCCGGCCCCGCGCCCGCGACGCCTCGTACATCCGCCGGATGGCGTCACGTCCCTCGAGCACCCGATGCGTGCCCCGGTAGACGGCGTCGTCCGCGAAGAGGGCGAAGAGGGCGTTCAGGTCCCACCGGTTCCACGCGTCGCAGTAGGCTTCGAGGACGCGGCGAGCACCAGGGTCGGCGTCCACCCCCCGGCGCATCACCCACCGCCTGGGCGTCGCCCGCACCAGCGGCACGAAGCCGGCCTCTTCGAAGACTGGCACCAGCCCCGTGTAGGCATCCACCGACGGCATGCGGTCGTCCCGCCGCTCGACGGGGTAGCCCTCTACCAGGGTGGCGCCGCCTGCCCGGGCGTGCTCGACCGCGGCATCCAGCAGCGCCCGCATCACGCCCCGTCGCCGCCACCCGGGGGCCACGTAGAAGCACGTGATGGCCCAGGCAGGCCGCTCATCCCTCGGCCGCAGGCTGGGAGAGCCCTGGATGCCCGGGAAGCTCTCTCTGGGTGCCACGGAGCACCAGCCGACCGGCTCGTTGTCCAGGTAGGCCAGGATCCCTGGCACGTCGCCCGAGGCAACCCGGCCCTTCATGGCTTCGTAGCGGCTCTCGCCCGATGCCTGATGGAAGTCGCGGCGGGTCATGCGCCACCACATGCACCAGCAGCTCGCGCACGTGCGGCTGGTGCGCATCAGGCGCTCGAAGTCGTCCCACCGCCCCGCCTCGAGCGGGTGGAAGCGCACGTCTGCCGCCGGGTCCTTCATGGGTCGAACCTACCCTTTACGGGAGTCGACGCCGGCAACGAGCCGCCCCCCGGTCTCAACGCCACCGCGCTCGGATGCCGTACTCCAGGTACACCTTCAGCAGGGTGAGGGCCTCGCCCCAGCCCACCGCGTTTTGCACGAAGGCTGCCCGGCCGCCCTCGTCGGTTGCGAAGCCGCTCTCCACCACCTCCACCACCGTGCCGCCATCCCGTGGCTGCAGCGTGACGGCCACCTCGGTGGTGTACGAAGGCGTGTCGGGGTGCCAGCGCCATACGAGCCGGTCGGGTCGCGAGGCCTCGACGACGTGGCCGTCGTCCTCGACCGTGGTGCGGTCCACCCCCCAGTCCCGCCAGACCAGGTGCAACCGGCCGCCCGGGCGGGCCTCGAGGACCGCCTCGCTCGTGAACCACCCGTTGAGCCCCTCGGGGGTGGCGAGCGCGTCGTAGACCCGCTCGGGACTCGCCAGCACGAAGGTCCTGGCTCGAACCTCCACGGCAGATCGCCTCCTTCGCCGGTTCCCTCGTCCGCCGGAGGCGCCGACGTCGGTACAGGATGGGTGGCGGACGGGTCGAAGCTAACGATTCGACGAGGGCAGCGCGTCACCTGGGACGACCGGGCGAGGCGCCGCCCTGGCTTCGCTGTCCTCGGCTTCGAGACGCCGGGTATCGTAGGGTCGACCGGTGCCCCGGACGAGGTGGCCTTCGTCATCACGCTGGCGGGATCGTCCGTCTCGATACGGCAGCAGCTCGTCGACTTGCGCTTCGCAGAGAACGACCGGCTCGTCCGCCCCGAGCCCAACGCCGCCCTCGCCCGGCGCTACCTGACGGCGGCCGGCCGACAGGCTTGGGCCATCGAGATAGTTCCCGGGTCAAACCACGCAACCAGATCGCGTCGTTGCGTCCGCGACGGCAGAGCAGGAGCGCACCGATCTCGGATACGCAGGAGCGCCCCTATCTTGGATACGACCTCGTGGGTTAGAGACGGCGCCATACGAGCACGTCCTCGAAGAAGGCATCGGCTCGCCGTCCGGTGCGTCGATTGACGTGTCTCTGTAGCCTGTACTCGACCTTGACGCCGAGCCGTTGCGCGATCCGGTCGTAAAGGTCTTTGCGGTCGTGCACGATTACCACAAGCACGCCTCCGCTCGGCATCGCGCGCATCACGTTGGCGAAAGCCTCGGTCATGTCCTCCAGGTAGGTCTCGACGGCTCGTTGCGAGTCGCCTTTCCAGGACGCTCCGATCTCGGCTTCGCGCGATTGGGGAAGCCCGAGCAACTCGAAGGCGTAGCGGTGCTGTTCGTGGTAGTCGATAAGCCCAACGTAGGGTGGCGAAGTCAAGACCATATCACACGGTGGAAACGCCACGCTGCGCGCATCGCCCTGGAGGATCTCGGTGCGGGCCTCGGTGCGGATACGGGCGAACGTCTCGATGCGGCGCAGTGCATCGAGGCTGTAACGTCGCAAGAAAGCCGTCGCGTCGGTCACCGGGTAGCAGGTGCGGCGATGCTTGTGGCAATAGTAGGGCCCCGTTACCGGCGCCTTAGGAAAGTCAAGTTCGAAGTGTTTCGTCAGGCGTGACGAACGCGCCGCCCTGGACAGGACGACCTTGAGCAGGTCCTGGTACGGGTAGGCCGAGATCAACGACCGGTAGAGAAGCAGTTGCCTCAGCACCTCCGGCGTGTACCAGGCCCGGAGGTACTCGCTCTGAGACTCCTCGACCTCTTGCGGAGCTCCGAAGAGGTTGGGCTGCAGTCTGAGGTCGAGCTGCACCAGGATGTCATGCACCGAACGCTCCAGGAGCCTCAGGTCGTACCGATAGGTCTTGACCTTCGTCAGCAGACAGTTGAACGCCGAGATGTCGCAGCCCACCGCGTCGATGCCAAGGGCGTTGGCCTCGACGAGGGTCGTGCCGGATCCGCAAAACGGGTCGCACACCACCTTGGGCCTGTACTTGCGCAAGAAGACCTCGACGAGCTGCGGGATGAACTTGCCCAGGTAAGGGTGCAACCCGTGGACGTGCTTGGTCCGCTCGCGTTCGGGGAGGTCTCTCTCCCCCCAATTGAGGTTGAGACTGGCCACATCGGTCTCAGGCGTGACCGTGGCGAACGCCGTGAACGGCCTCCCGTCGTACGCGGGGTTCCCCGTCACCGAGATCCGGCTCTTCATCTCCTGCCTCGTGGCCTGTCTGGGAGACCGCAAGTAGCCAGCGTCCCTTCAAGCAGATCGCATCACTTCACAGGCCGGGTCGAGCCCGGCCAGGGGGGTCATTCGATCCTCTTGGGGAGCCACCCTCTTGGTCGGATGATGCCGGCCCATGATGGGCGGCGGACAGGTCGAAGCTCACCATTCGACGCCTCGAGGTCACTCCGACGAGCGTGCTGACTCCGAGGCCGGCTCGGGCACACCCGCGCCGCTACCCGGGCCCTGGACCGCCGCCGCGCCGGCTCTTGCCCCGGGTGCCGAAGCCCTCTCGCCCAGGCGCACGTCGGGCAGCAAGAGCGTGATGGCCAGCGCCACCGCCGCGCACACCACCATCAACTCGTGCACGCCCCGCAGCGCCTGGGCCAGTGCCTCCCGGGCCGCCTCCACCGTGGCCGGCGAGAGCACGGCGCGCTGGACCGGGTCGAGCAGGTCGCTGGCGAAGGCGGCCGCCTGCGCGCTCGTGCGCACGCTGACCTCCGGCAGGGCCCGCAAGTGCGCCGCCAGCGTCCGGTTGACGGCGGCGCCCATCAGCGCCACCCACACGAGCCCTCCCAGCGTCCGCACGAACTGCAGCGACGCCGTCGCCACCCCGCGCCGCTCCCAGCCGACGGCGCTCTGGACGCCCAGGATGAACGACAGGGTCGCCAGCCCCATCCCCGCCCCGATGACGAAGGTAACGCCGGCGAAGGCCAGCTCGGGTAGCTCCCGGTGCAGCCGCGCCAGCACCAGCAGTCCCACCGAGGCCGCCGTCTGCAGCACGAGCCCCAGCGCCGCCGCTCGCCGCTGGCCGACTCGCAGGATGTAGCGGCTGGCGAAGATGGAGGCCAGCGGCCACCCCACCGACAGCCAAAGCAGCGAGGCGCCGGACCGGGTCGCCGAGTAGCCCTGGACCCCCTGTGCCCACAGCGGCAGGAAGACCGTCGTGCCGTAGAAGACCCCGCCGATCATGAACGTGGCCAGGTTGGCCAGCCCGATGGTGGGCGTGCGGAAGAGGTCGAGCGGCAGCATGGGGTCGGGGTGGCGGCGCTCCTGCAGGACGAAGAGGGCCAGCAGCGCCGCCCCGCCTCCCAGCAGCGCCAGGACGGGGGCCGAGCCCCACGGCAACGTGACCCCACCCTCGAGCAAGGCCAGCAACACGGCCGACGTGCCGATCGTCAGCAGGGCCGAGCCCAGGTAGTCGATGGTGGCGGCCCGCCGGGGTGCCCGTTCCTCGAGCTGGGTCAGCACCATATAGATGGCGAGCCCGCCCAGGGGCAGGTTGATGTAGAAGAGCCACCGCCAGGAGACGTGGTCCACCACCAGCCCGCCGACCAGCGGCCCCACCAGCGCGGAGATGCCCCACACCGCCGAGAACCAGGCCTGGTAACGGGCCCGTTCCTGCGGCGAGAAGAGGTCCCCGATGATGGTCTGCACGACCGGCTGCACCGCCCCCGCCCCCAGGCCCTGCAGCGCCCGGAAGGCGACGAGCTGGGGCATGCTGCGGGCCAGCCCGCACAGCGCCGAGCCTGCGAGGAAGAGGGTGGCCCCCACGGCGAAGGTGCGCCGCCGCCCGAAGAGGTCCGCCAGCTTGCCGTAGACGGGCACGGTCGACGTGGAGGTGAGCAGGTAGGCGGTGACGAGCCACGTCAGCATGGAGAAGCCGCCCAGCGAGCCTACGATCCGCGGCATAGCGGTGTCCACCACGGTGGCGTCGATGGCCGTGAGGAACATCGCCAGCATCAGGGCGTAGACGGTGCGCATGCGCCGGTCCGGCGCCAACGTGCCACCCCCACCGCCGCCGGCGGGCTGCGATGTGGCCTCGCGCCCGGCGGCACGGGCCGGCTCGCAGGCTGATCAACGGTGCAGTATAGCACGCGCCGCCCGCGGCCTCGCTACCCGGCTGCCAGATTCTCTGGGCCGCATGCCCAAGCCCAGAGCTGCCGGTAGCGAGACGCCTCAGCCTCCCAACGCGCGTCGTCCCAGCCCAGGCTCTCCTGTGCCAGCGGACGCAGCCGGGGCAGCATGGCCGCCCCGCCCTGAGGGAGCTGCAGCCCGAGCCGCACCCGCCGCAGGAGCAGGTCGTCGAGGTGCACGACAGACTCCTCCTCGATGGCCCAGCGCAGCTCCGCCCACGTGACGGTCGTGCCGGGGACGAGCTCCAGCTCGCCGGGGCGGGCCCGGCGCACCAGATCCACGGTCCGGTGACCGTAGCGGCCCAGCAGGCGCCGGCGCAGGGTCTCGTCGAGCGACGCCAGGGCCTCGGCCGCGTCGCGGGCCGGCTCGCCTCGGTGGCTGCCCGACTCCTCGGTCGGCCGCTTATCCGGCGCATCGGGCAGGCGCCGGCGGGCCGCGGCCATGGCCGCCCGCGCCATGGCTCCGAAGGTGGTGAGCTTGCCGCCCGTCACGGTGACCAGCCCCTCGTCCCAGATGGCCCAGTCCCGGGGCTCCCGGGAGGGATCGGCCTTGCCGGAGCCGACCACGGGCCGCACGCCGGCGAAGGTGGCCACCACGTCTCGGGCCTCAAGGTCCAGCGCCGGGAAGAGATGCTGCACCGCCTCCAGCAGGTACGCTCCTTCGTCGGGATGGATGCGGGGCTCGTCGTCGAGGCCGTCGCCGTGGTCGACGTCGGTCGTGCCCACCAGCGTCATGCCCTCCCACGGCAGCACGTAAAGGGGGCGGCCGTCTCGTGGATGGAACAGGTTGAGGCCCGTGGCCAAAGGCACTCGCCAGCCCGGGAAGAGCAGGTGGCTGCCGCGCAGCTGCCGCAGCCGCGGCGGGCGGCCCACCTGGCCCCGCAGGGCGTCCGCCCAGGCGCCCGCGGCGTTGATCACCACCCGGGCGCGCACCTCGGCGGTGCGGCCGCTCACCCGGTCTCGCACCGCCACCCCCTCCACCGCGCCGCTGCGGCGCTGCAGGAGGCCGGTCACCTCCCCGTGCTGGTGGCTGACGGTGCCGCCCGCGGCCACGATGGCGCGGCTGGCCGCCTCCTTGAGACGCCGCCACCGTCGCAGGTTGACCTCGGGGTCCGGGGCCAGCCGGAAGAGGTAGGTGGTGTAGACGTTGGAGCCCTGGCGATAGACGTGGGAGAGGTGGGTGAAGACGTAGACGCGCTCGCCCTCGGCCTCCAGGGCGCCCTGCAGGGCCCGCTCGACGGCGGTCACCAGGCCCGGCACCTGCACCCAGGTGCCTGCGGTCTCCAGGGTGTCGACGGCGTAGCCCATCTCCCAAAGGGTGTTGCGCAGGTAGGGGGCTCGGAAACGCTGGCGCACCCACTCCCGCCCGAAGGTGCGCCCGGCGTAGACGCCCCGGTGGTCGGCGCAGATGGCCAGGGCCCGGGCCAGCGCCCGGCGGACGTGCGAGCGCCAGCCCGTGGCGCCCAGGATGAGCAGGCACTTGTCGGGTCCGGCTCCCCGGAGGGCGACCCACCGCTCCAGCAGGCGCAACGCCCGTTCGTGGCCGGCCATGGCCAGGGTGGTGGCGGTCTCCCCGGGGGTGCTCAGGCGCACCATCGAGAGCCCCACCTCCGCCTGCGCCAGCGCCCGCATCGCCTCGAGGCCCGGCTCGAAGGCCGGGAAGAAGACCGCCGCGAACGCCTCGGCCTCGGGGAGCCGCCGCACCCGCACCGTCACCTCGGTCAGGATGCCGAGGCGCCCCTCCGAGCCCAGCACCAGGTGGCGCAGGTCCGGCCCGGCCGCGGAGGCCGGCCACGGCGGCAGCGTCACCGTGCCGGCGGGGGCCTCCAGCACGCCGCCGGCGAAGAGGTCCTCGATACGCCCGTACCAGATGGACTGCTGCCCGGCCGAGCGGGTGGCCACCCAGCCCCCCAGGGTCGAGTACTCGAACGATTGGGGGTAGTGGCCCAGCGTCCAGCCCCGGGCCCGCAGGGACGCCTCCAGCTCGGGCCCCCTCACCCCCGCCCCGAAGGTGGCCAGGGCGCTTCGCTCGTCGAGGCGAATCAGGCGGCTGAGGCGGTCCAGATCGACGCTGAGCACCGGGGCCTCGCCGGGCGGCACCGTCAGGTGCCCCACCACGCTGGTGCCACCGCCGTAGGGGATGAGCCGGGCGCCGCTGGCGGCTGCGAAGCGCAGCAGCTCAAGCACCTCCTCGGGCGTGGCGGGGTAGGCGACCCCATCGGGGAAGGCCGGGATGCGCCCGCTGCGCGCGGCGATCCAGTCGGGCAGGCTCTGTCCCAGGGCATGGCGCACCCGCTGCTCGGCGTCGACGCTCACCAGGGGATGAGGGGGCAGGCGGGAGGGCGGGACTCGGGCCACCACCTCGGGTAGGGTCGCGTCACGGGGCCGCTCGCCGGGCCCCACCGCCGCCCCGAGCAGGCGGCGGGCCCCCGGCGGCACGGGATAGGTCACCCGCTCATCGCCCCAGCCGTTCCATCGTCGCATGGCGTCTCACCCTCGCATGACACCCTCCAAAGCTCGATGACGACGGCGGGCTGCCCGCGTCGCAGGGTGATCCAGCCGTCCAGGGCCAGACGCTGCAGGGCCTCACGTAGGGCCGGCCGGGAGACGCCGAGGAGAGCGGCCAGCTCGCGCTCGGGTGGCAGCCAGGTGCCGGGCCGGTGGCGGCCCTGGAGGATGGCGCGCACCAGTTGGGTCTCGGCCCGTTCGGACCAGCCACGGGCCCGCCCGCCGCAACGCAGGCGGACCGAGTTGCTCACCGCTTGCAGACCCATCTCGCACCGTCTCCCGCGATGGACAGACCATGTGGGCTGTGTGGTCCGACCAGAGCCTACCATATGAGCGCGATCACATGAACCCCGCCCGACCGCCGGCGCCGGCGGTCCAGCCGGGTCCGCTGGGGATGCCGACAGGAGGGCGCCGTCCGGGGGCGAAAGCTCCGCGGCGTCCGGCCGGGGACGTGCCCGAAGCCCCCGCCGCGCAGAGCCGCCTCTCGGGGGGATGGAGTCCATGTTCGCCTGGCGGGTGGACGACGAGATCGAGCTGCGGCTGCTGGAGCTGGAGCACGCCGGGGCCATGCACCGCCTCACCGAGGCCAACCGGGCCTACCTGCGGCGCTGGCTGCCCTGGGCGGAGTCGGAGACCACTCTGGAGCAGACCGAGGCGTTCATCCGGCGCAGCTTGCAGCAGTTCGCCGAGGGCAACGGCTTCCAGGCCGGGATCTGGTACCGCCAGGAGCTTGCGGGGGCCATCGGCCTCCACTACGTGGACCGCCGCAACCGCCGCACGGAGATCGGCTACTGGCTGGCCGAGCCCCTGCAGGGCCGTGGCATCATGACCCGCGCCTGCCGGGCCGTCGTCGACCACGCCTTTGGGCCGTTGGGCCTCCACCGCGTCGAGATCCGCTGCGCCACGGGCAACCACCGCAGCCGGGCCATCCCCAGGCGCCTCGGCTTCCGCGAGGAGGGCGTGCTGCGCCAGTGGGCCTGGGTCGACGGCCGCTTCCACGACATGGTCATCTACGGCCTGCTCGCCCCCGAGTGGCGACGGGAGCCGGTCCGCGGCGGTCCGCTGGCGGCGTCGCTTTGAGTCCGGCTGCGTCGGCTTTTGTCGGGCGAACGCGCCTCGTCGGCCCGAGACCGATGTGACCGGCACACGTCAGGCGTACCACGTGCGGGCGCTCGCCTGCGGACGTCGTGGCCCGACGCGAGCAAACGACCCGTCCTCCTGCGCCCCGGTGACGCCCCTGACGGCCTCTCCTGCGTTGCCGGCCGCTGCTCACGCGGCTACCCTCCGGCCGCGGGGGCGCACGCGCGGCGTCCCCCAGGCCCGCAGAGACACGAAGGGGGCGAGCGCGCTATGGAGAGGACGTTACGCGCAGCGCAACGAGCGGTCCTGGCCCTGATCATCGGGGTTACCATGTTCGTCGGGCTGGCGGGGCACCCGGTGGTCGCCGGCGAATCGCCGCGCATCCCAACGCCGGCCGAGGTCATCGGCTTCGAGCCCGGGACGGACCGGACCCTGGTGGACTACGCCCAGCTGATCCGCTACTACAAGGCACTCGACGCCGCCTCGGACCGGGTGCTTCTCGAGCCCGTGGGCACCAGCACCGAAGGCCGGACGATGTACCTGCTCTTCATCTCCTCGCCTCAAAACCTGATGCGCCTCGACGTCATCAAGGCGACGCAGCAGCGCCTGGGCGATCCGCGCACCCTGGGACCCGAGGAGGCGCTCCGACTCATCGAGCCCCAGCCGGCCATCGTCCTGATCAACAACGCCATCCACTCGACCGAGATCGCCGCGCCGCACTTCGCCCTCCAGCTCGCCTACCACCTGGCCTCGTCGGACGATCCCGAGACGCTACGCATCCTGTCAGACGTCGTGCTCTTGATGAACCCGGTCAACAACCCCGACGGCCATGACCTGGTGGTGCGGTGGTACCGCCAGACCCTGGGCACGCGCTTCGAGGGGACCAGCCCGCCGGAGCTCTACCAGAGGTACGCGGGTCACGACAACAACCGCGACTGGTTCATGTTCAACCTGCAGGAGACCCGGGTGTGGGGGCCGCTCATCTTCCGCGAGTGGCTGCCCAGTATCATCTGGGACGTGCACCAGATGGGGTCGGGCGGCGCCCGGTTCTTCGTGCCGCCCTTCTTCGACCCGCCCAATCCCGAGATCGACGCGACCATCCTGACCCAGATCATGCTGCTGGGCGGCGCCATCACCACCCGCCTGGCCTCCAGGGGCCTGACGGGGGTGGTGACCAACGCCATCTACGACCAGTGGTGGCACGGGGGCTTTCGCACGGCGCCCTACTACCACAACCTGGTGGGCATCCTGACCGAGGCAGCCAGCAGCCGCCTGGGCACGCCCATCGAGACTCCCTTCGATCGACTGGGAGGCCACGGCCGAGGCCTCCCGACGGCGCAGCAGCGCTACGTCAACTTCCCGGACCCGTGGCCCGGCGGCACCTGGCGGCTCTCGGACATCATGCGCTACGAGTTCGAGACGGCCCTTGCCCTGCTGGACGTGGCCCAGCGCTACCGGGAGCAGTGGCACTGGCACTTCTACCAGCGCAACCAGCGGGCCGTCGCGAGGGGCTCGACCGAGGCGCCCTACGCCTTCGTCATCCCGCCCGACCAGCACGACCCCGGCACGGCCCGGTGGCTGGTCGACCTCCTCGCCTTGCAGGGGGTGGAGGTGCACGTCGCCACGCAGCCGGTGACCCTGGGCGGGCGGGAGTACCCGGTGGGCAGCTACGTGATCCTCGCCGCTCAGCCCAAGCGGGCCAACGTGATGGCGCTGCTGAGGCCGCAGTCCTATCCTCCGCGGTTCCAGTACCCGGGCGGGCCACCCGAGCAGCCCTACGACATCGCCGGCTGGACGCTGCCGCTGCAGATGGGGGTCCGCGTCGACGAGATCGACGAGCCGGTGGACGCCTCGGGACTGGTCCGGGTCGAGGGCGCCCTGCCGCTGCGCGGGCGCGTGATCGGCGGTCCTGCCACCTACGGGTACGCCTTCGGACCGGCCCCCAACGCGGCGGCCATCGCCCGCAACCGCCTGCTGGCCCGGGGCTACCGGCTCGTGCAGCTGGAGGATGGCGCCCGGATGGGGGAGGAGGTGCTGCCACCCGGCACCACCGTGGTGGAGCGCGGCGAGGGCCTGGATACGATGGTCGCCGACCTGGCGTGGGAGCTGGGGCTGGACGTCTACGCTCTCCAGGAGCCGCCGGCGGCGACCGCCAGGCCGTTGCGCCTACCCCGGGTGGGCCTCTACGAAAGCTGGGTGCCCAACATGGATGCCGGCTGGACCCGGTGGTTGCTCGACACGTTCGAATTCACCTACGACGTGCTGCGTGACCGGGATGTGCGGCAGGGTGGCCTGCTCGACCGCTACGACATCATCGTGATCCCCGACCAGTCGGTCAGCGGCATCCTCGACGGCAACCGGCCGGGCAGCTACCCGGACGAGTACGCCGGCGGCATCGGCCAGGAGGGGCTGACGGCGCTGCGGGCCTTCGTCGAAGAGGGCGGCACCCTGCTCTTGCTCGACACGGCCTCGGAGCTGGCCATCGAGCATCTGGGCGTGCCCGTGCGAAACGTCCTCGACGGCGTGGGGCGGGACCGCTTCTACGTCCCGGGCTCCATCCTGCGGCTGCAGGTCGACACGAGCCATCCCCTCGGCTACGGGTTGGCGTCCCAGACGTACGCCTACTTCGTGCAGAGCCCGGCCTTCGAGCCGTCGGGCGAGGCGGGGGTCGTGGCGTCGTGGCCGTCGAGCGATCTGCTGGCCTCGGGCTGGCTGCACGGGGAGGAGATGCTGGCGGGACGGGCGGCGTTGGTCGAGGTGCCCGTGGGGCGGGGCCGGGCGGTCCTGGTCGGCTTCCGGGCGCAGCACCGGGGGCAGCCGCACGCGACGTTCAAGGTGATCTTCAACGCCATCTACGACGCGGCCATCCGGGGCAACCGGTAGCCCCGGCCTTTGCCGGCGGCGGGGCGGGTCGGGCCCTGCCGCCGGCTTTCGGGTCGACCTGGCCCGTTACCCCTCCGGCCCAAGGCCTACGGACCGAGGGCTGCCCGAGCCGCAGCTGCGGACGACCCGCGCCACCCTCAGGCGGTCGTCCCGCTCGACGAGTGCTGTTAGGCGGACGACGGCGGCCGAGTTCGGCGCGGCCGTCGGGCTCGCCACCTCGTGGAGCAGCGACCGGACGTCGGCCGTCAGGTCGGCCTCGTCCTTCTCGATGATGCCCCAGCCCTCACGTCGCATGGGTCGAAGACCAGGTCGAGGCCCGCCCGCTGCACCGCGTCGGACTCCTCTACGGGCAGCCGAGGGTGCTGCTGGTGGAGCATGAAAGTACATGCAAACTGAAAACGCGTGCAGGAGATGAAAGTTTCACTTCGAATAGCGCGTATCGACAGGTTTCGGAGTGCAACTCGAGCCGCGCTCCGGCCGCGCGCATCCCGATGGCGGGCGCGGCAGCACGGAGGCAGATGTCTTGGCAACGATTCGCGATGTTGCAGAGGCCGCGGGCGTGGCCCTCTCGACGGTGTCCCACGTCTTCAACGGCACCGCTCCCATCAGTGAGGGCACCCGGCAACGGGTGCTCCAGGCAGCTGCCCGGCTGGGCTACGTCCCCCGCAGGCGTCGACGCAACGGTTCAAACCGCCAGCAGGTAGTCATCTTCAAGAACGTTATCCCCGCTGCGGACGAGGAGGGCTGGTCGTTCCAACACGAGGACCTGGCAGAGGCCATCGTCGTGGCGGCCTACCGGGTCTTCAAGGAGCGTGGGGTCGACGTCTGGGTAGTGCCCTTCGAGAAGGACGAGGTGGCGCAAGGCATCGACCCCAGCTACTACACCGGCTTCTCTGGGGCGCTCGTCGTCGACAGTTCCGTCAGCAGCTTCTCCTCCTTGCCGGAACTCCCGTTGCCCACCGTGCTGGCCTACTGCATCGCGGAGGCCAAGCCGGTGCTGTCGGTGGTGCCCGACGACTTCAGGGGCGGATACGAGGCCACCCGCCACCTGATCCGGCTGGGACGGCGTCGCATTGGGTTCGTGAGCGGCCCCACCGGGTGGATTGTCTGCAAGGAGCGTCACAGCGGCTACCTGGCTGCCCTGCACGAGTTCGGCCTCGAAGCCGACGAGGCTCGGGAGGCGTCGGGCGACTGGAGCGTCGAGAGCGGTCGTCAGGCTGCTGCCGCCATCCTGGAGCGCGGCAGCGACGTCGACGCCCTGTTCGTCGCCAACGATCTGATGGCACTGGGCGCGATCCGGGCTCTGCGGGAGCGGGGTCTGCGGGTGCCCGAGGACGTCGCGGTCGTGGGCTACGACAACCGGGCGGTCGCAGCTGTCGCCGATCCTCCGCTGACGACGGTGCAGCTCCCCCTGGGCAACATTGGTCGGCGAGCGGCCCAGGAGCTGTTGCGGCTGATGGAGCGGCGACCGGCGCACGCCGACACCCCCGCCTCACGGGTCCAGATTCATTGTCCGCTGGTGATCCGTGACTCCTGTGGCTACCGGCTGGCCCAAGCCTCCACCCCACAACGCCCGGATTTCTCCCCCTCGGGCGGCGAGGGGGGCGGCGAGCCGTGAAGTGTCGCGACCACCGGCCTGGAGAGGGAGATCAGGTAGTCATGGGCACTCCTCGGACCCTCGAGCCTGTCCAGCTCCGACGGGTCGACGTCGGCGGCCCGTTTTGGGCCACACGACTCGAGGTCAATCGCCGCCGTACCATCCCCGCCATCCATCGGCAACTCGTCGAGACGGGGCGGCTCGACGCGTACCGGTCGGGCGGCGGCCGCGGGGATCGCCCGACGCCGCACCTGTTCTGGGACTCGGACGTGGCCAAGTGGATCGAGGCAGCGGCTTACGCCCTCGCGAGCCGGCCGGACCCGGCGCTGCAGGCCCTGGTGCGGGACGCGGTGGTACGCTTGGCCTCTATCCAGCAGCCCGACGGCTACCTCAACGTCTACTTCACGACCGTCGCGCCGGCCAAGCGGTGGACCAACCTCGGGATGTGGCACGAGCTCTATTGCGCGGGTCACCTGATCGAGGCCGGCGTGGCCCTCTACGAGGCGACAGGCGATCGCTCCCTGCTGGATGTGGTCGTCCGATACGCTGACCACATCGACGACACGTTCGGTCCCGGCCGGCGACCGGGCTGTTGCGGTCACCCGGAGATCGAGCTGGCCCTGGTGAGGCTCTACCGTACGACACAGGAGCCTCGCTACCTCGCGCTGAGCCAGTTCTTCCTGGACCAGCGCGGCAGGCGACCGTCCGTCTTCGACGAGGAGCTCCGGCGGCTCCCACCCGAGGATGCCGAGCTCAACCGGCGGTACCTGATGCGGGACGGGCGCTTCGACTCCACCTACTGCCAGGATCACCTGCCGGTACGTGACCAGTTCGAGGTGGTCGGCCATGCCGTGCGGGCGATGTACCTCGGCGCCGGCATGGTCGACGTGGGGATGGAGACGGGAGACGCTACGCTGGTGTCGGCGGCTCGCCGGATCTGGGAGAGCGCTACTGGCCGCAAGATGTACGTCACTGGCGGACTTGGCTCCCGCCGGGATATCGAGGGCTTCGGCCCCGACTACGAGCTGCCTGACGAGGACGCCTATGCCGAGACGTGCGCGACTGTCGGTCTCATCCTGCTCTCGCACCGGCTCTTCCACGCCGACCCGCACGGTCGCTACATCGACGTGCTGGAGAGGGCCCTCTACAACGGCCTTCTGGCAGGGGTGTCGCTGGACGGAGAGACCTTCTTCTACGAGAACCCGCTTGCCAGCCGCGGCCATCATCACCGCCAGCCCTGGTACGAGGTGGCCTGCTGCCCTCCCAACCTGGCCCGGTTGCTAGCGTCACTTGGGCAGTACGCCTACTCCGAGGGGCCGCAGGAGGCCTTCGTACACCTCTATGTCGGAGGAAAGGCTGACCTCGTTTGCGGGGACGTCCGGGTGACGCTGCACCAGCAGACGGATTACCCGTGGGACGGTCGGGTGCGCCTGACCGTCGTGCCCGACAAACCGATCACGCTCACCCTCCACCTGCGGGTGCCAGGGTGGTGCCCTGACTGGTCCGTCTCCGTCAACGGTGAACCGCTGGCAGACGCGTCGAGTCCTGGCGCCCAGGCGAAGGCCGTGCCCGGCTACGTGGCCCTCGACCGCTTCTGGCGGCCAGGTGACACCGTGGAACTGACTCTGGCAATGCCAGTACAGCGGCTCTACGGTCACCCCCGATCCCGGGATCTCGTCGGGCGGGTCGCACTGCAACGCGGGCCCCTGATCTACTGCCTGGAGCAGCACGACAACGGCCCGGGACTCGACCGTGTCGTGCTTCCGTCGGATGCACCCATCGAGAGCCGATTGGATGAGGCGCTGCTGGGTGGGGTCGTCGTGCTGTCGGCGGAGGCGTCGCAGCTCCAAGAGACCGACTGGGAGGGAGGACTGTATCGTGCGTCGTCTCCTGTCCTGCACCGTCGACCCATCGTGGCTATCCCGTACTTCGCCTGGGACAATCGGTCGCCGGGCGAGATGAGGGTCTGGCTTCGCGACCGCTCGTGAGCGGAGAGCGAGGAAGGGGGAGAGCACCCATGGTGGCTTCGCAGGTGGATGGCGTCACGCGCCGGGAGCTCCTCAAGAAGGCTGCTGCCGTGGCGGCCGGAGCGACGGCCGGGAGCGCCCTGTGGGGCAAGACCGTCTACGTATCGAAGGCAGCCGCTCGTACCATCACCGTCGGCGTCGGCGGGTGGGCTGTCGACGCCATGAACCAGATCGTCCGCGACATGGGGTTCACGCGGGATACGGGCATCCAGGTCAGCATCCAGGTCCGACCCGGCGCTCCCCCCGAGTTCATCTCGCAGATGGCGAGCGCCGTCAACGCCGGGACCAGCCCCTACGACGTGGTCGACATCGAGGACGAGGCGGCCATCACTCTCTCGCGGCTGGGGTGGCTCGAGCCTCTCGACGGGTTGCTGGCGTCGGACTTCTGGGAGGACTTCTCCCCTGACATGCTGGCGATGGTCGAGGTATGGCACCGCTACCGGGGCGAGACCTTCCGCATCCCCCACAATTACGAGGCCCAGTACTTCTGGTATCGTAAGGACTGGTTCGACCGGGAGGGCCTGAGACCACCCGAGACGTGGGCCGAGATGGTTGAGGCGGGCAAGCGATTCACCCGTGGGGACGTGTGGGGTGTCTCGGACGGCCTCGCCAAGGGCGCTTACCTCAACGTGTTCGTGGGCTATCTCACCCTGCAGGCAGGCGGCAACATCTATGAGTTCGGTGAGCCGGCCAGGGTCGCCCTCACGTTCCTTTACGACATGATCTACACCCACCGCATCTTCCCCATCGGGGCGCTCAACAAGGACTACGACGCCCTCAACGTCGACTATATGAACGACCGGGTCGCCATGATGCGCCAGTGGCCGTACTTCTGGGACGTCTCTCGCGGCAATGAGGCGTGGTGGCGCGAGGAGAAGACCGCCATCTCCCTCCCACCGGCGGGACCAAGAGGCAACGCCCGTACGTACGCGGCCGCATGGGGTTGGGTGATCCCCCGGACGGCGCCCAACAAGGACGCTGCCCGGGAGTTCGTGCGGTGGATCGTGGCGAAGGAGAACGCCCCCCGGCTCGCGGCCATCAGCACATGGTTCTTGAGCGCCCGCAAGTCCGTGCTCGACGCGGTGGGTGACCAGGGCATCGCACCCTACCTGCGACAGTACAGCGAGGCGGGTGCCATCGGGACCCGGCCCTTCCACCCCCGCTACTTCGAGGCGGTCAGCGTGGTGGAGGACCTGGTCTCGGCCTATCTCACCAACCAGATGAGCCTGGACGACGTCATCCGAAACGGACGGGACCGTATCGCTCGCCTCGGCGGCATGGGCTGATCGGGTCGACTCGATGGGGGGACGGGTGCCGGGAGCCGGGGCCGACCCGGCACTCGCCCCCTTCCTTCGGATGGGAGAGGGCGAGAGGATGAGCCGTCGACGACAGGTCCTGCTCTTCCTGGCGCTCGCCACGCCGGTGGTGGTGCTCCGCCTGGCCACGTCCCTCTATCCCCTCCTGCACACCCTCTACCTGAGCGCCTTTGAGAGCAGCCTCCTGGCGGGCTCGAGCCAGTACGTCGGGTTGCGCAACTACGTGGAGATGTGGCGCGACCCGGCTATCCGTGACAGCGTCTCGTTCACGGTGCTCTTCGTGCTGGGCTCGACGCTCCTCGAGCTCGTGCTGGCCTTCCCGCTGGCGCTATTGCTCAACGCGTCCTTTCGCGGCCGGCGGCTGGCGCGCACGGTCAACCTGCTGCCCTGGGCTATCCCCACCGTGGTGGCTGCCATCGGCTTTCGCTGGTTCTTCGACGACCAGTACGGGATGTTCGTCGATGCCGTCCACCGCCTGGCGGGGGTGCGTCCGGCCATCCTGGTCGACCCGTGGCCGGCCCGCCTGGCCGTCATCGGGGCCAACGTCTGGAAGAACACCCCCTTCCTGGCCGTCATCCTCCTGGCAGGGCTGCAGGGCGTGCCGAAAGAGCTCTACGAGGCGGCGGTCATCGACGGCGCGAGCGCCGTGCAGTGCACCCGCTACATCACGCTTCCATTCTGCGCAGGGTTGCTGTCGACGCTGGGGATCTTCTTCATCCTCTGGCAGCTGGCCAGCTTCGATCTGGTCTACGGCATGACCCAGGGGGGGCCTGGGACGGCGACCTCCGTCGTCAGCTACCGGATCCTGCAGCTAGCGGTGCTCTGGTTCAACTACGGGATGGCCTCCGCCCTGAGCGTCGTCCTGTTTCTCCTCGTCCTGGTGGTGGGTGTGATGGGCGTGACCCTTTTGCGCCGGTTCGACGTGGGGCTGTAGGGGTGATGGGCGCATGGCCCGCATGATGATGAGCGGCCGGTCGTGGCGACGCCTGGGCCGGGCGGGACTGCTGTATGGGGCGCTGGGGCTGTTCGTAGTGGTGACGCTGTGGCCCTTCTACTCCATGGCCGTGGCCTCCATCACCCCCAAGGAGCTGGTCTTCTCGGTGCCGCCCGTCTATCTGCCCAAACCGACGCTGGCCAACTTCGTGGCGCTGGTGGAGCAGCTTCCCTTCACGGCCTACCTGCGCAACTCGCTGCTGTTCGCCATCGGTTCGGCGGTGGTGTCGGTGGCGGCGGCATTCCTGGCCGCGTACGGCTTCGTGCGCTTCCCCGTGCCGGGCAGCGGCCTCATCCTCGTCGCGCTCATCGCCTCGATGGGGCTGCCCGAGATCGTGACGGTCATCCCGCTCTACCTGGTGCTCAATGAGCTGCGGCTCATCAACACGGTGACCGGCCTGGTGCTGGTGATGGGGAGCGTGCTGGCGCCGTTCACGGTGTGGGCGCTGGTCTCGTTCATGCGGCAGGTGCCCAAGGAGATGGAGGAGGCGGCGCTCATCGACGGGGCGTCGCTGTGGCAGCTGCTGGGCCGGGTGGTCATCCCCGTGATGCGCCCGAGTCTGGCCACCCTATTGCTCATCAACCTCATCTCCAGCTGGAACTATCTCCTCTACCCCCTCGTCTTCACCGCCAGCCCCCGTGCCAAGACCCTGACGGTGGCCATCACCGAGGTCTTCCAGGCCCGCACGCCCTACGGACGCCCCTGGGAACTCATCAGCGCACTCGGCGTCGTGATGGTGGTGCCGATGATGCTGCTGGTCTTCGTGGCCGAACGGGCCATCGTCAGCGGGCTCACGCGCGGGTCGGTGAAGTGAGGGGGCGTGGCCGTTACGGTCGCGGGACGTGTTGCTCGCTGGGAGCGCTCATCCAGCGTCCGCCCGGGGCGCCGGCCCGGCAGGAGCGTGCCGCCGGGCTCCGAAGGTCCGGCTGATGAGCCGGCCGACAGAGTTCCTCGCGGCCGGTGGTAGCCGGGGAGAGGAGCGCGCACGATGACGATCGGAGCGTCTACACTGGTGGATTGGCTGGAGTCCTCGTGGGAGGGCGCCTATCATACGCCCATCGGCAGGGCCATCGAGGGCCTGACCGCCGCCCATGTGTTCTGGCGGCCGGCGCCCGAGCGCCACTCCATCTGGCATAACGTCATGCACATGGCCTACTGGCGGGAGTACTTCATCCGATCGCTGGAGGGGGAGACGGCCTTCCCGTCCAAGGCGGAGCTCGAGGCCCACAACTGGCCCCGCCATCCCGACCCGGCCGACGATGCCGCGTGGGAGGCGGCCCGACGGCGCCTGGCGGCGACCCAGGAGCGGCTGGTCACGCTGTTGCGGTCACGCCCGGTGGAGCGCCTCGAGGCGCCGCTCTGGGGCGATGAGACGGTGGCGCACGCCATCGTGCACTACATGCGCCACGACAGCTACCACCTGGGGCAGATCATGCTACTCCGGGCATTGCAAGGCCTTCCGCCCATCGACTGAGGCTCGCCGCGCTCGTACCCGTCACGTCCGGGGATCGTCGGCGCTCCGCCGCAGGCGGTCGGCGAGGGCCTGCGCGTCATGGGCGACCCGGCTGTAGCGCGGATCGGGCTCGGAAGTCTCCAGGCGGTGCAGATACGGCCAGTCGAGCTCCTCCCAGTAGGCCGCCATCAGCTGAACCGCCCACTCCTTTCCAACCGCCGGGGCACGCTAACGAACCGGACGAACTCCTCCCGGGTCATCGGCCTTGACGAGCCTCCATCGGCGGGGCCCGATTCGCTCGAATTGCCGGTCTTGCCGTACGAGCCGGATGGTGAGTTGCACCAGCGCCTCCAGGGCCTGCGGATCTCGGGGCTTGCGACGAGGGCTGTGGCGCAATGGGTTGAAGGCCCGTAGCCACAACGCCCGAGCCTCCGGAAGCGGCCCCTCTCCCATCCAACGGAACCGTCGCTGCGTCATGGTCGTCACCTGCGGTGTCCACCGGCGTCGGCCCCATTATAAAATAACCGAGCGCTCGGCGCCCTCACTCGGCGCCCCGAGGACTCTCGCCGGGTACGACGAATTGCTCCCCACATCCAGCGCGCACGGGGACCAGCTGTGGCCACCATGCAGCGGCGCCATCGAGGAGAGCCGGAGCCATCTCACACCGCCCTCGCGATCCGCATCCTGGGCAGCGGGGGAGCCTTCCGTACCCCTCGCCCGGCCTGCGGGTGTCGGGTCTGCACCGAAGCCAGGGAGAAAGGCGTTCCCTACGCCCGGAGCGGACCCGGGGTCTTCGTTCATGGCCCTGACCTGCTCATCGATACCTCCGAGGACATCTACCTGCAGCTCGACCGGGCCCGGCTCGGGCAAGTCTACGGCGGGCTGTACTCTCACTGGCACCCGGACCACACGATGGGGCGCAGGGTCTGGGAGACCCTCAACGCGGACCCGCGTGGCACGCCGCCCCGCCACCGACGCAGCGAGGTCTACGTACCGACCGGGGTGCTGGAGGACTTCGAGCGATACGGGCTGATGGGGCACTTCGACTTCCTGGCCCGGCGCTTCATCGACCTGATCCCGATGCAGCCCGAGCAGCCGTACGCGATCAACGGGTACACGGTCACGGCCATCCCGCTGGCGATGGAACGTGCGTACGCGTTCCTCTTCGAGGCTCCCGGCCCCGGGTCGGACAGCCTGCGCGTGCTGGTGGCCATGGACGAGACCAGGGGATGGAGGCCACCCCCGGCGGTAAGGGGAGTGCACCTCGCGGTCATCCCGGTCGGCATCTTCGAGTTCGACCCGTTCACGGGCGAGCGCCGGATGCCTCCCGACCATCCCCTGTTGCGGGAGGAGGCTACATTCGACGAGACGCTGTCTCTGGTGGCCGAGCTGAGGGCCCGGCGCACGGTGCTCACCCACATCGAGGAGCCGGACCAGCTCGGCTATGACGACCTGCGACGACTGGAGCGACAGGAGGTCTTGCGTACCCTGCCGGCCACGTTCGCCTTCGACGGGTGTGTCGTCGACGCCGCGGGCACGGCTACAACCGGTGCGTGAGGGCGCCATGGCCCGCGCCCGCGCAGCCAGGGGGCGACGCAGACGAAGAGGCCAGGGCTCATCGCCCTGGCCTCTTGGGTCTCGCTCACAGCGCGGGGCGGCGCGACAGCCACCCGAGCAGCCTCTGCCGGACGCCGAGCAGGAGGCTCGTCTCCGGCTCTCGCCGGCGGGTATGTCGCCGCTGGTACTCGAGCGCCTCCCGGTACCGTCGCTCGGCCGCCGCCTGCTCCACTCGCTCCTCGACCAACGCCTTGGCGAGCAGGTAGTGAACGTGATGATGGGGGTACACGGTTCTCGGACTCCCTTCTCCCTGCCGAGGACCACGGCCCCCGATAAACGGTTCGGCCGTGGACCCTTGGTCTCCGGCGCCCACGGCCGACGCTCGGTTGGCTCTCGAGGAGGCCCCCGTCAGGAGGGGGGCCGGCTAGCCTTGCACCTCGCGTCGGAGATGGGCGACATCGTGACGCGGTCCATCCGCCCGCCTGCCATGCCGATGGCCGGCGTGATCGCCATGCCGCCTGCCATCGCCGATAGCCAGCAGGTCACCGGCATCGTGCCGCCACCTCCGCTCCGATTGGCACTCCTCAGGGGCCCTGCTGCGACCGTCCCGAGGGAGACGAGGAATACACTACCACGGCAGTGACAACCGTGCAAGCCCCCGCGCGTGAAGGATGTGTAACGAGACGAAAACGCTGTCGAAGCTCCGGCTCGGTCAACCCGGCTCCTGCCCCGGGCCCGCGGCCTTGAGGAGCCCCACCAGGTTGCCGCTGGGGTCGTGAAACAGCGCGTACCACCCGACCCCGGGGATCTCCGTCTCCGGCTGGACGACCCTGCCTCCCAGCGCCTTGACCCTGGCCAGGGTGGCCGGGATGTCGTGCGTGGAGACGTAGATCACCACGTCGCCCGGCCTGACGGAGCCGCCGACCGGGGTGAGGCCGCCCGTCGGCCCCGACGGCGGTGAGAGGACGACGTAGTCGGCGCCCATGGGCTGGCTCTGCCAGCCGAAGAGGGCCCGGTAAAAGGTCTGGCTCTGGGCCAGATGGGTCGACGAGAGCTCGACGTGGACGATGGAGTGCTCCGCCATCGGGCCTGCTCCGCTCCTCTCAGGATCTGGGTGAGCCATTGCGAGCCAAGCTCGACCCGTCCGGCGGGGGCCAGGATCGCGGCTCCCGCCGGTGAAGCGACACGGTACCAGCCTCGAGAGGCGTTTCGCCCGGGAAGGGGAGGAGACCTGCGATGCACGAGCGAGGACCGCAGGACGCCGGCGCCTCGGCCGGCACCATCCTGGCCGGCATGCTCCGCCTGAGCGCCGATGGACTGCTGGCGGCACTGGACGATATGAGCGACGACGAGTTACGGGCTCGCCCGCACGGCCTGGCCCCGGCACTGTGGCAGGTGGGGCACGTGGCGTTGAGCGACGCCCGGCTGGCCCGGCGGGCGGGGATGGCGGTCGACCTGCCGAAGGCGTGGAGCACCCTCTTCGCCAGGGGCACGTCGGGTGAGGGCGACCTGCCTTCACGAGACGAGGTGATCCGGCTCTTCCGGGAGGTCAACGACCGGGTGCTGGATCTCTGTGCCGGTGACCTCGCGCGCACCGTGGAGACCGCTGCCGGCCGCACCGATACCCTCGGCAACCGCCTGGCCTTCCACGTCTTCCATCGCGGCTACCACTACGGCAAGCTGATGACATTGCGGGCGCTGCTCGGCAAGCCGAGGCTGCTGGGCTGAGACCACGGCGCATGGCCGCACGAGGGACCGGCTCCCCTCGCGCGGCCCGCCTGCCGCTTTCCCGCTGTGGCGGTCTCGATAACCGTTTGCGTTTCGTGCGCGGCATCTACCCGATGACCCCATCCGGCGGCCCGACGCCGTCGGCAGTCGCCCCGATGATTGTCTCCTGAGGACGGTTTCGTTGAAAGAGGGAAACCGCCCCGGGCGTCGAAGTCGCTCTCGGCCAAGAGAGCGAAACAGGAGTTTCATAATGCGAGACACTCCATCCCTGGCGAGCGAGCCGGTGCGTCGCGGCGACGAGCCGCCTGTCGCAGAGGAATCCGAAAGGGGCGGCCCTTCGGTCCACGCCGTGGAGCGGGCGGTGCAGCTGCTGGACGCGCTGGCCCAGAGTGAGGCCGGCATCTCCGAGCTGGCCCGGGCCACCGGGCTTCATAAGGCCACGGTCCACCGGCTCATCCGCACGCTGCGGCGCCTGGGACTCGTCGAGCTCAGCCCCGACAGCACCCGCTACCGGCTCGGCCTGCGGCTGCTGGAGCTGGGGGGCCGGGTGCTGGCGCGGCTCGACCTGCGTGACGTGGCACGCCCTTACCTGATCGAGCTGCGGGACCGCACGCGGTTGACGGTGCACATGGCGGTGCTGGACGGCACGGAGGTCGTCTACATCGACAAGCTGGACTCGCCGGCCAACCTGCGGATGGCCTCCTTCGTCGGCACCCGCAGCCCTGCCTACTGCACGGCCCTGGGCAAGGCCATCCTGAGCGCCCTGGCGCCCGAGCAGACCCGGGCCATCCTGGCGCGGTCCTGCTTCGTCGCCCGCACCCGCAACACGCTGACGACCCCCGAGGCGCTGCTCGAAGAGCTGGCCGCGACCCGCGCCCGGGGTTACGCCATCGACGACATGGAAAACGAGGACGGCATCCGCTGCGTCGGGGCGCCCGTCTACCGCCACACGGGCCAGGTGGCCGCGGCCATCAGCTGCTCCGGACCCGTCTTCTCGGTGACACCCGGGGAGGTGGAGTCCCTGGGGCGTCTGGTGGCCGACGTGGCGCGGGCCATCTCGCGGGACATGGGCTACGCGGGCGAGCCGAAGCCGCCACGGGCGGGTGCCGATAGGTGAGAGTGGGAGGCGTGGACGTGACGGACAGTGCAGGCGCGGCGGACGTGGTGACGCTGGGGGAGGCCCTGATCCGCCTTTACCCGCCGCACGGGTGGACGCTGGAGCAGGCGGCGGCATGGTACGTGAGCGTGGCGGGCACGGAGGCCAACGTGGCCGTCGCTCTGGCCCGCCTGGGACGCAGGGCCTGCTGGATCTCCCGGCTCCCCCGCAACCCGCTGGGCCGCCGGGTAGTCGGCGCGCTGGCCGCAGCCGGGGTCGACGTGAGCCGGGTCGTCTGGGCCGAGGAGGGCCGGGTGGGCCTCTACTTCACCGAGACGGGCATCACGCCGGAGGACGTGCAGGTCTGGTACGACCGGGGTCAGTCGAGCTTCGCCGGCCTGGCGCCGGAGGCCATCCGGTGGGACGGGCTGGAGTCCTTCGAGCTGATGCACTTTACCGGCATCACGCCCGGGTTGGGAGAGGGCCCCCTCCAGACGGTGGAAGCGGCGGTGACCGAGGCCAGGGCCCGGGGCCTTCGAGTGAGCCTGGACGTCAACTATCGGGCACGGCTGTGGGCACCCGAGCGGGCTCGTGAGGTGCTGAAGCGCCTGTTTGCGGGGCGAGTGGATCTGCTGATCTGCTCGCGCAAGGACGCCGCGGTGGTCTTCGGTCTCGACGGAGACGAGCGGGCCTTGCGGGGGCTGCAGGAGGCCATGGGGGCACGGGTGGTGGTCCTGACCCGGGGAGCGGAGGGAGCCGTCGCCTGGGACGGCCAGCGGCAGCTGGCGGCGGGTGCCTATCGGGGCGAGATCGTGGACCGTATCGGACGGGGTGACGCGTTCGCGGCCGGACTGCTCGATGGGTACCTGGCCGGGGACCTGGAGCGGGGGCTGCAACAGGGGTGCGCCCTGGCGGCCATGGCCCAGGCTCGCTGGGGCGACCTGCTCCTTATCAGCCGAGAGGAGCTCAACGCTCTGCTCACGGGCGGCCCCCGGGATAGGCGCTGATTGGTGGTCCGCATCAAACGCGCCAAGAAGATGGGCTTCGGGAATCAGGGGCTAAACCGAAACTGCGAAAGCGGGGTAACGAGATGTCGCCGGAGGAGCGTCTAGCCCAACTCGGATTGGCGTTGCCTTCACCTCCAGCGCCTGTGGCAGCGTATGTGCCGGCCATAGTCGTAGGTAAGCTGGTCTTTGTCTCCGGTCAGGGGCCGATACGTGACGGGAAGCCAGCGTATCAGGGGGTTGTGGGGGCTGACCTCTCGGAAGAACAGGGCTATGCGGCCGCACGCCTGGCGGCGTTGAACGCTCTTGCGGTACTTAAGGCCGAACTCAGTTCCCTGTCAGAAGTCCGCCGCGTCGTGAAGTTGACGGGATGGGTACGCAGCGCGACCGGGTTCGGTCGTCAGCCGTTTGTGATTAATGGTGCTTCCGAACTGTTGGAAGCCGTCTTCGGTGATGCTGGAAAGCATGCAAGAACTGCCATCGGCACAAGTGAACTCCCGTTTGGGATCCCGGTGGAGGTGGAACTGATTGTCGCCATTGGGTGACGGTCACACCATCACTGTGGCTGATCGGGAAGCAAGGGAGGAAGCGGCTTGCGAGACATCTACGCGGATCTCGGGATGCCGCGGCTTGTCAACGCGGCCGGGACCTATACTGTATTTGGTGGGTCACGGATGCCGCGCGAGGTCATTGAGGCCATGGTATCGGCGGCTTCCTCCTTTACTCGCATCCAGGACTTCCAGGCCCGGGTACACGCCCGTATCGCCGAGCTCACTCGGAACGAAGGCGCATACGTCACGTGCGGGTGCGCCGCGGGGCTCTATCTTGCGGCGGCTGCTGCTGTATCGCTACGCTTTGGAAAGCCCTTCCGATGGCTCAAGTCTGAAGAAGTTGCTAACTCTGAGGTCGTGGTTTACAGGGCACACCGAAACCCGTACGACTGGGCTGTGCGACAATTGGGCGTTCGCCTCGTTGAGGTGGGCTACCCAAACACTATCGACCCGCCGACCGTGGATGAACTGGAGGCGTCCATCACCCAACGAACGGTGGCTATCTTCTACACCATGTCGGGGTGGACTGCTCCTGGTGCGTTGCCCTTGAAAGCGGTGATTGAGGTTGCCCGCCGCCACCGAGTGCCTGTCGTCGTAGATGCCGCAGCGCAGCTTCCGCCGGTAGAGAACCTCTGGTCGCTGACGCAGGCGGGGGCGGATGCGGCGGTTTTCAGCGGTGGCAAGGACCTGCGAGGGCCACAATCTACGGGACTGGTGCTGGGGCGCAGACAGTTTGTAGAAGCGATAGCCGAAACAGGATTTCCGACCTATGGCATCGGGCGAATGTTGAAAGTAGGCCGCGAAGAGCTAGCTGGCCTAATGGCTGCTGTCGAGCGTTACGTAAAGATGGATCATGCCGCTCGACTTCAGTGGTGTGAGCGCCAGGTACGCCTAGTCATTGAGCGTGTTGAGGCGGGAGGCCTCGGACTGCAGGCCATTCGGACCTTCCCCAACGAGGCCGGGCAACCGATCCCTCGTGCACTAGTACGTAAACCGGGTGCCCTGGGCTGGGCAGCAGCAGTGCGAGATGCGCTTCTGGCTGGAGATCCTGCCATCGCTGTGACGCTCGAAGGCGAGGACGGGGTTTACATCAATCCCATGACTTTAGAGGAGGGTGAGGCCGAGCTGGTGGTAGACAGGCTCTTGGGGGTGGCCGCAAGGTTGTAGTGTAGTGCTACGGGGATATGGACTACCGCTTGTAGCAAAGGAGGGCTCGAGAGAATGACCTGTCATCCCGTGTGTCGAGGTACCATCGTGGCGATTCTCGTCCTGACGGCAAGCCTAACCGCTATGGTTGCGCAAGCGCAAGCTGCCGCCGAGATTCCCTCCGGCGGCACTCTGAGGGTGGCAACCATAGGCGAACCTCCGAATCTGGATATCCAAATGGTACCTTCTGACTTGGTTAGCATGATTGCGCAGCACATCTTCGAGCAGCTCTTCGCGTTCGACGCGAAGTACGAGATTCGCCCGATGCTGGCAGAGTCTTACCAGATCAGCCCGGACGGACGAACATATACCATCCAGTTGCGACGGGGCGTTCGATTTCATAACGGCAAGGAAATGACATCTGAGGACGTTGTGGCCTCTTTGAGTCGGTGGGGTCGGGTGGCAAGCCGAGGCCGCATTGCGTTTCAGTACATCGACCGAGTGGAAGCCCAGGGTCCGTATACGGTCGTGCTTCATCTCCGACAGCCGTTCGCCCCGCTCCTTGCCTTCCTCGCTTTCCAAAATACGGCAGCGGCCATCTATCCTAAGTCGGTTGTCGAGCGTTTCGGCGACCAGCCAATATCGGAGTACGTCGGCACCGGCCCTTATCGGTTTGAGGAGTGGCGGCGCGACTACCGCATCCGCCTCGTACGGTTTGAGCAGTATGCGGCTCGATCAGATGAGCCGAGCGGGTTTGCGGGAAGTAAGGTCGGTTACCTCGACGCAATAGAGTTCTATCCGGTGCCCGAGGCCGGAAGCCGGCTTGCAGGCATTCTGACTGGTGACTATGATTACGCTATTCAGATTACCAAGGAAAGCTATCCAGAGGTCCAGCGGAATCCTAACGTTAAGGCCTTCACTATTCAACCAGGCCAGTGGGGATGGGTAATCTTCAACAAGAAGCAAGGCTTGATGGCAAACCAAACACTCCGGCAAGCGGCTCAGGCCGCCCTCGATATGCAGCCAATTCTTGCAGCGGCCTATGGGTTGCCGACGTTTTATCGGCTCGAGCCGTCGTATTATCCTCCGGGCACCCCCTGGTATTCTAAGGCGGGAGCGCACTACTACAACCAGAAGAACAGAGCGCTCGCTCGAGAACTGATGGGGAGGGCAGGCTACCGCGGCGAACCGATTCGCCTGATCGCCACTACGGAATATGACTACATCTACAAGATAGCTACGGTGGTGGCCGCCCAGTGGCAACAGGCGGGGTTCAACGTTGACCTGCAGATATATGACTGGGCCACACTGCTCGACCGCCGAAGCAAACCCGACGCCTATGACGCGTTCGTAACGGGCCATGCCTTCGTGCCCGATCCTTCGCTAATCACCATCTTTGGCAGCGAGTATCCGGGCTGGTGGGATAGCCCCGAGAAGAACCGTCTGCTGCAGGCCTTCAACTCGGAGATGGATCACGCACGTCGACTCGAACTTTGGAACCAGCTCCAGGAGCTCATTTACGAAGAGGTGCCGGCAATCCGGGTGGGCGAGGAGGTGCTGTTCGACATCGGTACGGCCCGCCTCGTGAACATGTGGGCGTCGCCGTGGCCCAACTTCTGGAATGTTGGGCTCCAGCGGTGAAGTCGTAATTGTCGTATATGAGGGGACGATAGGTCTTGTTGCAATACATCGGGCGCCGGCTGTTATCGCTGATAGTAGTGCTGCTCGTAGTCGCAGTCGTAGCCTTTCTACTCATTCATCTGGCCCCAGGAGACCCGGCCAGCGTCATGCTCGGACCTAACGCCACGGTGGAAGACGTGCAGCGTTTGCGACAGCAGCTGGCGCTCGATCGTCCCCTCATGGTACAGTTTGTGGCCTGGTTTAGTAGGATGATACGAGGAGACCTGGGGATCTCCCATTTCGCGCAGAGACCCGTGTCGGACATCCTCTTGGAACGCGCAGAACCGACCCTGCTCCTCGCAGGAATGGCGTTACTAGTAGCCATTATGATTGGACTGCCGGCTGGTGTAGTCGCTGCACTTCGAAGAGGCACTGTAGTTGACCAGCTTGTGATGGGGATGGCTCTACTAGGCGCCTCCGTCCCATCGTTCTGGCTGGGGCTCACTCTGATCCTGTATGTCGCGGTGGGCCTGGGATGGTTACCTGCGGCAGGCTATCTGCCTCTCCGCTCGGGTGTCCTCGACAGCCTTCGCTATTTTGTTCTGCCGTCAATCGCCCTCGGGTTCCCAAACTCGGCCCTTATTTCGCGCATTACTCGTTCCGCCATGCTTGATGTGCTGCGGGAAGATTACGTGCGAGTGGCACGCGCCAAAGGTCTAGCGATGATGCGCGTAATCTTCAAACATGCTCTGCGAAACGCGCTGGTCCCCATTATAACCGTGGTTGCGCTAACTTTCGCAGGGCTCATGGGTGGGGCGGTGGTAACCGAAACGGTGTTTGGTATCCCCGGGATCGGGCGACTTGTGGTCTCGTCTGTACTTCGACGCGATTACCCCGTGATCCAGGCCACCATCATGCTCGTCGCCGCGATTTACGTGTTGGTAAACTTGCTAGTAGACCTTGTGTACGTGTACGTAGACCCCCGCATTAAGTACTGAGACGCGCCGAGAGGGCGGTAAACCGTTGGGGATGCTGTCGACTCGAAGCCCGGGTTTGGACCCTTCCAGGGCTGTGCGCTGGGCGCGTCGTCATCGCTTAATAGCTGGGGGTTTGATGCTGACCTTGCTGGCGACTGCTTCTGGTATTCTGGCTCCCTGGCTCGCTCCTTACCCGCCAGAACAGATCAATCCCCTGAACAGACTGCAAGCTCCCTCAGCGGTTCACCCTTTCGGAACGGATGAACTGGGGCGCGACGTGCTCAGTCGCGTGCTGTTTGGCGCTCGTCTGTCGCTGTCGGTAGGGGCTCTGGTAGTCATCCTGTCAACCTCTTTGGGGACGATCTGCGGACTTCTGGCGGGGTACTTTCGATACTTGGATTCACCTATCATGCGCGTGATGGATGGTCTCATGGCCTTGCCGGACCTCTTGCTTGCCATAGCTCTGATGGCCGCTCTAGGGCCAAACATGGGCAACGTCGTGATCGCTCTCGGAATCGTCTATACGCCCAGAGTGGCGCGGGTGGTACGCAGTGCAGTGCTGATCGTACGGGAGAGAGAGTATGTCCAGGCTGCGCAGGCGCTTGGCGCCAGTTCTACCCGCGTAATCTTGCGCCACGTTCTGCCTAACGCTGCGTCACCTCTCATTGTTCAGGCCAGTTTCACGTTCGCCTTTTCCGTTCTGGGCGAAGCGTCACTGAGCTTTCTTGGCGTGGGAGTTCCCCCCGGCGTGCCGAGCTGGGGTAACATCCTGGCGGGTGGCCGTCAATACATGACGGTGGCCCCCTGGATCGCGTGGTTCCCTGGCCTCGCCATTGTATTAACGGTGCTGGGGCTGAATCTGCTTGGTGATGGTCTGCGCGACCTACTGGATCCGAGGTTGCGGCGTCTCGGTTGACCTCTTCTCGAATCACGTTGGGAAGGAGCAAGTGGAAATATGACATTCGACCTCATCATTGCCGACGGCCTTGTCGTAGACGGCACGGGTGCTCCTCCCCGTCGCGCCGACGTGGGCATCGTTGGGGACCGGATTGTCGCTGTCGCGGACCTTAGCAGCGCGAACGCTATCCGGCGACTGGATGCCTCCGGGCAGATCGTGGCTCCGGGGTTCATCGACATGCACACCCATTCGGACCTTGCGCTGCTTGCGGATGGTCGGGCCGAAAGTACTGTGCGGCAGGGGATCACTACCCAAGTGATCGGTAATTGCGGTCTCTCACCGGCCCCTATCACCAACCAAGTTAAGGAGGACGTGCGTAAGTCGCTAGGTATCTATGACTACGGCGTCGAGTGGACGTGGGAAAGTTTTGGCGATTACCTCCAGGTTCTGCGTCAGGCCCGGTTTGCTACCCACGTAGTGCCCCTGGTCGGGCATGGATCGATTCGTTCTGCCGCGATGGGTTTCGACAAACGGCCTCCGACAGCCGACGAACTCGAAACCATGCACCACCTGGTGACAGAAGCCATGGAGGCGGGGGCCTTCGGCATGTCTACTGGGCTCGTATACCCTCCAGGCATGTACAGCGACACTTCCGAACTGATTGAACTATCCAAGATTGTGGCGCGCTATGGTGGTTTCTACGCCTCTCACATGCGCGGCGAGGCGTCGACCGTGGTGGATTCAGTGCGAGAGGCGCTGCAGATTGGCAGGGAAGCAGGGGTACGTGTGCAGATCTCGCACCACAAGGCTGCCGGCCGGGTGAACTGGGGGAGAGTTCGGGTTACTTATTCGCTGATTGAGGAGGCAGCCCGGAACCTTGACGTCACGTATGACATTTACCCGTATACGGCCGGTAGTGCCAATCTGAGCCAGTTACTACCGCCTTGGGTGCATGTCGGAGGCACGCAGGCAATGCTGGCGCGCCTCAAGGATTCTGAGTTGCGGCCCCGCATTCGCTACGATGTTATCCATGGTACACCGGACTGGCCCAACTTCTTCCCCGTTGATTGGAAGGATATTCAGATTGCCCACGTAGGTAGTGAGAGAAACCGTTGGATGCAAGGGTTAACCGTGCAGGAGGTAGCTGACCAGGTTGGCCAGGATCCTGTCGAGTTTATGATGGATCTTATCGTCGAAGAGGATAACCAGGTTTCCATGGTCAACTTCGTCATGTCGCAAGACGACGTAGATTTCCTGATCCCGAAGCCGCAGTCTATGTTCGGTTCCGACGGTTGGTCGATCACCCCGGGAGGTCCAACTGGTAGCGGCCATCCGCATCCTCGTTGCTATGGAACGTTCCCGAGGGTTCTTGGACACTACGTAAGAGAACGACGGCTCCTCTCTCTTGAAGAGGCCATCCACAAGATGACAGGAAAAGCGTCACAGAAGCTGGGCCTTTCTCGGCGTGGGGAGGTTCGGGAGGGGTACTACGCTGACCTTGTCGTCTTCGATCCCGGTACGATAGCGGACCGGGCGACCTTTGCCAACCCGCACCAATTCCCTGTCGGCGTTACTTGGGTCCTGGTCGACGGCCAGATAGCGGTTGACCGATGTATGGCCAGTTCCGTCCTTAACGGAAAGGTGCTCACTCCCTCCAGGTAGGCCAGACACGGAGACAGGAAGGTAGCCGTGGGTTGCGGAGGTTACAGGGTTGTGGGTATGGCGCTCTCTGTCAAGGTGCCGGTTGTGGAAAACCTGTGCACGCAGCAGCAGCTTGCGCCTGATATGAACGAGGCCGTCAACCCCCGTTGTGATCCGCCGGGGTGGAGCCGGGCCGGGGATGTCGTCGACGGTTGGCACCCTGATATCCGCGGGTTGGCTACCGCATGGTACGCCATCCGTCGGGGAGCTGCCTCGAACTAGCGACGCACGTGCGGCCACCAGGCCGTGTGCATAGGCGCAATCGAGGATTCCCCCCACCGGTCCCCGGTCCGTCCCGGCTCACCCGGTCGGCCGGATCCCTGTTGAACCTCGTCCTGCCGCCCTCCGCCCTCCCGTCAGGCTGCTATCCGATCCCACGGCCTATGTGCTGAGGTGGCTGGGCGAGCGGGTCGATCAAATCGTTGACCGCAGCCCTTATGCGATCAAGCAGACTCGGAAAGGAGCCCAACCGAAAGCCGCTGCTTGAGGAAAGCCCTTGACAGGGGATCATGGGTGTACAACGCCAGCCCGAGCCACCGCGGTCGCCGCCACCGTCGCAGGCTTGCCCCGGCTGAGCAGGCGCCAGTACTTGCGGTGCAGCCGTTGCTGCGCCTTGAGGGAGATGCGCAGGACGTCGGGGTCGACCCCCTGTTGGTGGCTGCGCAAGGGAGCCTTCACGGCGGGCCGGTGGCGATACGCCCAGGCCGCTTCCCCCAGCACAAACCGGACGTGCGCGTTGCCGGTCTTGGTGATCCCGCTCCGGCGGGTCTGGACGCCGCTCGAATGCTCGCGGGGCACCAGCCCTGCGTACGCCATCAGCTGGGCCGGGCTGCGAAAGCGGGAGAACACCCCAATCTCGGCCACCAGCGTCACCGCCGTGACCTCCCGGACCCCCTTGAGGGCTTGCAACGCCTGGATGACCGGCGCCCGGCGACCCTCGGTGGCCATCGCGTGGATCTCCGCCTCGAGCCGCTCCACCCGGGCCTGCCGCTCATGCACCGCCTGCAGGTACTCCTGGAAGGCCACCTGGGTGGCCCGGTGGGCAAAGCCCAGGGTATCGAGCCAGCGCAGGAACGTCCGGGACCACCGCTTCGCGCCGTTGGGCGCCGCGATGCCGTGACGCAACAGGAAACTCGTGAGCTCCTGGCGGGCGCGCTTGAGGTCCCGCTTGGCGCTCTCCCGGGCCCGCACCAGGTCCCGCAGCGCCTCGTCGTCCTCGCCCGGTACCCAGACGGGCGTCAGCTCGCCGGCTCGAAGCAACTGCGCCAGCCGCAGGGCGTCGCGCCGGTCGGTCTTCACCTGGTCGCCGGGCCGAACGGGCGTCAGCGACGGCGCCACCACGATGCACCGCACCCCCAGCCCGGTCAACAACCGGTACAGCCCGTAGCCGGTGGGCCCTGCCTCGTAGCACGCCGCCAGCTGCTCCGGCGTGCCCAGCCGCCGCACCAGCTTGCGCACCGCCTCGGGCGTGTTCGGCACGCTGCCCAGGTACCGGGGCGGTGCCGCCCCTCGCTCCGCCACGGCCACTGCGATCGTGTCCTTTGCCACGTCCAGCCCCACGAACTTCGTGATAGAATCCACCTGCCGGCCTCCTTCACGCTGTAGCTCTGCGTCCCCCTGGGGACGTAACCTACGTTCGCCGTGAACGGGGGCCGGCCTCGTTCATCCTAGCCCCCCCGATCGGGTACAGTGACGGTGCTGGGACGGGCAAGGCTTCGGAGTCCCTTCGCTTCGAGGGGCTTGCCATCCGTTCCCGGCGCTTGCAGTTGTTGACGGGCTGCCATGGACGCCTGGACCCGGGCGGGATCGTAGGGCTTGCCTTCCCGCAGGATCGCGTAGACGATGTCCGACATCCGTCGGGCTACCCGCTTGATGGCTTCCACAGGCCGCAGCCCCCGCTGGCGGCAGCGTTGATAGTAGGCTTGAGCCAAACTGGCGTTGAACAGCTCGTAGCGACAATTCAAGGTGACAAAGAGCGACATGACGGGATCTATAAGGGCTGAGGTGGACAAAGCGGTTGTATCTACGCCGTTTTTCGGGTGGGCGTCACAATCTTCAGGTAGTGGGGCGGTCGGTCGACCTTCAGGGCCTGAAACAGCGCCTTCTGCTCTTCGGTGAGGGGGCGGACCTGCCAGACCTCGCCGTGGGCGGTGGCGTGGCGGCCCACGTCGATGGGGGCGACCAGATCCCGCATCTGTCGCCAGGTCTGGCCCGTCTCGTTCTCGGCCACCCGGATCATGAGGAGGGCCAGCCAGCACAGCAGCACGTGGGACCGGATGCGGTCGTCGAGCCGGTGGTACATCGGCCGGACGTCGACCGTGTGCTTCAGGTGCCGGTGCACCCGTTCCACCTGCCAGAGTTGCTTGTAGCCGTAGACCAGGTCTTCGGCGGGCGAAAGTCGTCGGAGCTGCTGATCACGAACTTCCCGTCGAGGGCGGCTTCTCGGCGAACCTTGGCCGCGTCGATGACCAGTCGCGCGCCCACGTCTGGCGCAGGTAGCGGCCGAAGGTCTCGTGGGCCCGCAGCTCGCAGGCTGCCTTGGTATGCGCCTCGCCCTGCTTCTGTTTGAGCGCTTCGAGCCGCTGGCGAAGCTCGGCCAGGATGGACTCCCGCTTCTGGCGGTCCCGCTCGGCCTCCTCGGGGTTGCGGACGATGACGAAGCGCCGGCGGGCGGCGCTATCCCCTCCGACCACGACCTCCTTGATCTCCAGCCCGTCGGGAAGCCTGCGGTACTTGCCGCCCGGCGCAGCGCCTCCGCGGGCACCCCTGGGGGCCCACCCGCAACTTCTCCCCGATGATGTAGTGATCGCCGGCGCCCTGCAGGATGCGGCGGTTCGCCTCGGAGTTGAAGCCCGTGTCCAACACCACGACCACCCGGTTGAGCTTCCAGCCGTTGAGATCCCGTTTGACCTCGGCCACGACGTTCTGGTCGCCGGTGTTGCCGGGCCAGACCCGGCAGCGGACCGGGATGCCGTCCCGGGTCACGGCCAAGCCGATGACCACCTGGGCCATCTTCGGATGATCATCGGCGCTGTGCCCCCAGCGGCGCAACCCGTCGGCGTCCTCGCCCTCGATTTCGAAGTACGCCGTCGTCGTATCGAAGAAGATGACGTCCACTTCGAGGTTGAAGAGGTTGGCCAGCGTCCAGAAGACCTCGCGCTGGATCGCCTCGGCAGCCTCCAGCAGAAAGTCCATGGCCCGGTAGAGCTGGTGGACTTCCACCGCGGGCAGCTGGTCGATGTAGACGTCCTGCGCCACCCACTTCTCGATGGCCAGCTTGCTGGACGGCGCCAGGGCCCGGTTGGCCGCCATGGCGAAGAGGAGCCGCTCGATGGGGGTCTGGTAGTGGCAGCGCTTTGAGCAGGCGCTGCAAGGTCTTCTGGATGCCCAGCCGCCGCCACAGCCCGTCCGAAAGCCACGTCCCGCCCAGCTTCAGGGAGCCCAGGTACCGAAAGGGCCACTCCATGCCGAGATCCTTCTGCAGTTGGGCCTGCTCGTCGGGGGGCAGGAACCGGGCGATGCTGCGCACCAGGCGGCGCAGCGCGTCCAGGTCGAGCTGGTCGACCCGGCCGAAGGTGTACAGCACCTGGGCCCGGGGCTGTCCAGTCTTGGGGTCCCGGACGTTATGGGCAAGCTGGGCGTATTGGATGCCCTTGGAAGTGACGGTGCGCACGTACATCGTGCCTACATCGTAACTCGTTTACCACGCTGTGTCAATAGCTACATCTTTTGTGGTTGTGTCTACGCGCATCCGCGTTTTTCTACGGGGAATGGCCCGCAAACCCGCTTCGCACCGTGCGGGTGGGGGCGGGTTGTGGCCACTTACTGTACAACGCCAGCCCGTGCCGGCGCTCTCGTCGTACCACCGCACTCGCTGGGCCGCCAGGGTCACCATGGTGAGCGCCTCGCCCCGCAGCGAGTCGGCGTAGCGAAGCCCCTCCTGCTCGCCCAGGTAGCGTACGGCCAATCGCCGCAGCAGGCGGTGTGGAGCGCTGTCGGGCTCGCTGGCCGTCTCGAGGCGGGCCTGCCCCTCGGCCAGCACGTATCGGTACGGCGGCTCGTGGGTGGCGACGCAGAGGGCCGCGGTGGGGTGGGCCTGCAGGTTGCGCACCTTGACGCTCTCGGGGTCCGTGCAGATGCGGAAGAGGCCGCCCTCCTCGCTCGCCTCGTACTCGAACCAGACGGGCGCTGCATGCGGCGTGCCGTCCGGGCGCGTCGTGACGAAGACTGCCACGTAGCGCCTCTGCAAGAACGCCTCGGCCGCCGGGTGAGGTCTCATGACGGGCCTCCTCTCCGCCTCAGAAGCGTGCCCCCATCCCCGCCACCACGCCCCGCCGGTTGTGGTAGGCCGCGGTCAGGTAGGCCCGGGCCAGGTCGAGGCGCGCCCCCAGGCTCCAGGTGAGGTACCACCGGGCGGGACGAGGCTCCCAGTGCACCGCGGGGTAGAGCCCGTACGGGTTCGTCTCGCGAAGCAGCTCCGTCGCCTCCCGTTCTCGCACCGCCTTGGGCTGCACGGCCACACCCAGCCCGACCTCCAGCGCCACCGCGCCCACCGGCGGCGCCAGCTTGACGTACATCTCCCACTCGGGCCCGTTGGGCACCTCGACGACCGGAGCAGTCAGCGGTTCACCCCGGGTCTCCCGCGGCAGCAGGGGCCCCGTGAAACGCGCCGAGCCCCCCACCGCCCAGAACTCAGAGCCGCCTTCGAGCCCCAGGCTTCAGACACCCTCCCCGTCCACCCCCACTGACAGCCCCAGGCGATGGGGCCCGACAGGCCTGGGCTCGGACGGGGCGCGCCCCGGCTCAGGGGGCTCCTCGGTCCGGGCCACCGGCTCCCGGCCCTCCCGCTCGTCAGGGCTCCACCGCACGTCGACCCGCTCCCGCTCGCCGGGCTCGACGTGGACCCGCACCTCCCGGTCCGGGTAGCCGTCGAGCCGCAGGCGCACCGTGTGCCAGCCCTCCCGCACCTGCGCCTCGACCGGGGTGCGCCCGATGTAGTCGCCGTCGACGTAGGCGCGGGCGCCGGACGGGTCGCTGGTGACGCGAAGATACCCCCACCGCACGCGAGCCGGCGGGGGAGGGGGTGGTGGTGGCGGGGGCGGCGGTGGCGGCGACGGCCTGGGCGCCACCACCCAAAACGCGGTCCAGGCCGTGGCCCATCCCCGGCCAGCGGGACTCAACAACCGCTCGACACGCCCCTTGACCGCCCGGGGGTCGTCGCCCAGTTGCGGGAGGGCCTCCCGGAGGAAGGCCGACGACGGCGCCAGGTCGCGTAGAGGACGCAGGGTGGCGATGATCTGGAGGTATTCGGCGCCTCCGGGGCCCGAGACCACGAAGCTGTAACCTCGCCGGGGGATGGTGTGCGTACCGGGGCGCACGAAGTTGTCCATCTCGTAGCGGTTGGGGAAGATGAGGCGCACCTTGCCGGACGTGTCCAGGTCGTAGATGTAGACGTAGGCGGGCTCGCTGACGTAAAAGGTGATGCGCACCCGATCCCCTGGCCGGTAGCGGCCCCGGTCCGTCCAGATGCTCGTCCTCAGGTCAGCGGGATCCGGCCGCACGATGATGGCCTCGGGCCGGAATGGCGGGCTGCTCTGTGGCTCCTCATCGGCCACGGCCGCTCCCGACTCCTGCGCCAGCACCGGTCCCGCCAGCAAGACGCCTGCCACCGCCATCCAGGCGATGAGGCAGGCCAGCCCCCCGGCACCGGCCAGTGCCCCCGGTGCGGACGGCAGCCACCATCGGCCCTCCTGCCGCCGCCCTCACCCCCCATGCGGAGCCCTCCCATCCTGCCACGAAGGCTGCCCTCGCATCACGACCCTTCCCACGGGCCCGACGCGAACGGCGGCTCCTCCTTCGAGGAGGAGCCGCTCCAGCCCTGCGACGACGGGAGCGCCTCGGTGCCCTGGCACCCGCGACGGCTAAGCCTGGCTGGCAGGCGCCGAGGCCGTGGCGACGACGTGTTTCGCCGCGATGTAGGCGAAGGTCATGGCGGCTCCCAACGTCGCGCCCGGGCCCGGGTAGGTGCGCCCCATCACCGAGGCCGAGCAGTTGCCTACCGCATAGAGGCCCGGCATCGGCTCGCCGCCCTTGAGCACGCGGGCGTGCTCGTCGGTGAGCATGCCGCCCTTGGTCCCCAGGTCGCCGGGGAAGATCTTGACGGCGTAGAACGGCGGCCGCTCGATGGGGCCCAGGTTGGGGTTGGGGTAGCGGGGATCGCCGTAGAAGCGGTCGTAGGCAGTGCGCCCCCGGCCGAACTCCTCGTCCACGCCGCGCCGGGCCATCTCGTTGAAGCGCGCCACCGTCGCCAGCAGGCCGTCACGGTCGATGCCGCAGCGCTGCGCCAGCTCTTCCAGCGAGTCCGCCCTGACGAAGAAGCCGCTCTCCAGCCATGCCCGCGGGGTCATGCGGGGCATGGCCATGCCGAAGATGTAGCGGTTGCGGTGGCGGCTGTCCATGATGAGCCACGACGGTATGGCCGGCACCTCCCGGTTTCGCGCCAGCATGTCGTGGCCGAAGTCGACGTAAGAGGCCGACTCGTTGGTGAAGCGCCGCCCCGTCTGATCCACCACGATGCAGTGGGGCATGGAGCGCTCCCAGACCAGGAACTGCCGCTCCCCTTTGGGGTCGATTGCCACCGCGCCCCACCACGCGTCGTCGAGCAGGGCCATGTCGCAGCCCAACTCCATGCACTGCTGGATGACGTCGCCGGTGTTGTCGGGGTTGCCCACCGACCAGCCGTCGACCCCCTGGTAGCGCCGGCGCATCTCGGCGTTGTGGTCGAATCCTCCTGCGGCGAGCAGCACCGCACGGCTGCGCACCCGCACGGGGACGCCGTCGCGCTCTACCTCGACGCCGACCACGCGACCCTCCTCCACCACCAGCCGCCGGGCGGGTGCGTTGAGCCAGAGATCCACGCCGAGCCGCCGCGCCACGTACATCAGCTGGCCCACCAGGGCGTTGCCCAGCCCCAGCGGGCGCTGGCCCCGCAGACGCATCCCGATGCTGCGGGTGAAGATGCCGACGGTCTTGAAGAAGTGGCGAGGCAACGTGAAGGCCTTGGGGAGGTGGTGCGTCTCCCCCGATCGGAAGGCGACCGGCACGTCGATGGAGAGGGTCCGCATGGTGGCGGCCAGATCACCCAGCTTGCGGGCGTCGAAGAAGGCGGGGTCCAGGGAGCGCCCGATCTTGCCCCCCGGCTTGTCGGGGTAGTAGTCGGGGTACTCCATGCTGGCCACGAACCGCACGCCCTGCTGCATGAGGAAGGCGATCATCTCGGGCCCGTGGCGCAGGAAGGCCATCTTGCGCTCCCGGGAGCTGGCCGGCCCCACGTCGCCGATGACCGTCTCCATGTAGGTGAGTGCCTCTTCGAAGCTGTCCTGCAAGCCTGCGGCCCGTGAGACGGGGTTGTTGGGGATCCAGATGCCCCCGCCGGAGAGCGACGACGAGCCACCCCACACGCGCCCCTTCTCGATGATGAGCGTCTTGAGCCCGTGCTTGGCGCCGACGATGGCACCCGTGATGCCGCCTGCTCCGCTTCCCACCACGACCAGATCGACCCGATGCTCCTGCATCTGCACGACCGTTTCGGCTCCCCTTTCGACCCATCCAGGCGGCGCCGGCTGCCAAGGCCGTCGATGTGGCCTCACCTTGTGGCTTCGTTCGGACGGCCGACCGATCCTGCCAGTTCCAGCGTGCGGGTGGCCAGGGCCCGGACCAGGTGGCGGTCGTGGGTGACGAAGATCAGGGTGCCTGTGTAGGCGGCCAGCGCCTCGATGAGAACGTCCTGCGTCTCGATGTCCAGGTGGTTGGTGGGCTCGTCGAGCACCATGACGTTGCACCCTCCCAGCAGCAGGCGCCCCAGCAGCACCTTGGCGCGCTCCCCGGAGCTGAGGCTGCCGACGGGCCGCAGCGGCGTCTCCCTCTGCACCCGCAGGCGCCCCAGCACCGTGCGCACCCGGGTCTCGTCGTGACCGCCCTCCAGGAGCTGCTCGAGCGCCGGGCGATCCCAGTCGAGCTGCCGGTGCTGCTGGTCGAAGTAGCCGACGCGGGCCGAGGGGCTCAGCCAGACCCGTCCGGACCAGGGCGCGAGTTCCCCAAGGATGACCCGGAGCAGCGAGGTCTTGCCGCACCCGTTGGGCCCCAGGATGGCCAGCCGCTCGCCGGGCTCCAGCTCCAGGGACACTCCATCGAACAGGGTGCGTCCCCCCACGACCAGGCCCACCGACTCGAGGACCAGGACCCGGTCGCTGCGCACAACGGCGTCGGGCGGCCGGATTCGCACCGGGTCCCGCTCGAAGGGCTTGGCCGTCTTCATCTGCTCGGCCTTCTCCAGTAGCCGCCTCTCGGCGCTCAGGGCTCGTCTCATCATCCGGGCGGCCTTGTGGCCGATGTAGCCGCGGTCGACGGGCCCCTGCCCGAGCTTGGTGGCCTCCACCTCGTGCGCCCACTGACGGTAGCGCCGGGCCTGGGCCTCCAGGCGTCGGACGGCCCGGGCCCGCTGCTCGTAGGTGGCCCACGCCGTCTTGCGCTCCACCGCCCGCTGCGCCTCGAAGGCCGCGTAGTTGCCCGCGTATTCCCGCACGTGCCCGCGGTCCAGGTGGAGGATGCGGGTGACACAGGCGTCCAGGAAGGCACGGTCGTGGGAGACGAGGACGCAGGTGCGAGCCGTGGTCGCGAGGTAGCGCTCTAGCCAGATCCGCCCCGGCAGGTCAAGGTGGTTAGTGGGCTCGTCCAGCAGCAGGAGGTCGGCCTCGTCCAGCAGGGCCCGCCCCAGCGCCGCCCGCGCCTGCTCGCCGGCGGACAGCGACGCCAGGGGCCGCTCCAGGGCATGGGCCAGCCCCATCCCCTCGGCCACCGCCGCCACCCGTGCCGCCAGCTCGTAGCCGCCTCGCTGCTCGAAAACCGACGCCAGCTCTCCGTAGGCCTCGAGCAGGGCGGCGCGCCGCTCCGGTGGTGCATGGGCCAGCTCCTCTGCGAGGCGCTGGAGATCGCGCTCCATCTCGACGAGGTGCTCGAGGGGCCCCAGGAGATAGTCGCCCAGCGGCAGGTCGCCTCGCGGCGGCTCACGCTCGGGGCCCACGTAGGCCACCCGCACGCCCCGGGCGACCGAGACCTCACCCTGCTGGGGGCGCAGGCGCCCGGCCATGATCTGGAGCAGCGTGGTCTTGCCGCACCCGTTGAGCCCGACGAGGCCGATGCGATCCCCCCGGTGGACGGTGAAGGAGACGTCGCTCAACAACGGCTCGCCGGCGAAGCCGAAGGAGACCCGCTCGACGCGGACCAACACGCATGCTCACCCTTCCTCGGCGACGGATGTCGCACCGGTCAGCGGGTGAGCTCGCGCATCGGACGCACACCTCTCGCGTCGATTCCTCGGGTGCCGAGGGGTAACCAGACTCCAGTATAGCACGGAGCAGGACACTGGCCAGTTGGGACGTTTCGACTGGACGGATGCCTCTGCCAGCGGAGCCGCAGCGTCGGCAATACTAGCCATAGCCACTCTCTACAAGGAGCCGGTATCCGGCACTTCACCCTTTTGTCGAGCCGGCCGGGCTCCTCGGGGACAAGGGGGACGACCGCGGATGGACGTGCTGCTCGAGACCGCACAGGCCGAGACGGAGGCGCCCGCTCTGCCGCGCATCGGCGATCCGGCACCGCCGTTCGAGGCCAAGACCACTCAGGGGATGCTCAAGCTCAGCGACCTCGCCGGCAAGTGGGTGGTGCTCTTCTCGCACCCGGCCGACTTCACGCCGGTCTGTACCACCGAGTTCGTCGCCTTCGCCCGGCGGGCGGAGGAGTTCGCCAGGCGAAACGTGCAGCTGGTGGGCCTCAGCATCGACAGCGTCTACTCCCACCTGGCCTGGCTGCGCAACATCGAGGAGCGCTTCGGGGTCAAGGTGCCCTTCCCGATCATCGCCGACCTGGACATGACGGTCGCCCGCCGCTACGGCATGATCCACCCCAAGGAGGGCACCACGTCGACGGTGCGGGCCCTGTTCATCATCGACGACCGCCAGGTGGTGCGCGCCATCCTCTACTACCCCATGTCGACGGGCCGCAACATCGACGAGGTCCTACGGATCATCGACTCGCTGCAGACCGTGGATCGGGAGAAGGTGGCCACGCCTGCCGACTGGCACCCCGGCGAGCCGGTCATCCTGCCCCCGCCCCAGACGCAGGCCGACCTCCAGGCGCGCCTCGAGCGGGTCGAGCAAGCGGGGTACGAATGCAAGGACTGGTATCTCTGCCTGCGCAAAGCCTGAGCGACGCCAGGGGGCGACGTGGGGGCGTGGGCGTTGCCACGCCACGCCCCCCGATGGAGCTCAACGGACGGTCCCGCCCGGCGCGCCGTCGGCCACGCCGATCTCGACGCCGCCGAACTCCGAGCGCACCTCCACCCGGTAGCGTCCCTGGCCGATCACGGCGGTCCATCGCTGAGTCGGCCCCTCGGACGTCCGCGTGCCCGCCTGCGCGAGCCCCGGGATCCGCGTGGCCACGTTGCCGAAGCGCGCCTCCACGTCGAAGCGGTGGTCGAGGGGCGGCGCCGCCCGCAGCGTCACATTCGCGTAGTGCGAGTCGACCTGCACGTTGCGGCGGAAGCCATCGACGCGCACGTCCCCGAAGGCCGCCTCGATCGCCACGTCACCTCCCACCCCGCTCACGGCGTGGCCCCGGTAACGGCCCTGGAGGGTCACGTCGCCCTCGACCTCGCGGACGTCGCTGCTGCCGAAGTCGCCCGTCACCTGCAGGGAGCCGGCGACGCCCGTCACCTCGACGGTGCCGTACGCTGCCTGCACGTGCCAGTCCCCGCGCAGCTGCCCGAGCGTCGTGCGTCCGTACCGGTTGTCGACCCGAGACGGGCCGTCGAGCCCCTGGACGTCGACGACGCCGAAAGCGCCTTGCACGTCTAGCCGGGCCCACGACGGCAGGGCCCCGTCGATGTCCACCTCCACCCTCCGAACCTCGGCGGGCTCAGCGGGCCGGATGGTGCTCAGGACCAGGTCGCCCTGTTCTCCGCCGTCAGGGCGCAGCTCGACGCGCACCTGCGACAGGTAGGTCTCGGCCGCCTGCTGCGTCGCGGCGTAGACCGTCACCCGGTACCGCACCGAGACGGTCCCCGTGGTCGCCGTGTCGGGATCCTGGCCGACGGCTGTCGGCTCCCCACGCAGGCGGACGTCGCCAAAGGCGTTGCGGACGACGAGCCGGCCCCCGCGGGCCAGCCGGGCGCTCAGCGTGCCGTCGAAGCTGGCCGAGGGCAACCCCTCGACGTCTCGCCACGTCGCCGGGCCCAACCGGGCGGCCGGCTCCCCCCGGACCGTCACCAGGCCCTCGTATCCCCAGCCGGCGGGCAGGCGGTCGACCAAGAGCGCGACCGCCAGCAAGCCCGCCAGCGCCCATGCTCCGATGCGACGCGGGTTCATGGCGTCGTCATGCCACCTCCAGCACGTGTTGGAGCAGCCAGCCGGTCACCCCGAAGAGCAGTACGAGCCCCGCGAGCCAGCCCACGATCGGGCCGCTGTCGAGGAAGATGGCATCCGTGATGACCCGAGCACCGTCGGGCCCGACTTGCAGCACCGGCACCGGCAGGTCGGGCAGCCATCCCAGCAGGTAGTGTCCGACGCCGCCCAGCCTCCAGAGCAGCCACCACGCGACCACCAGGGCCGCTACCAGTGCCGGGAAGCGCCACCGGAAGGCGAGGTGGCTGGCAGCGGAGGCCGCCTGGAAGACCACGGCGGTCCCGAGCCCGCACAGCCAGTAGATCAGGGCGCCGACGGACGCCATCCATACCAGCGACTGCTGGGGCACCTCCTGCCAGAGGTCGGCGGCCGCTGGCGGCAGGCCTCGCCCGGTGGCCAGGATGGCCAGGCCGCCGCCCGCCGTCAGCAGGGCCAGCGCCGTAAAGCCGGTCATGAGGGCCACCAGCTTGGCCGCGGCGATGACCCATCCCGGCACGGGGGCTGCCAGCAAGAAGAAGACGGTGCCCGTCTGCCACTCGGCCCGGTAGGACTGGACGGCGTCCCAGATCAGCCAGACCGGCAGGACCGTCAGCGGCAACACCGACAGCGCGAGCGGCACTCCGGGCGGCCACACCGGGAGCCGGGTCAGCAAGAAGATCTCCCAGGCGACGATGAGCAGCCCCAGCAGCACCACGGAAAACTGCATCATCTCCAGGTCCTTGCGGTAGAGCCGTCCGAACGCCTGCGGCCAGGACGCCCGGCCAGACCGGGTGCGTGCGCTGTCCCGCACGGAAGTGCTCATGCGTACACCTCTTCCATGATCGCCTGGATGGACCGACCGAAGCGCTCCCGGAGAGCCTGGGCGTCGTCATCGAGCCGGATCTGCCCGTGATCCAGGAAGATGACGCGGTCGAAGATCCCCTCGGTCTCGGCCACCTCGTGGGTGGCCAGCACCACCACCTGCTCTCCGGTGCGGAACTGCTCGATGAGGGCCCGGATGATGCGGGAGCGAGAGGGGGGATCGATGCCCGACAGCGGCTCGTCCAGCAGCACGACGGGCGCCGTGCGGGCCATGGTGACGGCCAGCTTGAGCCGCACCCGCATGCCCCGCGAGAGGGCCTTAACCGGCGTCTGCCGGTGCTCCTCCAGGTGCAGCAGCCGCAGCAGCTCACGGGCGCGCCCCTCGTCCCAATCGGGCACGACGGCGGCAGCCAGATCCATGACCCGCCGCACCGGCATCCAGGCGTAGAGGTGGTCGATCTCCGGCTGGAAGGCCACCCACGCCTTGGTCTGCACACCCGGCTGCCGGCCCATGACCCGCACCTCGCCCGCGTCCGGGCGCAGCAGGCCGGCGATGAGCTTGAGCAGGGTCGACTTGCCGCTGCCGTTGGGGCCGAGCAGGCCGACGATCTGGCCGGGGACCAGCCGCATCGAGACGCCCCGCACGGCCTCGAGACGGCCGTAGCGCTTGACCACCTGGCGCGTCTCGACCAGCCATGCCCCGCCCGTCGCCGGCGGCTCCGACGCGGATGGGCCCGTCTCGCTCAAACGGGATCGCTGGGCCACGCCGTCATCTCCTCTCCGCGGAAGGCGGCCCGCACCAGGGCGACGACTTCCTCCTCATCCATGCCCAGGGCCCGCACCTCGCGCACGAAGTCGCGCACTGCCGCCCGGGCCATCTCGGTGCGAAGCATCTGCAGCAGGCGCGGGTCGTTTCGAACGAAGGTGCCCTCTCCTCTCACCGTCTCCACCAGTCCCAATGCCTCCATCTCCCGAAAGGCCCGCTGAACCGTGTTGGGGTTGACGCGCAGCGTCTGGGCCAGGTCGCGCTGGGACGGGATCCGGTCCCCCGGACGCAGCGCCTGGCGGGCCACGGCTCGCTTGACCTCGTCGACGATCTGCAGGTAGATGGGCCGGGGCGAATCGAAGTCGACCCGCCACCCCCCGGTCTCCGAGGCGATGGCCCTCCCTCCTCTCGTGGCCGGGCGGCATCCCGCTCGCCCAACAGCCTAGCGCACGAGTGCACTAGAATAGTAGTGCACCAGTGCATGCGCGCGCAAGGGGAGCTGCGCGCCGGGGAGGATGGGGAGGGGAGGAGGCCGGCATCACCCGGCCGAGCGGTGAGGGCCGACCTCCTCGACCCGTTCGTACCAGCGGCCGCGAGGTGGGGGCAGCCATCGCTGCGATCGGGCCCAGACCGCGGTACCAGCCAGAAGCCACGCGAGGGTCACGGTGGCGTAGAGCGCCGCGCGCAGGGGGGTGTCGGCGCCCAGGAGCTCCGCTACCGCGGGGGCGTTGGTCAGCATCACCATGCCTCCCACCCCGACCCCTAGGATGCGGGGGGGTACGCGACTGACGATACGAGCGGCCAGCGGGGCGGCCACCGCGCCACCCAGCATCAGGGCGAGCACCCACAGCGGCTCGACGGCTTGCGAGGTGCCCGCGGCCAGGAAGCCGGCCGTGGCAGCGGCCGCCACCAGGAACTCCGCCGTGTCGACGGAGCCGACCACCTTGCGGGGGTCCGCGCCGGGGCCGGCCATCAGGACGGGCGTGGTCAGCGGTCCCCACCCGCCGCCTCCGATGGCATCCGCGAACCCGGCCAGCGCGCCCAAGAGAGCCAGCCAGGGCCGGGGCCGACTCGCCGCGGTGACGGGTGCCGGCCTCGCGTAGCCGGCGGACTGCCGGGCGGCCGTCGGCCGTCGCCCCTGGCGCACGTAGCGGATCAGGATCCAGGCGCCGAGCCCGAAGAGGAAGGAGGCCACGTACGGCCGCGCGACGTGCCCGGGCAGCCGGGAGAGGAAGGCCGCGCCGACGAAGGCGCCTACCGCACCCGGCAAGGCGATGGCGGCCACCAGAGGCCAGTGGACGTTGCCGTGACGGCGATGGGCCAGTCCCGACAGCGCGGTGGTGACCAGCTCTGCGGTGTGCACGGAGGCCGACGCCATGGCCGGTGCCAGCCCGGCCATCATCAGCAGGCTGGCGGACGTGACGCCGTACGCCATGCCCGTCGATCCGTCGACGAGCTGTGCCACGAGGCCCACCAGGGCCATCACCAGGAGCTGCCCCAACGCGGCCACCTCCGGGCGAACGGGATGCGTGGCCGCGGCGCGCCGCAGGCGGTTCCGGTACCGGGCTAGTACGGCAGCAGTCTATGCGCCGGGTAGTACAGGGGTCCCGGGGGCCGATGCCTCCTCAGGCTCCCGGCTCCGGTCCCGACGGCCGGGGCAGACGGTGCCCCACGGCGATGGTGTAGAGGTCGTCGTGGCCGCCCACCCGATAGCGTGCCCCAGGGAGCTCCCTGGGGCACGTCCGACCGTGGGATCTCCTCGATTGGGGAGGCGCCATCAGTAGGGGGTCGACCCGTCGTCGCCCCGATCGAGCTCGGCCCCGAAGACGAGGGAGAGCCCGACCCTAAGCCCGCTGGCCCGGACCGCGGGCTCGCGGCCGATGTCGGTGCCCGCCACGTTGTGCCAGCTGCCCGGAACCGGGTCGTAGGCGTAACCGGCTCCCAGGCGCAGGTGGATGGCTGGCGTCAGCGACACGGTGAGACCCGCCTCGGGCATGACCAGCACCAGGAACCGGTTGAAGGTGGCCTCATCGGGCTCGGCCGTGACCGACGACGCCGCACTCTTGACGACGGTCAGGGTCACGCCGCCCACGGCCAGGCCCAGCCCTGCATCCAAGGAGACCCTTTCCGCGAGGGACCGGGCATAGCCGAAGCGCACGCCACCGTAACCCAGGGCCAGCCGGGTTATCCGGCCACTTCCCGAGCGCGCCTCGTCCTGGCCGCCGGCCCCGAAGCCACCCCATGACCAATTGCCGTCACCGACGGGCAGGGGGCCCATGCCGCCGCCACCAAAGATGACCACCCGGCCACGCAGCGACGAGTACTCGGAGCCCAGCACGTCGTTGAGCGCCGAGACGTCCACCTGCTGGTAGGCCAGCTCCCACCCACCACTGGTGCAGCCGATGCCGGCACCGCGGCCAGGGCAGGCACGGCGGCCAGGAGCGTCGCCAGGACCCATCCCCTCACCTTGTCCCAACGCATCGTGGCGTTTACCCTCCCCTTGATGGGATGAAACGATGGGACCCATGAGCCCACTCCCTTTCCGAGACCGGGCCCCTGCCTATTCCATGAAGGGCCGACGGCTCCTGCTCGGTTTCAAGGGGATGCGAAGCGCCGCCATGACAGAAATCGACTGGTCGGTCGCGATGGCTGCCGGAGGGGTGGCGTGACCGCGCAGACCCAGGCCCGGGCGCCCCTGGAGGCGTCCAGGCAGGGCGGCTCCGGCGGGTGCCCGAGTGGGTCGGAGGATCTGGTGCGGGGGCCGGATGGCCATCGGGGTCCAGGCAGGCCGGCGACGCTGACCCCGGGGTCGGGCCCATCACGAGACGATGTAGTAGTAGGCCTCCAGTTCCTCATCCGGGATCGTCTCGAGCCGGGCCTCGAGGCGCGCTCGGGTCTCGTCGTCGACCTGCCCCTCGTCAGGCTCGCTCCCAAGAGCCCTACGGCAGACGGCCAGGCTGGCGAACGACTGGGGGTGCTCCCGCACGTACGTCATGACCCGCTGGATGACGGCGTGGCGGTCGGGGGGACCGCTCCATCCCCGGTCCTTCCGCAAGGGCGTCTCGTGCCAGTCCACGCGCCTCACCTCGCACCGCTAGCGTGCGCTATACTTTGACAGCCGATGAGGGAGCGAGGGGCGCGGGGAGTTGACATGAACGCCACGTCACGGCCAAACGGTGCCGCCTCTGCCTTCGGTGGCTGGGATGGCCAGGCCTTCGAGGCGATGGAGGTCCCCGACTTCGCCGGCCGCATGGAGGCCATTCGCTGGCACGTCCGGCCGCGCCTGGAGGCCATCGCCGAGATGCTGGCCCCGGCCCTGTCGGAGCGTGCCGGGGAGGTGCTGTACCCGTACGTCGCCCAGCACGCGCGCCGCACCGTCAACCCACCCGACGAGACCTGGTGCGCCTGGTCGCCGTCGCCCCGCGGCTACAAGAAGCACCCTCACCTGGAGCTGGGCATCTCGGCGCGGGGCGTCTTCGTGCAGGCGGGTGCCATCTACGAGGCTCCCTTTCGCGCCACGCTGGCCGACCTCCTGACCCGCCAGGGGCAGGCCCTGCGCGAGGCGCTCCCGCGGGACGCCGAGTGGAAGGACGACCACCTGGCCCCATCGGGCGTGCCGACCGCCCGCCTCTCCCAGGAGGACCTGGCCCGCCTGGCGGCCGGCCTGTGCCGCAAGAGCCGGGGCGACCTGATGGTGGCCCTGTCGTGGCCACGCGAGACCGTGCTGGGGATGTCCCCGGAGGCGTTCCTGCAGCAGGCGCTGGAGGCCCTGTCACGTCTGATGCCCGTCTACCGGCTCGTGCGTCAAGCCCAGCAAGGGGCGGCCCCGGCTCGTCTCCCGTCACAGGAGTGAGGCGCATGCCCGGGCGCCCCGACCTGGCCCCTCCCGACGGCCTCGCACCGGGTGAGCGGGCGGGCCGCGGTGCGCTGGCGGTACTCAGCGAGATCGCGCGCCTGCTCAACTCGCGCGTCGACGTCCAATCGGCCTTCGACGAGGTGCTCCGCCTCGTCACCGAGCTGCTGGGCCTGCGCACGGCCTGGCTCTTCCTGCAGGGGCCAGCGGGGCGGCGCCTGGTCTTCACCTCGGCCCACGGCCTGCCGCCCGCGCTCGAGGTCGACGGGGCGCGGCCCTTGCGGCACGGCACCTGCGACTGCTTCTACCTCTTCTACGACGGCGAGCTCCGAGAGGCCGTCAACGTCGTGGAGTGCAGCCGGCTCCAGGAGGCCAGGGGCGACAAGGGCGGACTCGTCTACCACGCCAGCGTGCCGCTGCGAGCGAGCCACGGCGTGCTGGGCGTGCTCAACGTGGCGGCCGAGGGTGAGTCGCTCTTCGACGAGCAGGCACTGAGCCTGCTGACGGCCGTGGGCGAGCACCTGGGCACCGCCCTGGAGCGCTCCCGGCTGTTCACGAGGGAGAGGCGGCGGGCAGCCGCGTTCGAGGCGGTGGATCGTGTGATGCGCCGGCTGGGGGAGCTCGAGCCGGCGGGGCACCTGTCGCTGGAGGCCGTCGCCTGGCGCTTCGCCGAGGCCTGCCGGGCGGAGGTGGGAGCCGAGCGCGTCGCTGTCGCCCTGGCCGACGGGGAGCGTTTGCGCTGGGGGGCCGTGGCCGCCGAGGTCGGAGCTCCGCTGCCTGCCGGGTCTGCCCTGCGGCCAGGTGACGCCGTCTCTCCCCGTAGCCTGGCCGCGGCCTGTTGGCGCAAGGGGCGGCCTCACTTCGGCCAGCGCCCCGCCCGCCGGGGCTCGACCGAGCTGGTGGCCTGGGCGGCGCTGCCCATCGAGATCGGCCGGCGCCGGCTGGGGGTGGTGCTGCTGGAGCGCACCGGCGCCGTTGGGTGGACGGACGGGGAGCGGGCGGCGCTGCGATCCCTGGCCGACCACCTGGCGCTGGCCCTGGAAAACGCCCGATTGGTGGCGCGGGCCCGGGAGCTGGCACGGGTGGAGGAGCGCCACCGCCTCGCCCGGGACCTCCACGACGCCGTCAGCCAAAACCTCTTCTCGCTGACGATGCTGCTGGCGGCGGGCCGCCAGCACCTCCAGGCCGGCCAGCCTGGCGAGGCGTCGCGGGCCATGGACGAGGCCCAGGACCGCGCCCGGGCGGCGCTTGCGGAGATGCGGCGACTGGTCCGGGAGGTGCGCGTGGCCTCGCCCGCGACGCCGCTTCCGCGCACCGTGGGCCAGCTCGCGGGGGAGCTGAGCCGGCTTGCCAGCTCGGACCCCCTGGCGGGTCGGATGGGGGTCGAGGTGCGGTGCGTGCTCGGCCGCTGTGACCCGCGGACCCCTCTGGAGCCCGACAGGGCCGAGACGCTGGTACGAGTGGCGCACGAAGCGCTCCACAACGCCCTGAGACATGCCGCGGCGCGCTCCGTGCAGCTGAGCCTCGCCGTGGCGCGGGGCCGGTTGCGGCTGGTGGTGCGAGACGACGGGCGGGGCTTCGAGCCGCGGCGCGCCCGGCACGGAGGCGGCGGCCTCTCCATCGTGGCGGAGCGGTGCCGGCTGGTCGGCGGGGGGCTCCGGATCCGGTCCCGACCGGGTCAGGGGAGCCGCGTCGAGGCGTGGGTCCCTCTGCAACCGGCACCGGAACCGGCACCCGCCAACGGTCTCGTCCCGGCGGGAGGCGAGCCCGGTGCCCGCCCGGCCTGAGCCCACACCCGTGCCGGGGCCCGCTGGGTCCGGCGACACGGGCGGGCGGCGCATCCGGGTCCTGCTGGCCGACGACCACGCGGTGGTGCGGGGCGGGCTGCGGATGTTCCTCGCCACGCACCCCGACATCGAGGTGGCGGGCGAGGCGGCCGACGCGGCCCAGGCGGTCGACCTGGCAGAGCGGCTCCAGCCCGACGTGGTGCTGCTGGACCTGGTGATGCCTCCGGGCCCTTGGGCAGAAGTCGCCCAGGCGCCCCCGGACGAGCCACCGGGCATCTCGGTCATCCGCCGGCTCCGCCAGCGGGCTCCTGGCGTGCGGTGCCTGGTGCTGACGGGCTTCTCGGAGGAGGAGAAGGTCCTGCCGGCGCTCGAGGCGGGGGCCTCGGGATACCTCCTCAAGGACGTGACGCCGGAGGAGCTGATCCGGGCCATCCGGTCCGTGGCGGCCGGCCAGGTCTACCTGAGCGCGGGCGTGACGGGCGCCGTGGTGCGGCGCGCCACGCGAGCTGCCCGGGAGCCCGCCAGCCCGCTCGAGGCCCTCACGCCCCGCGAGCGGGAGGTGCTGCGGCTCATCGCCCAGGGGATGAGCAACGCCGAGATCGCCGGACGGCTGTACGTGACGGAGGCGACCGTCAAGTCGCACGTCACACGGATCCTGCAGAAGCTGGGGGTCGCCGACCGCACCCAGGCCGCCTTGCTGGCGGTGCGCCAGGGTCTGTGACGCCCCCGACCGAGGGCGAAGGCGGACCTCCATCCAAAGTCGGAGACGGTTTCGCCGGTGCGGCCGATGTGGGGCGGGAGATGCGTCCCCTACCATGCCCCTGGAGTCACGAAAGCGACGGGGGGCATGGTCGGTGGGAATCTGGTACGGCTATGAGGCGCTGCGCCAGATCCACGAAGATCGCATCCAATGGGCCGAGCGAGAGCGTCTCGCCCTGCAGGCCCGGCGAAGCATCCGGCGACGGGAGGGGGATGGACGGTTGACGACGAGGGCCTCGGGCCGCGGGCCTGTCCGGTGGCCCCCGTCCCTGCTGCGCTTCGTGGAGCTGGTCAACACCGGCCGCTACTGGCACGCCCACGAAGCCCTGGAGGAGGCGTGGCGCGTCAACAAGAGCGACTTCTACCACGGCCTCATCATCTACGCCAGCGCCTACGTCCACGCGCAGCGGGGCAACCCGCGGGGCGTCGTGCTCCAGATGGCCAAGGTGCCTCGCTACCTGAGCCCGTACCCCGCCGCCTACCTGGGGCTCGACGTGGCGGCCATCCTGCGCGACGTCCAGCAGACCCGCCAGCTCGTGCAGCAGGCCGGGATGCCCGAGGGCGAGGCGCTGCGAGCCGTCATCCGCTGGCCGTCGCTCGTCCTGGACCCGGCCCGCTGCTCGGGAGAGGAGCCGGAGCTGACGACGGCTTAGGACGACGGCTTAGGCACCTCCGTCCGCCCCACCCGTTGCAGCTGGGAGCGCGGCACGCCCCAGATGGTCTCCGGCGCACCCTCGAGCACCCGGGGGTCGCCCAGCAGCACCACGGCGAAGCGCTCCGGATCGAAGTGGCGGCGGATGGCCTGATTGACGTCGTCGACCGTCAGGGCAGCCACCCGGACGGGGTACTCCGAGACCCAATCGAGCCCCCGGCCCGACCCCAGGGCCCGGTCGATGCTGCCGGACACGTCGGCCAGGGTCTCCAGGGCCATGGGGTAGCCCAGGATGAAGAAGCGCTGGGCCTTGGCGAGCTCCTCGGCCGTGATGCCCTCCTCGTAGAAACGACGCAGCTCGGAGCGGAGCACCTCCAGGGTCGACCACACCTCCTCGGCCCGGGTGAAGGTGGACAGCGAGAAGTGGGCCGGGAAGGCCCGGGCCGCGTAGGTGGTGTGGACGTCGTAGGTCTGACCGAGACGCGAGCGCACGACCTCCATCAACCGGGAGGCGAAGCCTCCGCCGCCCAGGACGTAGTTGTAGACCGAGACGGCCAGCCAGTCGTCCACGGTGGCAGGAGGCCCGGGCTGGCGGAGCTCGATGCGCACCTGGGTCTGGCCAGGCCACTCGACGAAGCGCACCCGAGACTGCTCCAGCCGGACGGCCCCGGGCAATTCGAGCCGTGCCTCCTCGGCAGCTTGCCACGCGCCGAAGTGCCGCTCCACCAGGGCCCGCACTTGCCCGGGATCGACGTCACCGGCCACCAGCAGGCGGCTGCCCTGGGGGGTGTAGTGGCGCCGGTGGAAGACGGCCAGGTGCTGCGGCGTAAGGGCGCGGAGCTCCTCCACCGTCTGGAAGTGCCCCAGGGGGTGGCGGTCGCCGTAGAGGAGCTGGTCGGCGTGCAGGGCCGCCAACGCCCCCGGGTCGTCGAACTGCTGCTGCACCCCGGCCACGGCCTGCTGCATGAGGATGGCGAGCTCCGATGCCGGAAAGGCCGGGCGCTGTGCCACCTCGGCCACCAGCTCGATGGCCAGGGGGACGTGCTCGGCCAGCACCGCCGCCGAGATGCGGGCCTCCTCGACCGCGGCCGACGCGGCCAGCTCGCCACCCACCGACTCGATGGTGCGGGCGATGTCGACGGCGCTGCGGGTGTCGGTGCCCTTGGTCAGCATGGCCGCGGTCATCTCGGCCACCCCCGGCAGCGCCGGGTCGTCCTGGGCCGTGCCGGCCGGCACCGACAGCAAGACGTAGGCCAGCGGCCGGTCCCGGCGCTCCGCCACCACGACCTGCAGGCCGTTGGCCAGGGTGAACGTGGTGACCGGCGGCAGCGTGACGGCCTCGATGGTCTCGGGTAGGGCCACCTCGGGGATGGGGGGCAGCTCCACGGCCACGTCGCCGGCCGTCCGCGCCGCCATGCCTGACGGGGCCGTCGCCACGGCGAGGGAGGCCGCGGCCACCAAGGCCGTCAGGACAGCCGTCGCCTGCATCCATCCGGGTGCCGGGCGAGTCGGGCGCCCCGGTGTCGTCGAGTCGTCGGCTCTCATCTCCGCATGCCCCCTCGCTTCACGGCTGGCCGAGGCCGGCTGCAGCCTCGGGCACGATGGCGACGACCGTCGCGTTGTCTCGCACGAAGTAGCGGCCTGCCACCCGCTGCACCTGCTCGGCCGTTACGCTCAGGTAGGGCTGGATGCCATCGGTGAAGGCCTCGATGCCGCCCTCCATCACCACGGCCGAGCCGATGAGGTTGGCCACCCCGTCCAGGGAGTCGAACTGGAAGGCCACCGAGGCGGCCAGCTGGTTGCGGGCCCGCTCGAGCTCCTCGGGCGTAGGCGGCTCGTGGGCGAGCCTCTCCACCTCGGCCAGTAACGCCTCCGCCTGGGCCTCGGGGGAGTGGCCGGGCAGGTAGAAGCTGAAGGCCAGGAACGTCCCCGCATCGGCGTAAAAGACCGGGCCGCCCGAGGCGACCACCGCCAGCTGCTGCTCCCGCACCAGGCGCTGGTGCAGCCGGGACGTCTCCCCGGCGCTCAACACCAGCGTCGCGACGCCCAGGGCGTACTTGTCGGGGTGGGCCGCCCCCGGTACCGCGAAGCCGGCCAGGACCCCGGGTACCTGGATGGCCATCGGCAACGTGCCGAACCGGCCCAGGGTCGAGCTGCCCTCCGCGGCGCTGGAGCGCGGCGCCTCGAAGGCGATGACGGGGCGGGGCGGCTCCTCTCCGGCCGGGATCGGGCCGAAGTAGTGGTCGGCCAGCCGCAGGACCTCCTCCAGGGTGGTGTCGCCCGCCACCACCAGCACCGCGTTGTTGGGGACGTAGTAGCGGCGGTAGAAGGCCTCGAGGTCTTCGACGGTGACGCGATCGAGATCGTCGAGGAAGCCCAGCGCGGTCCACGCGTACGGGGTGCCCTCGAAGACCAGGGCGTGGAACCGATCCAGCGCCACGCCGATGGGGTCGTTTTGGGCGCGGAGCCGGTACTCCTCCTTGACGACCTCCCGTTCGGAGGCCAGGTGCTCGGGCGTGATGACCAGGTAGGCCATCCGCTCGGCCTCCAGGGCCAGGGCCAGAGCGAGCTGGCTGGACGGCACCTTCTCCCAGTAGACCGTCGCATCGGTGGTGGTGAAGGCGTTGGCGATGCCGCCCGCCTCCTGGATGAGCCGCGCGTGCGCCTCGGGGCCGACGCGGCGCGAGCCCTTGAACATCATGTGCTCCATCAGGTGGGCCATGCCCCGGCGGCCCACGGGTTCGTCACGGGAGCCGACCCGGTACCAGAGCGAGACCGAGACCAGCGGCACGGTGGCATCCTCGTAGACGTAGATCTCCAGCCCGTTGGCGAGGCGGCCGTGCCTCACCGCAAACGATGGCCCCGAGCTCGAGCCCGCGGCTGCAGGGACGTCGATGAGGGTCGTGGCGACGATGGCCGCCATCAGGACGGCGGTGGCTGCGGCCTGCCGCCGGCGGCTCCTGGCCGGCATGGAAGGCACCTCCTTCGACGGCTACCCGCATTCGGCGAAAGCCTCACGAGACCTTTCGCCCGACGTAGGCCTGCTCGAAGAACTCGTCGCTGCGCCGGCCGGTCCTCCGGTTGACGTGGCACTTTAGCACCGCCACGCCGTGGAGCAGATGCCGCTCGAGCATCCGGAGCGAGGGACCCCGGCTCAAGCGCCCAGGGTGCGGCCCGTCAACGCCTCGGCGGCCGCCCGCTGGGCCAGCAGGTCGCAGATGGCCTGCACGAAGGCCTCGTCCTGCGGCCCGAAGGCGGCCAGCGCGTCGCTGTCGATGTCGATCTCGCCGTAGACGGTCGAGCCCCGGCGGATGGGCACCACCAGCTCGCTGCGCGTCTGCAAGAAGCACTGGAGGTAACGGGGATCCTGGTTGACATCGGGCACGTTGACCGTCTCGCCCGTCGAGGCGGCCCACCCGCAGACGCCGGAGTGGAGGGGGATCTCCACGTGCTGGGTAGGGGCAGGCCCGTCCCATGCCCACAGCCGCAGCACCGCACCCTCGACCATGTAGACGCCCACCCAGCTGTAGTGCGGGTAGCCGGCCCGCAGGTGCGAGACCACGTCCTGGCAGAGCTCGCGCAGCGGGCGGCCCTCCTCGACCCAGTGGCGTACGAGGTCGACGCTCTCCTGCTGCTGCTGCGACAGAGTCACCGGTCTCCCCCCGCCCGTGGGATCTCGGCGCCATTCTACCACGCGCCGGGATGGGCTAACGCGGCAGCATCGGCATGTCGATGCCCGCACGGCGGGCCGTCTCCACGGCCCTGTCGTAGCCGGCGTCGGCGTGGCGCACCACGCCCAGCCCGGGGTCGCAGGTCAGCACGCGCTGAAGCCGCCGGGCGGCGTCGTCGGTGCCGTCGGCCACGACCACCATCCCGGCGTGCAGCGAGTAGCCGATCCCGACCCCGCCGCCGTGGTGCACCGAGACCCAGGTGGCGCCGGCCGCCGTGTTGAGGAGCGCGTTGAGGATGGGCCAATCGGCGATGGCGTCGCTGCCGTCCCGCATGCCCTCGGTCTCGCGGTTGGGGGAGGCCACCGAGCCGGCGTCGAGGTGATCCCGCCCGATGACCACCGGGGCCTTGACCTCGCCGCGGCGCACCAGCTCGTTGATCACGAGCCCCATGCGGGCCCGCTCCCCGTAGCCGAGCCAGCAGATGCGCGCCGGCAAGCCCTGGAAGGCCACCTTCTCACGGGCCGTCTGGATCCACCGCACCAGCCGCTCGTCGTCGGGGAAGGTCTCGACGACCGCGTCATCGATGCGGTGGATGTCGGCGGGATCCCCGGACAGGGCCACCCAGCGAAACGGCCCTCTTCCCTCGCAGAAGAGAGGCCGGATGAAGGCCGGGACGAAGCCCGGGTAGTCGAAGGCCCGCTCGAGGCCGGCCTCCCTGGCCTGCTGGCGGATGTTGTTGCCGTAGTCGAAGGCCACGGCGCCCCGCCCCTGCATGTCGAGGATGGCCTGCACGTGCACCTTGATGGAGGCCCGGGCCCGCCGGACGTACTCCTCCGGATCCCGGCGCCGGAGCTCGGCGGCCTCGTCGAGTCCCAGGCCGGTGGGGACGTAGCCGTTGAGCGGATCGTGGGCGGAGGTCTGGTCCGTCACCACGTCGGGGATGCGGCCGCGGCGTACCAGCTCCGGGAAGACCTCCGCGGCGTTGCCCACCAGCCCCACCGAGAGAGGCCGCCGCTCCGCCACGGCCCGCTCGACCCAGGCCAGGGCCTCGTCCAGGTCGGCCGTCATGCGGTCGCAGTAGCCCGTCTCGAGGCGGCGCCGGATGCGGGCCGGGTCCACCTCGACGACCAGGGCCACGCCCTCGTTGATGGTGATGGCCAGGGGCTGGGCGCCGCCCATGCCGCCGCAGCCGCCGGTCAGCACCCACCGTCCCCGCAGCGTGCCGCCGAACCGCTGGGCCGCGCACGCCGCGAAGGTCTCGTAGGTGCCCTGCAGGATGCCCTGGGTGCCGATGTAGATCCAGCTGCCGGCCGTCATCTGGCCGTACATGGTCAGCCCCATGGCCTCCAGCTCCCAAAACTTCTCCCACGTGGCCCAGGCCGGCACCAGCAGGCTGTTGGCGATGAGGACGCGGGGCGCGTCGGGATGGGTGCGGAAGATGCCGACGGGCTTGCCCGACTGGACGAGCAGGGTCTCGTCGGACTCGAGCCGCCGCAAGGCCGCCACGATGGCATCGAAGGCCTCCCAGTCGCGGGCGGCCTTGCCGGCGCCGCCGTACACGATGAGCTGCTCGGGCTTTTCCGCCACCTCCGGGTCCAGGTTGTTCATCAGCATGCGCAGGGCGGCCTCCTGCTGCCAGCCCTTGCAGGAGAGATGGGTGTCGCGAGGGGCTCGCACGATCCGGGTAGTCCTGGATCCACTCATCTCGGGTCGACCTCCCTCGGGGAGCTGGGGCTCCGGTCGCCATCCGGGGGCCGGTCGTGGCCGAACGGGCGGTCCGGCATAGCCTGGAGCGGGTCGTCTACCGAGACGGGGGCCGCGGATGATGCTCGACGTCGACGTGCTGGCTTTCGTCGTGCTGGTGCTGGCCAGCTTCCGGCTCACCCACCTCTTCGTATTCGACTCCATCCTCGAGCCGCTCCGGAGGTGGCTGCGGGGGGCGCCCGCGCCCGGCGTGAGGGCCGGGGCAGGGCCGGGACCGGTGCGGCGGTGGCTGTCGGATCTGGTGGGATGCTACTGGTGCACCGGGATCTGGGTGGCGATGGGGTTGCTGGCGCTGCAGCGCCTCTGGCCGTCGCCCGTCACCGACGGCTTGCTGCTCGTGCTGGCCGTCGCAGGGGGCCAGGCGCTGCTGGAGTCGCTGGTCCGGCGCTGAGCAAAGCCCCCGGCTCAGAGCGCCAGCAGCCAGCCCAGTCGCTCGGCGGCCTGGCGAAGCAGCGGCACGGCCTGGCGCACGGCCGCCTCCAGCGCCATGGGACGAGGTACGATGGAGAGCACGCCCGACAGGCCGCACGCGTCCAGGATCTCCCGGTCCACCCCCTCTCCGATGCTGCCGACGATGGCCACGGCCGGGATGCCCAGGCGCCGGGCCAGGCGTCCGACCCCGGCCGGGGTCTTGCCGTAGGGGGTCTGGCGATCCAGGGCGCCCTCGCCGGTGACCGCCAGGTCGGCACCCTGCAAACGGCGCTCGAGCCCGACGGTCTCGATGACGAGCTCCACGCCGGGGCGGAGCCGGGCCGAGCAGAACGCGACCAGGCCGGCCCCCAGCCCCCCGGCCGCCCCGCCGCCCGGCAGGGTCGAGACATCGAGCCCCAGGTCCCGGCGGATGACGTCAGCCAGGTGCCGCAGGTTGGCATCGAGGACGGCGACCATCTCGGGCGTCGCCCCCTTCTGGGGGCCGAAGACCGGCGCCGCCCCGTCGGGGCCGTAGAGCGGGTTGGTCACGTCACAGGCGACGAGGACCTCCGTGGCACGCAGGCGCGGATCCAGGCCCGACAGGTCGATGCGGTCCAGGTGCGCCAGCGTCCCGCCGCCGGGGCCGATGTCGCGGCCGCCGGCGTCGAGGAAGCGGGCGCCGAGCGCCTGCGCCATGCCCACCCCGCCGTCGACCGTGGCACTGCCGCCGATGCCGATGACGATGCGTCGAGCGCCCCGGTCCAGAGCTGCCCGGATCAGCTCGCCCGTGCCGTACGTGGTGGTGACCATCGGATCCCGCCGATGGGGCGGCACCAGGGGCAGGCCCGACGCCGCGGCCATCTCGATGACGGCCGTCTCCCCGTCGCCCAAGAGCCCGAAGCGAGCGCACACCGGCTCGCCGAGGGGACCGGTCACCTGGACCTCCACGTAGCGTCCGCCGGTCGCCTCCACCAGGGCTTCGACGGTGCCCTCGCCGCCGTCGGCCATGGGCACGGTCTCGATCTCGACGGACGGAAGCGCCCGCCGCAACCCTTCCGCGATGGCCTCCGCCACCTCCCGGGCCGAGGCGCTGCCCTTGAACGAATCGGGCGCCACCACGATACGCTGGAGCGATGCCCGGCGCGGGGCACGGCCGGAGGTCCCGGTGCGGCGTCCGTCTGACATGGGGAGGCCTCTCATCCCTTCCGTGGGGCCGCTCGCGTTTCGCCTCCTTCGACGGGTGGCGGGAGCGCCCCTCTCGCCCCACGGTGGCCGGGTGGATGGATATGGAAGCCCTTTCTTGAAGACGCGGGCCCCATCGGGCAGGGAGTCGGAAGGTTTTCGTCGCCGGTGCGCTGTAATCGGGTATCAGGAAGGCGCCTGCGATTCCGGAGGCGTCTTTCCAATCGGACTCACTCTCAATCCTAAAAAGACCTTCGTGGTGGAGGGGTGCAGGCGATGCGCAAGACGATCGCAGTGCTCACCGGCGGGGGCGACGTGCCCGGCCTCAACCCGTGCATCAAGGCGGTGGTGCTGGGGGCGCTGGATGCCGGCTACCGCGTGCTCGGGGTGCGACGCGGGTGGGCCGGGCTGCTGCATTACAATCTCGACGAGCCCTCCACCCGGGACTACTACGTCCGGGAGCTGAGCCGCAACGACGTGCGCACCATCGACCGCACGGGCGGCACCATCCTCCATACCTCGCGGACCAATCCTCAAAACGTCGCGCCCGATGCGGCGCCCGGATTCCTCAAGTCGCTGTCGTGGGGCAAGGTGATCGACGACAAGGGCACGCGCGACTACACCGACTACGTCTTGAAGGTGATCGAGCACCTGGGTATCGACGTCTTGATCACCATCGGGGGCGACGACACCCTCAGCTACAGCGTCCGCCTCGACAAGGAGGGGGTGCCCGTCATCGGCATCCCCAAGACGATGGACAACGACGTCTTCGGCACCGACTACTGCATCGGCTTCTCGACGGCCGTCACCCGCAGCGTGGAGTTCATCACCAACATGCGCACCTCGGCCGGCTCGCACGAGCGCATCGCGGTGGTCGAGCTCTTCGGCCGCTACTCGGGCGAGACCAGCCTCATCAGCGCCTACCTGGCCTACGTCGACCGGGCCATCATCTCCGAGGTGCCCTTCGACGTGGAGAAGCTGGCCGAGTTCCTGCTCGAGGACAAGCGCAGCAACCCATCCAACTACGCCATCATGACCATCTCCGAGGGCGCCGTGATGGAGGGCGGCGAGATGGTCCAGAGCGGCGAGGCCGACGCCTACGGTCACCGCAAGCTGGGCGGCATCGGACTGGTCACCGCCGAGGCCATCAAGCGGCTCACCGGCCAAAACGTGATGTACCAGCAGCTGGGCTACCTGATGCGGTCCGGGGCGCCCGACTCGCTGGACCGCATGGTGGCCATGTCGTTCGGCAACCTGGCCGTGCAGCTGGTGCAGCGGGGCGAGACGGGCAAGATGGTGGCGCTGCAGGGCGGCAAGTACACCACGGTGCCCATCGCCGAGATCACCTCGGGCAAGAAGCGCGTCGACGTCGAGCGCCTCTACGACGTCGACAACTACCGGCCCCGCGTGCAGGACTTCCTGGGGGTGCCGATGTTCCTCTACTGAGCCGGAGACGCCGGCAGCCGACGACGAGCGGCCGGCGCCGCCCGGTGCACGGGAGGGGAAAGGGCTCATCCCGTCGAAGCCGAGGCCAGCCTCCATCGCGACGGGTAACCCGTGATGCCCAGGACCCGAGACCCGGCGGCGCCGGCCGCGTCCATCGAAGTGCCGTCCGCCGAGCGGGACGGCACTCACTCCGTCCAGGCCGTCGAGCGAGCGGTACGGCTGCTCGACGTGCTGGCGCGCCACGACGCCGGTATCTCGGAGCTGGCGAGAGCCACGGGCCTTCACAAGGCCACCGTGCACCGGCTGATCAAGACCTTGCTGCAGCTGGGGCTGGTGGAGCTGGGACCCGACGGCGCCCGCTACCGTCTGGGGCTGCGCCTGCTCGAGCTGGGCGGACGGGTGCTGGCGCGGCTCGACGTGCGCGAGGTGGCCCGTCCGTATCTCGCCGACCTGCGGGACCGCACCCGGTTGACGGTGCACATGGCCGTCCTGGACGGCACCGACGTGGTCTACGTGGAGAAGCTGGACTCCCCGGCCAACCTGCGGATGGCCTCCTTCGTGGGCACGCGCAGCCCGGCTTACTGCACCGCCCTGGGCAAGGCCATCCTGGCGGTCCTGCCCGAGCGCGAGCGGGAGGCCATCCTGCAGCGGACGCGCCTCCTCCCCCGCACGCCCCAGACCATCACCACCGTGGAGGCCCTGCGCCAGGAGCTGGCCGCGACTCGGGCACGCGGCTTCGCCATCGACAACGTCGAAAACGAAGAGGGCATCCGCTGCGTGGGGGCCCCGGTCTACGGGCACGGCGGACGCGTCGTGGCCTCCGTCAGCGTCTCGGGGCCCATCTTCTCCGTCACGCTGGATCGCGTCGACGAGCTGGGCCGGGCCGTCGTCGAGACGGCCCATGCCGTCTCCCACGCCCTGGGCTACGCGGGCGGCAGCCGGGTCGTGGGGGGCGTCGGCGAGGGAGCGGCGCGCTGAGCGGCGGGCCCGGCATCCCGTGGCCCCGAGGAAGAGGGGAGGACCGACGTTGGCCGAGCGCTACCCGAGGATCGCATCGTTCCGTGATGCCGAAACGTTTCGTGCGTACCTCTCCCGGCTCCAGCTGGAGATCCCGGTGGACGACCGGGTGCTGCCGGCGCCCGATTCGCCCCTGGCCCGTCCGCTCTCTATCGCGGGCCGGGTGGCGGGCAACCGGTGGTGCGTGCAGCCCATGGAGGGGTGGGACGGCACGCCCGACGGCCGCCCCTCGGAGCGCACCCTGCGCCGGTGGCAGCGCTTCGGCGAGAGCGGCGCCAAGATCGTCTGGGGCGGTGAGGCGACCGCGGTCCGCCACGACGGACGGGCCAACCCCAACCAGCTGGTCATCGCTCCCCAGACCGTCGGGGCACTGGCGCGGCTGCGCGAGACGCTCGTGGAGGCTCACCGGCGGCGCCACGGACGCACCGACGACCTGCTGATCGGCCTGCAGCTGACGCACTCGGGACGGTTTTGCCGGCCCAACGCCCACGACCGCCTCGAGCCCCGCATCGCCTATCACCACCCCATCCTGGACCGCCGGGTCGGCATCGACCCCGACGACCACCGGCCCGTGATGACCGATGCCGAGGTCGACGACCTGATAGGAGACTTCGCCCGGGCAGCCCGTCTGGCCGTGGAGGCAGGCTTCGACTTCGTCGACATCAAGCACTGCCACGGCTACCTGCTGCACGAGTTCCTGGGCGCCTGCAACCGGCCGGGCCGGTACGGGGGCGACTTCGAGGGGCGCACCCGGCTGCTGCGGGAGGTGATCGGCGCCGTCCGGCGGGAGGCGCCGGAGCTGCTGATCGCCGTGCGGCTGAGCGCCTTCGACATGGTGCCCTTCCGCAAGGGGCCCGACGGGGTGGGCGAGCCGGAGCCGCACCGCCACCTGCTGCCCTACCGCTACGGCTTCGGCGTGGACCCGGACGACCCCACCCGCATCTCGCTGGAGGAGGCCGACGCGCTGCTGGGCCTGATGGCGCGCCTGGGCGTGGCGGCCGTCAACGTCACGGGAGGCAGCCCCTACTACACGCCCCACATCCAGCGGCCCGCCCTCTTCCCGCCGTCGGACGGCTACCTGCCGCCCGAGGAGCCGCTGGCCGGGGTGGCGCGGCACGTGCAGGCCGTACGTGCGCTCAAAGCGGCCCACCCGGAGATGGTCCTGGTGGGGTCCGGCTACACGTACCTCCAGGAGTTCCTGCCCAACGTCGCCCAGGCGGTCGTGCGGCAGGGTTGGGCCGACGCGGTGGGCATCGGGCGCATGGTGCTGGCCTATCCGTGGCTGCCGTCCGACGTGCTGGAGGGCCGCCAGCCCGACCGCCGCCGCATCTGCCGCACCTTCAGCGACTGCACCACGGCCCCTCGCAACGGACTCCCCAGCGGCTGCTACCCTCTCGACGGCCACTACCGTGAGAGCCCCGAGCGCGCCCGGCTGGAGGAGGCCAAGCGAGCCCTGCGCACCGGATCGTAGCGGGGCGGTCCCGGGGCTCGGTCCGGCCCGGGGGCGCCGCGCGGCGGGGCCTCATGCCGCCGCGCCGCAGGCCCGCAGGTAGGCCCTGACGCGCTCGACGCAGAGCCGGCTGGCTTCGATGGCCGGGCCGAAGTGCGTCTCGATGGTCAGGTACGGGACGGCCCCGTCGGCCACCAGCGCGGCGATCTGGCCCTGCCAGTCGACGACGCCGTCGCCGGGCGCCACCCACCGGCCGAGGCCACCACCGGCCCCGGGCCGGTAGTCCTTGACGTGGACGTGGGCCACCAGACCCCGGACAGCCTCGTACCCGTCCGGGTAGGGACGCTCCCCGGCGGCCGCGCAGTTGCCCGGGTCCCAGTTGATCCGCAGGGCCGGGTGGCCCGCGGCCCGGACCGTGCGGGCCGACTCGGCTCCCGTGCTGCACCAGAAGCCCCGCTCGGGCTCGAGACACAGGAGCAGACCGGCGCTGGCGGTCAGCTCGGCCGCCTGGCGCAGATGGGAGGCGATGGCCTCCGGCGCGTCGGGCGGATCGTCGGACGCGCGGGGAAAGCCGAAGGCGATGATCTTCTCCACCCCGAGGAGCGTGGCCATCTCCAGGGTGCGGGGCAGCCGCTCCGTCAGGTCACGGCGGGTGTCGGGGTGCTGCAACGGCTGCTTGAACAGCCCCGGCGACAGGGCGGTGTAGCGCACCCCTTCGTCTGCCCTGAAGGAGAGCAGCCGCTCGAGATCCGGACGCTCCAGATCCGGCACGCGCCGGTCCCACACCTTGCGCAACTCGAAGTCGCGGATGCCCCATTGCAGCCCCAGCCGGATGGCTCGCGCCGGATCGGGGGCGATCTCATCGGTCACGATGGCCAGACGCATCGCCGACACCTCAGCGGCCCTCGCCCGGCGGTGCGAAGGATTGCAAGCGCTCGAGCCCGACGGTGACGCCTGCCCGGGCCCAGGGGACCCCCGCCTCGCTGAAGAGCGCGTGGCGGCTGGACGCGACGTCGATCCACCGGTCGATCTCCGGCACCGCCCACGCGAGGGTACCCTGCGGGGTGCGCACGCGCTCCCGCAAGGCGTCGGGGATGGGCGACGGAGGCCAGCACGACAGGAACGCACCCGCCGCCACCAGCACGTGCGAGACGCTGTGGGAGAGGGGGCTGTAGAGCGCCACGGGCTCGCCCCGCACGGCCGCCACGAAGTTGTCCGCCACGTCGGGCCCCGCCGGGAGTGTGGGGAGCGGCCGGCTCTCGCCGTGCCGGCCCACCAGCGTCACCCGGTCCTGGTAGTCCCACCGGGCCGTCCCCTCCGATCCCTGCACCTCGAGCGACGGCAGACGCTGGCCGGCGAAGGTCAGGGTCGTGTAGATCAGGATCTCGACGCCCTCGCGGGTCAGGATGCGGGCGCAGGCCGTGTCCTCCGACTCGATGGGGTTGGCATGGTAGAGCTCCGCCGTCACGGCCACGGGCGCCGCCGGCCTGTCCAGGTCCGGCGAGGCGACGATGAGGGCCTGGTTGACGAGGTGGGCGAAGGGATTCATCAACGTGCCGTCCAGCACCCAGCGGCCATCGACCCGCAGGCGCCCCGCCCAGCTGCGGGCGTAGTAGGCCGCGTCCCGCAGCCACAGGCCCCGCCCGATCACCCGCTGCACCGGGCCGATGGCACCCACCCGGACGAGCGCCAGCAGCTGACGAAAGCCCGGCCGGGCCGTGTGCTGGAAGTTGACGGCGACGATGCGGCCGGACCGGCGTCGAGCGGCCAGCATCTCGGCCAGCTCCTGAGGCGTGGGCGCCGCCGGCTTCTCCAACAGGACGTGCCAGCCGCGCGCGAGCGCGTGCAGGGTCATGGGATGGTGAAGGTGGATCGGGGTGGCGATGACGACCGCCTCGACGCCGGCCCCGTCGGGGACGTGGGAGAGGTCGTCGTAGCGGATGGCGCCGGCATCCGACAGCTCCCGCACCACCTCGGGCCGCCGCTCCGGGGCCGGCTCGGCGAAAGCCACGACACGCACCGATCCGGTGGCCTGCATCTGCAAGAACCGCCGGGCATGCGCGGCACCGTGACCCGCCACGCCCGCCAGCGCGACCCGCAGGGGACCCTCGCGCATCGGTTTCACCCGCTCCATTATGGCGCGGCCGTGAGCGGAATGGCAACATAGGGCGATCGAAGTTGATCGAAATGTGCGCGTAACTTGACCCCGATTGCAGGATGGTGACCGCCATCCGGCGAATACTGCGCACCGCCCGGGTGGGTGGCCTCGAAACAGGACGCGTCGCGGGGCCCGACCTCGTCGACGCCGCGGGGGTGGGGCGGCCGAGGGGCTGTGGCCGGGCCGGTTGTGACCCCGACGACTCGTGGTCCGGGAGGTGTGCCGTTGCCATGCACCTCAGACGATGGTGGGCGTCAGGGCTCGTCGTGGTGATGATGGCCTCGTGGCTGTTGGCCCTGGGAGTCGATGCACTGGCGGGGTCGTCGCAGCAACCGGTCAACCTGCGGATCTACTGGTGGGGCAACCAGGAGCGTCACGACCGCACGCTCAAGGCGCTCGAGGCGTACCGTGCCAAGAACCCGCACGTCAGCTTCACACCCGAGTTCACCGCCTGGAGCGGCTACTGGGACAAGCTGGCGGTGATGGTCGCCTCGGGCAACCCGCCGGACATCATCCAGATGGATTACGCCTACCTGCTCGAGTACGCCCAGCGCGGCGCCTTGATGGACCTGGCGCCGTGGGTCGGCAGCGCCCTGGTGCTGGATGACATGGACCCGCAATTGGCCAAGGCGGGGATGGTCGACGGCAAGCTTTACGCCATCTCGCTGGGGCTCAACGTCCAGGTGCTGCACGTCAACCGCACGCTGCTGTCGGAGGCCGGGCTCGAGTTGCCGCCGCTGGACTGGACATGGGAGGACTTCTTCGACTACTCCCGCAAGGTGACGGGCGCGCTGGGGCCCCAGGTCTGGTTCAGCGCCGACTTCTCGGGTGAGATCAACTACTTCGAGCACTGGGTGCGTCAGCGAGGACGGCCCGGCATCTACCAGGGTAACCGCCTGGCCATCGACGAGGAGGACGTCGCCAGCTGGTGGGCCATGTGGAAGAGCCTGCGGGATCAGGGCCTGGCGCCTCCCGCGGAGGTCTCGCTGGCCAGCTCCGACGAGCTCTATAACTACCTCATCGTCAAGCGCCAGGCCGTGGCCCATCGCGGCTGGTCCAACGAGCACGAGCGCTTCGCCGTGGTGATGCAGGACGAGATGGTGATGACGCCGCTGCCGCGAGGCGGCCAGGCGGAGGGGCACTACCCCAAGTCCTCCATGTTCTTCTCGGTCTCCTCGCGCAGCCGTCACGCCGAAGAGGCAGCCCGGTTCATCAACTGGTTCATCCAGGCCCCCGAGGCCCTCGACATCCTGCGCTCCAATCGGGGCACGCCGGTCACGTCGGCGGGTCGGGCCCTGCTGCAACAGATGGGCCTCAGCCAGTACGACGTCAAGGTCTTCGACATCGAGGACAAGATCCTGGCCTTCGCCGGCCCGGTCCCGCCACCGGCGCCCAAGGGCGGCGCGGAGATCCGGGATCTGTTCGAGCGCACCAGCGAGGAGGTCCAGTTCGGCCGCAGGACGCCCGAGGACGGGGCCCGGTACTTCATCGCCGAGGCGACCCGCATCCTGCAGCGCGCCGCCTCGCAGTGACGCGCTCGGGGTGCTCCCCATGAGGCTGCAAGGGGTCCGGGGCCCACGCTGCCCCGGACCCCACGGGGGGTAATCGCCATGAACGTGGGCGAGAAGGTGCTGGCCCCCGCCGGGCTGGCCCGGCAGGGCCTCTCGAGGGCGTGGCGCGACGAGCTGACGGGTCTGGCCTTCGTCTCGCCGTGGGTGGTCGGCTTCCTGGCGTTCACTCTGTTTCCCATGATCATGTCCTTGTGGCTGGCGTTCACCCGATACGACCTGTTGACGCCGCCACGCTTCATCGGGCTCGACAACTTCCGCCAGATGGTAGCCGACCCTCGGTTCATCAAGGCGGTCAGCGTCACCGTGCGCTATGCGGTGCTATCGGTGCCCCTCAAGCTGGCGGTGGCCTTGCTGGTCGCCATGCTGCTGGCGCAGAAGCTCCGTGGCGTTGGGATCTACCGGGTCGCCTACTACCTGCCCTCGCTGGTGGGCTCGTCGGTGGCTGTCGCCATCATGTGGCGCAAGATCTTCGCCCGAGACGGGCTGGTCAACGCGGTGCTGGGGCTGGTGGGCATACGCGGGCCCGACTGGCTGACGCACCCGTCCCTCGCCCTGTACACGCTGGCGGGGCTCTCGGCCTGGCAGTTCGGCTCCTCCATGGTCATCTTCCTGGCGGGGCTCAAGCAGATCCCCGCCGAGTACTACGAGGCGGCGGCCGTCGACGGCAGCAATCGCTGGCACATGTTCTGGCGCATCACGCTGCCGCTGCTTTCGCCGGTGATCTTCTTCAACCTGGTCATGCAGACCATCAACGCCTTCCAGGTGTTCACGCAGGGCTTCCTCATCACCAACGGCGGGCCCATGGACGAGACCCTCTTCTACTCCCTGTATCTGTATCAGAAGGGGTTCCGGCACTTCGACATGGGCTACGCATCGGCCATGGCGTGGGTCCTGCTGGTGCTCATCGCGGGGGTGACGGCCCTCATCTTCAAGTCGACGGGACGCCTGGTCTACTACGAGGCAGAGTCGGAGGAGGGGGGGCAGGGGCGATGAGGCTGCGCGTCCACTGGCCCAGCCTGGCCAGTCACCTCTTTCTCATCGCGTTCGGCACCGTCATGGTCTATCCGTTGCTCTGGCTGCTCTCCAGCAGCCTCAAGCCCGACAACGAGATCTTCACCACCGTGGGGTTGTGGCCCTCACGCTTCGCGTGGGAGAACTACGTCAAGGGCTGGTACGCCATGCCCAGCCTCCCCTTCTCCATCTTCGCGCGCAACTCGCTGTTCGTGGCCAGCATGACGGTCATCGGCCAGGTGATGGCGGCCACGGTGGTGGGGTACGGGTTCGCTCGCCGACGTTTCCGGCTGCGCAAGCCGCTCTTCGCCCTCATGCTCGGGACCATGATGCTGCCGGAGCAGGCCCTGCTGGTGCCCCGCTACATCCTCTTCCGCCACCTGGACTGGATCGACACCTTTCGCCCCCTGGTCATCCCGCCGTTCTTCGGCGGCGCCTTCTTCATCTTCTTGATGATCCTGTTCATGCGGGGCATCCCGCGGGAGCTCGACGACGCGGCGGCCATCGACGGCTGCTCGGCCTTCCAGACCTTCTGGCGCGTCATCCTCCCGCTCTCCAAGCCACCCGTGGTGGTGACGGGGATCTTCGCCTTCTTGTGGACGTGGAACGATTTCCTCGAACCCCTGGTCTACCTCAGCGACCCCCGCAAGTTCACGATCCCTCTGGGGTTGCGCCTCTTCCTCGACAACTCGGGGGTGGTGACATGGGGCGGCATGTTCGCCATGTCGCTCCTCTCCATCCTGCCGACCATGGCGGTCTTCTTCGTGGCGCAGCGCTACTTCATCGAGGGGATCGCCACGACCGGGCTCAAGGGATGATGGCCGCGAGCCGCTGGAAGGAGGAGGCTGGGTGCGCACGACACGGATCTGCATCGTAGGCGGCGGCAGCTACAACTGGGGCCCGACGCTGTTGAAGGACATCGCCTCCAAGAAAGAGGTGCTCGACGGCACCGTGGTCCTTCACGACGTCGACCCCGTCGCCCTCGACGACATGGCGCGGCTCGGCCGCAAGATCATGGAGCAGGCCGAGGCGGGCTTCGCCGTCGAGGCGACGACCGACCTGCGCTCGGCACTGGCCGGCGCCGAGTTCGTGGTGGTCACCATCACCACCGGCGGCCTCGAGACCATGGCCTGCGATCTGGAGATCCCGTTGAAGTACGGGGTGTATCAGACGGTAGGCGACACCGTGGGTCCCGGCGGGCTGAGCCGGGCGCTGCGCAACATCCCGCCCATGCTGGAGATCGCCCGCGCCATGGAGGCGGTCTGCCCCGATGCCTGGCTCATCAACCTGACCAACCCGATGTCCACCCTGACCCGAGCCATCGCCTGCTCGACGCGGATCAAGGTCGTGGGGCTGTGCCACGAGGTCGACAGCACGCGGGCCACCTTGCTGCGGATGTTCGGGGCACGCCCGGACGAGCTGGAGGCACTGGTGGCCGGCATCAATCACCTCCCCTGGTTCGTGCAGCTGCGGATCCAGGGCGAGGACGGCGTGGAGAGGGTCCGCCGGCACGTCGCCGAGGGGAGGCCCATCCCGCTCAAGCCCGACTTCGAGGAGCGATCGCCCTTCCAGGACCACTGGAAGGTGAAGCTGGCGCTCCTGGACGTGGTGGGCTACCTGGCCGGGGCCGGTGACCGGCACGTCGCCGAGTTCTTCCCCTACTTCCTGAAGGAGCAGACGCGCTTCGGGGCGGACTACGACGTGGAGATGACCCCCATCGACCTGCGCCGGCGCCGCACCGAGGCCCACCGGGAGCGGGTGCGGGCCTGGTTGCGGGAGGGCGAGCGGGTGCCGCTGGGGCGCTCCAGGGAGGAGTTCTCCGACATCATCGCCGCGCTCGAGGGGGTCAGCGAGCCGGTGCGAACGGTGGTCAACCTGCCCAACGTCGGCCAGATCGCCAATCTGCCCCGCGACGTCATCGTCGAGACGAGCGCGGTGGCCGGGCCGACCGGGATCCATCCCATCTCGGTGGGCGAGCTTCCCCTCCCCATCCTGGCGAGCGTGTACCCGCACGTCATCAACCAGGAGATGACCGTCCAGGCCGGCATTCGGGGCGACCGCAAGCTGGCGTTGCAGGCCCTGATCAACGACCCGCTGGTACGCGACCCGGCCTCGGCGAGATCCATGCTCGACGAGCTGTTGCGTGCCAACGCCCGGTGGCTGCCTCAGTTCTGACGGTGCATGGGAGGCGAGTCCGTGCTGGTGACGCAGCGCCAACAGCGCATTCTCCACAACGTCCGGGAGCACGCGGGGGCCTCGGTGGAGGACCTCTCGAGCGCTCTCGGCGTCTCGCCGGCGACCATCCGCCGGGACCTGGTGCGGCTGGAGGAGATGGGGCTCATCCGCCGCGTGCGGGGCGGGGCCATGCCGCTCGCCCAGGACGGCGTGCTGCCCCTGCCGGAGAGCCGGGAGGGCCACCGCGCGCAGGAGAAGCGGCGCATCGGCGCCGCGGCCGCCGCCATGGTCAAGGACGACTCGGTCATCATCATCGACGCCGGCACGACCACCAAGCAGATGGTGCATCATCTCGCGGCCCGGCGGGGCTTGACGGTCATCACCCGCGACCTGCGGATCGCTCTCGCACTGGCCCAGTATCCGCACATCCACTGCGTCTTCCTGGGGGGCAGCGTCCGGCGCAGCGCTAGCACGGCCGGCACCCTGGTGCTGCGGTTCCTCCAGCAGTTCCATGCGGACCAGGTCTTCCTCGGAGCCCTGGGCATCTCGCTGGAGGAGGGCATCTGGACCAGTGACCTCGAGGAGTCCCTGGTCAAGCTGGAGAGCATGCGCCGCAGCCAGCAGTGCGTCATCCTGGCCGACAGCACCAAGCTGGGGAGGTCTGGAGGGGCCCTCGTCGCGCCGGTCTCCGAGATGGACGTCCTGGTGACCGACATGGAGGCGGACCCCCAGGTCGTCGAGCAGCTGACCCGCTGGGGCGTGACGGTGGTGCGGGCGTAGCGGACCCGAGGAGAGCAAGGGAGGCTGACCGATGCGTGCGGTTGCGAGGTGGCTCTGTGTCGTGGCCGTGTCGGCACTGCTGGTGAGCGGGGTCTCTGCGCCAGCAGCGCTGGCCACAACCGACGGGGGGCCCCGGATCGTGAGCGCCTCGCGCACCGGGGCGGAGACCATCGAACTTGTCCTGGAGGGCGTGGTCGATGGTCTCGACTCACACGCAATCACCGTACAGGCGCCGACCACACCGTGGTTCGGCGTGTTGCGAACCCAGCAGCCCGATCCCGGCTTCGTCGAGGTGCCCGTCCTCCATCGCTCGGTGGTGGATCGAGACGGAGCGACCATCGTTACCCTAAAGATCGGTGCCCTGCCCCCGCCGCCCCGAGATCTCTCGTCGATCCCGTGGTACACCGGCACGTATCAAACGGGGGACCTGACCCGCGACATCCAGCAGGCCGACGCACTTCTGACATGGCAACTCCACGGCGGTTGGAGCAAGGGCATGGAGGAGCAGTACAAGCGGCCGTGGGATGGAGCGGAGCCGTCTCCGTCGGCAGAGATTCAAGAGGCCATACGTGGCGCTCTGGCGTGGTTCGAGCGAGCCAAGGTGCCGGATACCAGGTACGTGCGACGGGACCCCCAGGAGCAGTACTTCTACCACGAGCCTGGCAGCGTCATCTGGTATCGCTTCTACGACCTGCGAACCAACGAGCCGATCTTCTCGGGCCGTGACGGAGTCGTCAAGCGCGACATCCGGGAGATCGAGAAGGAGCGTCGAGAGGGCTACGCCTGGGCTACCACCAAGCCGCGGGCGCTCCTGGAGATGGCGCGCAGCCTCGGTTACTACGAAGGCAAGCTCTTCGTGGAATTGAGCGGGATCTCACGGGGCGAAGCATGGAGAGACCGAGTCGCCATCGAATGGTCTCCGGAGTCGTGACCGGTGCATCGCAGCAGGAGAGGTGACACTCGTGGCGTTGGAGCGCAACCCGGTGACCGTCGTGCACTGGATGGTCTTTCCCGGTCCGGGGAGCACCCGGTCGGTGGCGCGGGGAGAGGCCCCCGCCTCGTACGTGCTGCGCACCGTCGAGCAGGTGCTGCGGGATCCCTACTTCGGCGGCATCGAGGTGACCCGCATCAAGGACCCGGACGTGCGCCGGCAGGTGCGCGAGATGGCTATCCGCTACGGCAAACGCCTCTACTACGGGGCGCAGCCCGTGCAGCTCGTCAACGAGGAGCGATGGATCCCACCCACCGACATCGCCAGTGCCAACGAGGTCCACCGGCGGCAGGCCGCGGAGCGGCTCCTGCGCTGCGTCGACGAGGCGTACGAGCTGGGGGCGGTCTCGTTGAGCCTGCTCAGCGGCCGCGACCCGGGCGACTCGCCGGGCAACCGGCTGCGTCAGGAGGCCACCGAAGCCCTGGTGCGGTCCCTGGCCGAGATCTGCCGGTACGCCCGGGAGCGGGCCGAGGCCCTCGGGCGCGAGCCCCTGTGGGTAGTGCTGGAGAGCTTCGACCGCCGCACCGAGCCCGGCTTCCGCAACATGCTCATCGGCCCGTCGACCGAGGCGCTGGCCGTGGCTCGGATCGTGCGCGCCCATCTGGGCCACTTCAACTTCGGGCTGCTCTACGACCTCTCCCACATGCGGCTGCTCAAGGGGCCCGGCGACGAGGAGGAGACGCCCGACGCGATCCGGCTGCTCGCGCCGTTCCTGGTCCACGTGCACATCGGCAGCGCGGTGCTGGATCCGGCAGATCCTCTGTACGGCGACAGCCACCCTCGGCTCGACTATCCCGCCAGCGCCATCGGCGAGGAGCAGCTGGCGGGCTTCCTGTCGGCGCTGGTCGACGTCGGCTACCAGGGCCCCATCGGGCTCGAGGTCGTGCCTCGTCCGGGCGAGCTGTCGGAGGCGGTGTTGACGAGCACCCGTGCCCTCTACGACGTCGCCCGGGAGCGACTGGACGTCAACTACACCCTGGGCTCGTTCTACTGGCACACGCGCCGGTTCTTCACGGACGAGCTGTGGCAGGTGCTGGCCGAGAGCCGGGTGCGACGAGCCGAGCGCGTGGAGGAGGCCGCCCGGGCCCGTCGCCGCCCCGATGGCCTGACCCCCGCCGACGGCAGGCTGCTGGTGCTGGCCGCCGACCACCCCGCACGGCGCGTCACGTCGGCCGGCGACGATCCGGTGGCCCTCGGCGACCGCCTGGAGTACCTGGGCCGCATCCTGCGTGTGCTGAGCAGCCCCCTCGTCGACGGCGTCATGGCGACCCCCGACGTCGTCGATGAGCTCCTCCTGGTCGACTGGCTGGTCAAGCAGCACGGGCACCAGGGGTTGCTGGACGGGCGCCTGATCGTGGGCTCCATGAACCGCTCCGGCCTGGCCGGGGTGGAGTACGAGATGGAGGACCGCCTGACGGCCTTCACGCCCGAGGCCATTCAGGCGCGGGGGCTGGATGCGGGCAAGCTCCTGCTTCGCATCGACCCGGGCCCCTACTCCCGCTACTCCATCCAGACCATGTCCTACGTGGCCCAGGCGGCCAGCAGCTGCCGGCGACTTGGTCTGCCGGTCTTCCTGGAGGTGCTGCCCGTCGAGCGCGTCGAGGGCCGCTACCGGGTGCGCCTGGAGACCGAGGAGATGATCCGGGCCGTGGGGGTCGCCGCGGGGATCGGGGAGGCGACCGACCGGTTGTGGCTCAAGATCCCGTACGTGCCCGACTTCTACCGGGTGGCGCGGGCCACCACCCTCCCCATCCTGCTCCTGGGGGGCGAGGTGCTCGACAGTCCGGTCGGCCTGCTGGAGGACTTCGAGCGGGGCATGGCCGAGGGCCCCAACGTCCGGGGGGCCATGGTGGGCCGCAACGTGCTCTTCCCGGGGCGTGACGACCCCAGGGCCGTGGCGGAGGCCATCAGCCTCATCATCCACCAGCAGGCGACGGCCGCCGATGCCGTCCGCCATCTCGTGCAGACCCGAGGAGCCGAGGAGCGCTTCCTGGTGGAGCGCCTGTCGGCGGCGCCCTGAGGGCCGGAGGCCGAGCGCCCCCGACCGTCCGTTGCGAAGGGAGCGAAGCCATCATGCAACGGCTCGACCTGCACCGCAGACCGCCCCAGACGCCCGGATTCGTGCCGGTGGTGCGGGCCGGGGAGGGGTTGCGTCACCTCTCCTTCGGCCTACTGCGGCTGGGGGCGGCCGAGCGGCACCGGGTCGGCTCCGACGGCGAGGAGCTGGCGCTGGTGCTGATCGAGGGCCGCGTCCGGCTGCACGGGCACGGGCTCGAGGGGAGGGAGCTGGGGCCCCGCCCGAGCGTCTTCGAGGGACGAGCCGGCGCCCTCTACCTGCCGCCGGGGGAGCAGGTCGAGCTGGAGGCGCCGGAGCCCTGCCATCTCGCCGTCATCGGCTCGCCGGCCGCCCGAGGGAAGGGTGCCGGGGCGGTGGTCGTCACGCCCCAAGACGTCCGGGTGCAGCATCGCGGGCGCCCGGGCTTCGAGCGCGAGGTGCACGACATCATCGACGAGCGCGTGCCGGCGCAGCGGCTGCTGGTCGGCGAAACCTTCAATGGTCCAGGCCAGTGGTCCAGCTATCCGCCCCACAAGCACGACGAGGCGATTCCCGACGTCGAGATCCCGCTGGAGGAGGTCTACTACTTCCGCGTCGAGCCGCCGCAGGGCTTCGGGGTGCAGGTGGTCTACAGCCCGGCGCGCGGCGTCGAGGCCTGCTACCGCATCGTGGACGGCGACGTCACGCTGCTGCCCTTCGGATACCACCCGGTGGCGGCAGCGCCGGGGTATCGGGTCTACTACCTGTGGGCCCTGGCGGGTGAGGAGCGGGCGCTGTGCTTCCACGACGACCCGGCCCACGCGTGGGTGCACGAGATGCCCGTCTCCTGACGGGAGGCGGTGCGGGGCGGCCGTGCGCCCCAGGGCGCGACGGCCGCCCGTCGGTCAGCTCCCCGCCGGGCGCTGCCGATGGGTCACGTCCTGCAGGGTGGCGAGCAGGCGCTGCAGCCGGGAGGCGATCTCCTCCAGGACGGCCCGGTCCGACTCCGGCCGCCTCGCTCCCCGCGGGTGCGGCGTGTCGGACGGGACGAGCCCTCGCAGGTGCAGGAACTGCGCGGCGGAGTGCTTGTAGGCCGGCACCGGGGGCCGGAACGCGAACTGGCCCAGGTATTGCAGCACGTCGTTGAGCTCGAAGAAGCGGGCGTCCCCCGTCTCCCACAGGGTGTCGCGGATGGCGAAGGCATCGGGTGCGAAGGCAGCGAGCCCCAGCAGGTAGTCGCTGCCGTACATGACCATGTCGATGGCCAGGTCGTTGCCCGTGTAGATCCGGAATCCTTCACGCACCTCGTTGCGCAGGGCCAGCCGTCTCCACTCGAGTCGCCGGCTCAGGGACGAGTGCTTGAGGCCCGCGAAGGCCGGAAGCTCCAGCACCTCCCGGAACAGCTCGTCGGGGAAGAGAAAGCCGGCCCCCGAGAAGGCCGGGCTCAACTCGAAGGCGAGCAGCGGGCCGCCTCCGGAGGCCACGCGGCGAAAGACGGCGCGCTGCTCGGTCACGTCCAGGGCCTTGAGCCGGGGGCTCGGGAAGAGGATGGGCGTGCCGCCCAGCTGCCGGATCTCGTCGGCTCCCCGCCGGTAGGCGTCGCTAAGGTCCGCCGACTGGGGATCCACGTACACCCCCGCGATGAACGGCCGACCGGAGAGGACCTGCGCCGCCCTGCGGAGCAGGTCGTGTCGCTGCGCGGGCGTGAGGAGCTCGCCGTAGCCCGTGTCCATGTTGACCGCCGGCGTCAGGCCCTGTCGCGAGACGAAGGCGACCATCTCGGCGAAGGCGTCGGGGTCCGGCGTCCCATCGGGGCGGTGGGGCAGCAAGACGGCCGCGGCGCCGTGGATGCGGCGACCGCGGGCGATGAGCCGCTCCACGTCCGCAAGCGAGAGGTGCTCGACCACGCTGGGGTCCCCCCTCCGAGGCGGCGGCTGCCGGAGCGAAACGTTTCGTTCCCTGATTCGGCGGTGGAGAACGCTCTCCTGCCGGCGCGGAGGGGAGGCCGGGTCGCAGGTTGAACCTGTCGCCCGGCGAGGAGGCGGATCGCACGAGCATGGGCGAGCCGCGCCCGGGCCTCCGGCGCGTCACCATCAAGGACGTGGCACGCCTGGCAGGCGTGTCGGTCACCACCGCGTCCGTGGCCTTGCGGCGCAGCGCACCGGTCAGCGAGGCGACCCGCCGGCGCGTGGTGGAGGCGGCGCGCGCCCTCGGATACCACCCCAACCGTCTGGCCCGGACGCTGGTGCTGCGCCGCTCGACCCTGGTGGGGCTGCTGGTGCCGGACATCGCCGACCCGTACTTCCATGAGATCGTCAAGGGGATAGAGTCCGAAGTCTCCCGCCACGGCTTCAGCGTCGTGCTGTGCGACACCGATCGGTCGGCCGAGCGACAGTCACGGTACGTGACGGAGCTCCGGGAACTGCAGGTCTCCGCCGTCATCGCCCTGGGGGCGGAGGAGTACGGCGAGGATGGGCTGCGCCCGCTCCAGGAGGCGGGCGTGCGGGTCGTCCTCATCGGCGGCACCATCCCGGGGGTGGCGCGGGTCCGCATCCGCAACGACGAGGCGGCGAGACTGGCCACCGAGTACCTGCTGAGCCTGGGCCACCGGCGCATCGCCTTCGTCGCGGGCCCCGAGCGCAACGAGGCCGCCCGTGCGAGGCTACGGGGGTATCGCCGGACGCTCCAACTGGCGGGCACGTGGGAGCCGCGCCTGGAGCTGCCGGGCACCTTCGACGTCGCCAGCGGGTACGAGGCCATGTACGGCCTGCTCGCCTCGCCCCCCGAGGGGCCCACGAGGGAGCGCCCCACCGCGGTGCTGGCCTGCAACGACCAGATGGCCATCGGCGCGCTGCAAGCCGCGCTCCGTGCCGGGGTGCGCGTGCCCGGGGAGATGGCCGTCATGGGGATCGGCGGCATCCCCCTCACGGCCCAGATGCATCCGGCGCTCTCCACCGTCGGCCTCCCGCTGCGGGAGATGGGTCGGGTGGCGGGGGAGTACGTCTGCACCACCTCGGAGTGGCCACCCGGGCGGGAGATCCTGGCCGAGGTCGGCGTCCCGCACGCGCACGGCGGGCCGGTTGCCGTGTCCGTGCTCCCCATCCGGCTCCTGCCCAGGCAATCGACGGCGCCACCGATGAGGTGACGAAAGCCCAGGCTTGACGGCGCGTCTGGATGACGTCGCTTCACCTTCCCATCGAGGCGTGCGCCTGGCCTCGCTCGCCCGGACGGGCGGCGAGTCGGGGCGGTATCGGCTCGAGGGAGTCTCGCACCTCCCCGTGAGGGGCGGCCCGGCGAGGTCTGGCGCCGGCACACCGGCGTGCTATACTGGCGCTGGCCCGGGAGGCCGGGGACGCCACGACGCAGCCCAGAGGCCACGGCATGTCGCGAAACCGTATCGGCATCAGGCGCAGCGAGCGACGGACCGGCACGCGCCGCGCCAGCTAGAGGGGGAGATGGGGGCGTGGCCGCTCGCTCCGTCGAGCCCGTGGCGCTCGACGACGATCCGCTCTGGTACAAGGACGCCGTCATCTACGAGGTGCACGTCAGGGCCTTCTACGACAGCAACGCCGACGGCATCGGCGACTTCCAGGGCCTGACCCAGAAGCTGGACTACATCCAGTCCCTCGGCGTCACCACCATCTGGCTGTTGCCCTTCTACCCGTCGCCGCTCAAGGACGACGGCTACGACATCGCTGACTACTTCGGCGTGCACCCCGCCTACGGCACCATGCGAGACTTCGAGGCCTTCCTGCGCGAGGCCCACCGGCGGGGGCTGCGGGTGATGACGGAGCTGGTCCTCAACCATACGTCGGACCAGCACCCGTGGTTCCAGCGATCGCGGCGGGCCCGGCCGGGCACGGCCTGGCGCAACTTCTACGTCTGGAGCGACACGCCCGAGCGCTACCGGGAGGCGCGGGTCATCTTCCGGGACTTCGAGCCCTCCAACTGGACCTGGGACCCGGTGGCGCGGGCCTACTACTGGCACCGCTTCTTCGCGCATCAGCCCGACCTCAACTACGACAGCCCCCACGTCCGCAAGGCCATGTTTCGGGTCGTCGACCACTGGATGCGCCTGGGCGTCGACGGGATGCGCCTCGACGCCATCACGTACCTCTACGAGCGGGAGGGCACCACCTGCGAGAGCCTGCCCGAGACCTTCGCCTTCATCAAGGAGCTGCGCCGCTACATCGACGCGCGCTACCCCTCCCCCCGCCGGGTGCTGCTGGGCGAGGCCAACCAGTGGCCGGAGGACGCGGTGGCCTACTTCGGCGATGGCGACGCCTGCCACATGATCTTCCACTTCCCCCTGATGCCGCGCCTGTTCATGGCGCTGCACATGGAGGACCGCTACCCCATCGCCGACATCCTCGAGCAGACGCCGCCCATCCCCGAGGTGTCGCAGTGGGCGCTCTTCTTGCGCAACCATGACGAGCTGACGCTGGAGATGGTGACCGACGAGGAGCGCGACTACATGTACCGGGTGTACGCGCAGGACCCCCAGGCGCGCATCAACCTGGGCATCCGTCGCCGCCTCGCTCCGCTGCTGGGCAACCACCGCCGCAAGATCGAACTGATGAACGGGCTGCTCTTCTCGCTGCCGGGGACGCCGGTGGTCTACTACGGCGACGAGATCGGGATGGGCGACAACATCTACCTGGGTGACCGCAACGGCGTGCGCACCCCCATGCAGTGGAGCGCCGACCGCAACGCCGGCTTCTCCCGCGCCAACCCCCAGCGGCTCTACCTCCCGGTCATCATCGACCCGGAGTACCACTACGAGGCGGTCAACGTCGAGGCTCAGCACAACAACCCCCACTCGCTGCTGTGGTGGATGCGGCGGCTCATCGCCCTGCGCAAGCGTTACAAGGCGCTGAGCCGGGGGAGCCTGCAACTGTTGAACCCCGAGAACCGCAAGGTGCTCGCCTTCGTGCGCCGGTACGGCGACGAGCGGGTCCTGGTGGTCGCCAACCTGTCGCGGTTCGTGCAGTACGTGGAGCTGGACCTGTCGGCTTTCCGGGGACTGGTTCCGGTGGAGATGTTCGGCCGCACCGAGTTTCCGCCGGTGGGCGGCGGCCCGTACGTCCTGACGCTGGGCCCCCACTCCTTCTACTGGTTCTCCCTGGAGCCGCCCCGGGTGCCCGAGATCCGCGCGGGAGAGCCGACCGTGGCCGCTGCGGCGCAGCTGCCCGCCCTGCAGGTGCGCACCCGGTGGGATCGGGTGCTGGCGGAGCCGGCCCGGGCCGGGCTGGAGAGTGCCCTGGCCGACTACCTGCGCGTGCGGCGCTGGTTCGTCGACCGCCGCCGCATCCGGTCGGTGGGCATCGTGGAGGCGGTGCCTCTCTCCGACGGCGAGACGCGGGGCTGGCTGGTCCTGGCCCGGGTCCAGTACACCGAGGGCGATGCCGAGACGTACCTGGTGCCCCTCGCCTTCTCCGAGGGAGAGGCCGCGGCCGACGCGATGGCGCGCTTCCCCCATGCCGTCATCGCTCGCCTCGACGTGGTGGACGAGTCGGGCGTGCGGGAGGGCGTGCTCCACGACGCGCTATGGGATGCCGGCTTCTGCCGCGAGCTGCTGGATGCGCTGGTCCGACGGCGGCGCATCAAGGCCGCGGGCGGCGAGCTCGTCTTCTGGACGTGCCGGGGCGGTCGGCAGATCCCGTCCGACGCCGCGTACAGCCTGGAGCCCTCGGTGCTGCAAGTGGAGCAGAGCAACACCTCCGTACTGTTCGGCGATCGCATGATCCTCAAGCTCTTCCGCCGGCCCGGAGACGGGGTCAACCCGGAGCAGGAGGTGCTCCGCTTCCTCGACGAGCGCACCGACTTCGACCACATCCCGCCCCTGCTGGGAGGGATGGAGTACCGCCGGGAGGGCGGCGAGCCCTTGACGCTGGCCCTGCTGGAGGGGTTCGTCCCGCACGGCGGAGAGGATGCCTGGGGATACACCCTCGACGCCATCCATCGCTACCTGGAGGCGCTGATGACCGGGCAGCCCCACGCGCCGGCGCTGGAGTCACCCGGTCGTAGCCTGATGGAGGTGGCGCGGGAGCCCGTGCCGGAGCCGGTGGCGGAGGCTCTGGGCCCGTATCTGGAGGCGGCGCGCCTGTTGGGGCAGCGCACGGCGGAGCTGCACCTGGCCCTGGCCTCGGCGCCCGATGACCCGGCGTTCGCGCCCGAGCCCATGTCGGCGGATCACCAGCGCTCCCTCTATCAGACGGGGCGCCGCCTGGCGGCGCGGGTGCTGGAGGAGCTGCGCCAGCGGCGGGGCGAGCTGGATGCCGAGGCCGTCCCGCTGGCGAAAGCGCTCCTCGACGAGGAGGCCGAGCTGATGGGCCGGTTGCGGGCCGTCATGGGGCCGCGGCCCGACGGCCTGCGGATCCGCTGCCACGGCGACTACCGGCTCGAGCAGCTGCTGTACACCGGCCGCGACTTCGTCATCATCGACTTCGAGGGCGATCCGACCCGCTCCATGAGCGCCCGGCGCCTCAAGCGCTCGCCCCTGCAGGACGTGGCCGGCATGCTCCGCTCGCTCGAGCGGGCCGCCGACGTGGCTCTGCGCGGCCAGCTGGCCATGGGCGTCGCCCGGCCCGAGGACCTGCCGTGGCTGGCCCGGCGGGCGCAGGCGTGGAGCCAGCACGTGGGGGCGCTCTTCCTGGGAGCCTACCTGAGGGCGACACAGGGGAGCCCGCTTCTACCGGCCTCGCCCGCGGACGCCGCGGTGCTGCTCGACTTCTTCCTGCTGGAGCGGGCGTTGCAGGAACTGGCCGCCGACCTGGACCATCACCCGGAGCAGGTCGTCATCTCGCTGCAGGGCGTCCTGCGGCATCTGGGAGGCGATGGGCGTGGGCGAGACGGGCGGGAGGCGGCGGGTCGAGCGCCGTCGGACGGGGGTCCGCAACGGGATTGACGTCCTGCTCGAGCAGCAAGCCGCCTTGTTGAAGGGCCGACGGGTGGGTCTCATCACCAATCCGACGGGGACGACCCGCACCCTGCGCAGCACCGTGGAGGCGCTCCTGGAGGCCGGCGTCCAGCTTCGGGCCCTGTTCGGCCCGGAGCACGGCGTGAGGGGGGCGCTGCAGGACGCGCTGCCGGCCGATGACTTCGTCGACGAGCGCACGGGGATCCGGGTCTACAGCCTCTACGGTCGCACGTTGCGGCCCCAGCCGGAGATGCTGCGGGACCTCGAGGCGCTGGTCTTCGACATCCAGGACGTGGGCGTGCGATTCTACACCTACGCCTACACCATGGCCTACTCCCTGCAGGAGGCGGCCCGCCACGGGCTCGGCTTCGTCGTGCTGGACCGGCCCAACCCCATCACCGGTGTCCGTGTGGAGGGGGCGACGTTGGAGCCGGGCTTCGCCTCGTTCGTGGGCGACTACGGGCTGCCGTTTCGCCACGGGCTGACCATGGGCGAGCTGGCCCGCTACGTCGACGCGACGCAGGGGTGGGGCGCGGCGCTGCACGTCGTCCCCGTGGAAGGGTGGCGGCGGGCCATGTGGTTCGACGAGACCGGGCTGCCGTGGGTGATGCCGTCGCCCAACATGCCCACGCTGGAGACCGCCACCGTCTATCCCGGCACGGTGCTCTTCGAGGGCACCAACCTGTCGGAGGGCCGGGGTACCTGCCGGCCGTTCGAGATCATCGGGGCTCCCTGGCTCACCTCCGAACGCCTGGTGCGGGCGCTGTACGCCAACCTGGAGGCGGCCGGCGTCGAAGGGGTGCTGGTGCGGGAGCTCCACTTCATCCCCATGTTCGACAAGCATGCCGGGCAGCTGTGCCGGGGATGGCAGGTGCACGTGGTGGACCGTGACGCCTACGAGCCCGTCAAGGCGGGCATCGTCTTGCTCAAGACGGTGCGGGACCTTCACCCCGAGGCCTTCGAGTGGCGGCGATTCGGTGATGGCACCTACGGCGTAGACCGGCTGGCCGGCACCGACGCCTTGCGCAAGATGGTGGATCGTGGGGCTCCGCTGGACGAGATCCTCGATCGCATGAGCCAGGGCACCCGGGCGTTTGCAGAGGCCCGCCTGCCGTACCTGCTGTACGCGTGAGGCTCCGGAGGGCGGCCCGGCCCGCGTCGCCCGGGGAGGCGAGTGGGACGACGTGTGTGTCCCGAGTGGGTGACATTCGTCCCTCTCGGCGCAGGACCCCTGGCCATAGCGGTCGTGGGCCGTCAGCGCGCAGAATGGTCCGGGAGGTCGTGAAAGTGCCCGCGAGCGCGAATCTGCCGACCAGCTCCAATGGGCGTCCTTCCGGCCACCGCTGGCTGTGGAGCCCCAGCTCGCCGGAGCGTCCCAGCATCATCCCTCTCCTGCAAGAGGTGCAGGCACGCCTCGGCTACCTTCCTCGCGACGAGGTGGTCAAGGCCGCGGCAGCCTGCGGCATGAGTGTGACCCAGGCCTACGCCGTGGCCACCTTCTACAACTTCTTCCGGCTGAGGCCGCCCGGCCGGCACACCATCCGCATCTGCCGGGGGACGGCATGTCACGTGCGAGGCTCCGCTGCCCTGCTGGACCACGTCGAGCATCTGCTGGGGGCGGGCGACGGCGAGACGACCGAGGACGGCGACTTCTCCGTCGAGACCGTGGCATGCCTGGGGTGCTGCAGCCGGGCGCCGGTGGTGGTGGTCGACGAGACCGTCCACGGTCGGGTGGGCCGTCAGGAGTTGACCCGGCTGATTCGCCGGCTCCGCTCGGGTGTGGCCGCGCCGCGGAGGGAGCGCCATGAGCACGACGCCCGTTGAGATCCGAGTGGGGGCCGGCAGCTGTGGCCTGGCGGCCGGCGCGGGGCAGGTGGTGGAGGCCCTCCGCCGGGAGCTCGAGCGGGCGGGCGTGCGAGCCCGCGTCAAGACCGTGGGCTGCATCGGCATGTGCGAGCGGGAGGTGCTGGTCGACGTCCGGCTCCCGGGACGGCCCGCCCTCACCTTCGGCTCCGTCACCCCGGCGTCGGCATCTCGTCTGGTCGCGACGTACGTGGCGGGCGGGATCGTGCCAGACGACCTGCTGGTGGGCGTGGCCCTGGGGGAGCCCGAGGGCGAGGTCCGGGCTCCGGTGGGGCCCCCCGGCCACGACGGACAGGCCCGGTCCCCCTCCGAGACGGGAGACGGGGCTGCGGCGGCCGGCCTGCGGCGTCTGCCCCGGGTCGACGAGCTGCCGCTGATGCGCAGGCAGCGTCGCATCGTGCTGGCCAACTGCGGGCGGATCGACCCCTGCGACATCGACGAGTACATCGCCTCGGGCGGCTATGGGGCGCTGGAGCGGGCCATCCGATCGATGACGCCTCGAGAGGTCATCGACGAGATCGAGCGGGCCGGTCTGCGAGGGCGAGGCGGCGCGGGCTTCCCGACGGGGCGCAAGTGGCGGCTGGCTGCCATGCAGGAGGATCCGGTGCGCTACGTCGTCTGCAACGCCGACGAGGGCGATCCGGGCGCCTTCATGGATCGCAGCGTGCTCGAGGGCGACCCCCACCGCGTGCTGGAGGGGATGGCCCTCGCCGCTTACGCCGTAGGGGCCCGACGGGGATTCGTCTACGTCCGGGCCGAGTACCCCCTGGCCATCGAGCGACTGCAGCGGGCCATCCTCCAGGCCGAGGAGCGGGACCTGCTGGGCTCCCGCATCCTGGGCAGCGACTTCGCCTTCACGGTGGAGATCCGCATCGGAGCCGGCGCCTTCGTCTGCGGGGAGGAGACGGCGCTCATCGCCTCCGTGGAGGGCGGCCGCGGCATGCCCCGTCCCCGGCCGCCCTACCCGGTGGAGTCGGGGTTGTGGGGCCATCCCACCGTCATCAACAACGTCGAGACCCTGGCCAACGTGCCGGCCATCATCGCCCACGGCGCCGACTGGTTTCGCACCATCGGCACCGAGGGGAGCAAGGGCACCAAGGTCTTCGCCCTGACGGGGGAGGTCGTGGACAGCGGCCTCATCGAGGTACCGATGGGCGTCACGTTGCGGGAGATCGTCTACGAGATCGGGGGCGGCATCGAGCAGGGCAAGCCCTTCAAGGCGGTGCAGATCGGGGGGCCGTCAGGGGGGTGTTTGCCCGAGAGCCTGCTGGACACCCCCATCGACTACGAGTCGCTGGCCCGCACGGGCGCCATGATGGGTTCGGGCGGGCTCGTCGTCATGGACGACTCCAAGTGCATGGTCGACGTGGCGCGCTTCTTCCTCGACTTCCTGCGCAAGGAGTCGTGCGGCAAGTGCATCCCCTGCCGGGAGGGCACGACCCGGCTCTACGAGCTGTTGGAGCGCATCGTGGCGCCGCCGGGGGGACCCCGCAAGATGCATCCACGCCAGGCGGAGGAGCTGCTGGCCTCGATCCAATCCCTGGGGCGGGTGCTGAGGGCCACGGCCGCCTGCGGCCTGGGGCAGACGGCGGCCAACCCCGTGCTGAGCACCTTGCGCTACTTCCGTGACGAGTACCTGGCCCACCTGGTGGAGGGGCGGTGCCCTGCGCGCCGGTGCACCGCGTACCTGGCCTACCGCATCGACCCGTCCGCCTGCACGGGGTGCGGTGCGTGCGTGCAGGCATGCGTGCAAGGGGCCATCGTGGGCGAGAGACGTCAGCCCCACCGCATCCTCAGCGACCGCTGCGTGCGCTGTGGGGCGTGCCTCGAGACCTGCCGGTTCGGCGCGGTGGAGGTGGCCTGATGGGGACGACCGAGACGGTCCGCCTGACGGTGGACGGCCGTCCGATGGAGGCGAGGGCCGGACAGACCCTGCTCTCGGCCCTGCGAGCGGCGGGGTACGAGATCCCCACGCTCTGCCACCTGGAGGGCCTGCCGCCCTTCGGCGGCTGTCGCCTCTGCGTGGTGGAGCTGGCGGGGTCCGGGCGCTTGGTGACGGCCTGCACCCAGACGGTCGCGGAGGGCATGGAGATCCAGACCAGCTCGCCGGCCGTGCGGGAGGCGCGCCGTCAGGTGCTGGAGCTGTTGCTGGCCGATCATCCCCAGGCCTGCCTCAGCTGTGCGCGCTCCGACGACTGCGAGCTCCGGGTCCTGGCGGCTCGGTGGGGGGCGCGGGTCGGCGCCTACGTCGGCGCCCGGCGCAAGGCACAGGACGAGGCGCCCGACGTCTCGAGCGAGGTCATCGTGCGCGACCCGGGCAAGTGCATCCTCTGCGGCCGGTGCGTGCGGGTCTGCCAGGAGGTGCAGGGGATCGGGGCCGTCGACTTCGTGGGCCGGGGCTTCGACGTGACCGTAGCCCCCGGCTTCGGGGCCTCGCTGGCCGAGTCGGGCTGCGTCTACTGCGGCCAGTGCGTGCTGCGCTGCCCGGTCGGAGCCCTCTACGAGCAGGACCACGTCGAGCGGGTCTGGCAGGCGCTGCACGACCCGTCGACCCGGGTGGTGGCGCAGATCGCACCTGCCGTCCGGGTCTCGGTGGGAGAGGCTTTCGGCACGGCGCCGGGGGCCCCCTTGACCGGCCAGATCGTGGCTGCGCTGCGCTGGCTCGGCTTCGACTATGTCTTCGACACCAACTTCGGCGCCGACCTGACGGTGATGGAGGAGGCCGCCGAACTCCTGCGGCGACTCTCGGGCACGGGCCCGAGGGAGCCCTTGCCGCTGCTCACCTCGTGCTGCCCCGCCTGGGTCAAGTACCTCGAGCACTACTTCCCCGAGCGCCTGGCGCACCTCTCCACCTGCCGGTCGCCCCACGAGATGGTGGGAGCGGTCGTCAAGCAGCACTTCGCTGCGAGGGCGGGCATCGACCCGGAGCGTCTCTTCGTGGTCTCCATCATGCCGTGCACCGCCAAGAAGTTCGAGGCCCGACGGGAGGAGCTGGGCGGCGCGGTCGACGCCGTGCTGACCACCCGCGAGTTCATCCGGATGCTCCGCCAGGCCGGCCTCGACGTTACCCGACTGGCGCCCGAGCCGATGGACCCCTTGCTGGGGCAGAGCACGGGGGCGGCCGTCATCTTCGGCGGCAGCGGCGGGGTGGCCCAGGCGGCCCTGCGCACCGCGTACCACATGGCGACGGGTCAGGATCTGACGCCCGACGCCCTCGAGTGGACGGAGCTCGGGGCGGGCGGAGGCATCCGTCGGCTGGACGTGGCTCTGGGCGACCGGGTGCTGCGATGCGCCATCGTCGACGGCCTGAGGGCCGCGCGGGCTCTCCTGGAGAGCCCCGAGTTCGAGCGTCTCGACTTCGTCGAGGTGATGGCGTGCCCGGGCGGCTGCGTCGGGGGTGGGGGCCAGCCCCGGCCCGCTGCCGGCGAGGCAGGCAGCGTGGAGGCCCGGCTGGCCCGGGCGTCGGCCCTGGCGGGCATCGACCGGGCCAGCCCGCTGCGATGTGCGCACCACAATCCCGAGGTACAGGCCCTCTATGCGGAGTGGCTGGGCTCACCGGGGAGCGAGCGCAGCCACAGGGTCTTGCACACCCACTACCGGCCCCGCGCGGTGCCCGTGGCGAAGGCCGGCTAGCCTCGGAGTGCGGCGACGACCCGACGGATGGCCGACTCGTCCAGCGCTCCCTGGCTCAACAGCGACAGCTTCTTGAGCGGGAGCTCCCACAGGAAGGACGTGGGAGGCTGGCCCGCCAGCCGCCCGAACAGCTCGGGCGGAAGCGCCCGCTCGAGGGCGAGCCGCCCGGCGGGATGCTGCATCCAGGCCCGCACCGTCGACTCCTCGTCGAGACGCGTCTCGGCGTGCAGGCCTTGGGTCAGCTCGACCGTGGCCTGCACCCGGATGTCACGGGAGGACGCGCCTACCAGGATGTCGTAGAGGCCTGGCTCGGCCACCCAGGCGCGGCGGGCGGGGTCGTAGTAGGCCAGGTCCAGGGCCGTCAGCACGAAGCGCACGGGACGTGACTCTCCCGGGGCCAGGGCCACCTTGTCGAAGCCCTTGAGCTCCTTGACCGGCCGGGCCACCCGGGCCTGGCGCGGGCCGACGTAGAGCTGCACGACCTCCTGGCCGGCCCGCTCGCCCGTGTTGCGCACCCACAGCGTCACATCCAGCGACTCGTCGGGCCCTATCGTGGAGCGGCTGAGGGCGAGCGGCCCGTACGCGAAAGTCGTGTACGACAGGCCGTGACCGAAGGGGAAGAGCGGCTCGACGTCCCTGGCATCGTAGTAGCGGTAGCCGATGAAGACCCGCTCGCCGTACCGCACGTGCCCGCCCTCGCCGGGGAAGTCGAAGAACGCCGGCGTCTGCTCCAGGCGTGTCGGGTAGGTCTCGGCCAGCTTGCCCGACGGATTGACCCGCCCCAGCAGGACGTCTACCGCCGCCGCCCCTGACGCCTGCCCGGCGAGGCCGGCCAGCAGCACCGCCGGCACCTGTCCGACCCAGCCGGCCATGTCGACCGGGGCGCCATTGTGCAAGACGACCACCGTACGGGGCTGGACCCTGGCCACCTCCCGGATGAGGGCCACGTGGCCCTCCGGCAGCGCCATGTCCTTGCGATCGTAGCCCTCGGACTCCACCCCGTCGGGCAGGCCGACGAAGACCACGGCCACGTCCGCCACGCGGGCCGCGTCGACCGCCGCGCGCAGCAGCGCTGCGTCCCGGCCTCCGTCTTGACGATAGCCCTGGTGATAGCTCACGCTCACTTCGGGCGCAACCTCGCGCCACGCCTCCAGGGCGCTCTCGGTGCGCGTGGGGTTGACCCGAGAGCTGCCCCCGCCCTGAAACTGAGGGGCGGCCGCCATGCCTCCCAGCAGGGCGACGGAGCGGTGCCGATCGGGTTGGAGGGGCAACAGCGCACCTTCGTTCTTGAGCAGGACCATGCAGGCCGCCGCCGCCCGGCGGGCCAGCCGGTGATGGGCGTCGACGTCTACCGGCGGGGCCGGGTTGGAGGGCGACGTGACCTTCTGCACCAGGGTGAGGATGCGCTCGACGGCTCGATCCAGCACAGCCTCGTCGAGCTGCCCGGTGCGCACCGCCTCCACGATGCGAGCGTCGTTGGCCGGCGACGGGCCGGGCATCTCCAGGTCCAGGCCCGCGGCCAGGCCCGCCACCCGATCCTCGACCGCACCCCAGTCGGAGACCACCAGGCCATCGAAGCCCCACGCCTCCCGGAGGACCTCCGTCAGGAGCCATCGATGCTGGGAGGCGTAGACGCCGTTGAGGCGGTTGTAGGAACACATGACGCTCCAGGGACGCGCCTTGCGGATGACCCGCTCGAAGACGGCCAGGTAGATCTCGCGCAACGTGCGCTCGTCCACCACGGCGTCGACGGTCATGCGATCCGTCTCCTGGTTGTTGGCCGCGAAGTGCTTGACGCAGGCGCTCACCCCGGTGGACTGGAGGCCCTCCACGTAGGCCGCGGCCAGCTCCCCCGCCAGGTAGGGATCCTCGGAGAAGTACTCGAAGTTGCGCCCGCATAGAGGCGTCCGCTTCATGTTGACCCCGGGCCCCAGCAGGACGTGGACCCCGGCGGCACGCGCCTCGGCTCCGAGCGCCTGCGCCACCTCGCGCACGAGCTGGCGATCCCACGAGCAGGCCATGGCCGATGCGGTCGGAAAGCACGTGGCCGGTACGCTGGGGCCCCCCAGCTCGTCCTCCCGGACCGGGCGCCGGAGCCCGTGGGGGCCATCCGAGAGGACGATGGACGGGATGCCGAGTCGCTCGACGGCCTCAGTGCGCCACGCCGTGGCGCCGGAGCACAGCGCGGCCTTCTCCTCCAGGGTCAGCTGGCGGACCAGCTCTTGGACGGGCTGCATGGTCCCATCCCCTCCTCTTGCACATTGCACAGATGGTCTACTTGAACACGAGTTGAATGCCTTGCGTGAAGTACCGGCTCGCGAGCAGGAAGGCCAGCAGGATCGGCAGCGTCAGGAGGGTGCCGGCGGCGTAGAGGGGGCCGGGATAGCTGGCGTACGGCCCGCTCATGGTGGCGATCATGACGTTGAGCGTCATCATCTCGTAGCGCTTGACCACCACCAGGTCCCACATCAGCTCGGACCAGCGCTCCATGAAGACGAAGAGCCCGACCACCGTGGTGATGGGCACCGACATGGGCAGGGCGATGCCGAAGACCACGCGCGCCTCGTTGGCGCCGTCCAGGCGGGCAGCCTCGATCACCTCTTGCGGCAGCGACCGGAAGAAGGAGGTGTACATGAAGATGGCCCAGAGGTTGACAGCCTTGGGCAGGATCATGGCCGTGTAGGTGTCGTAGAGGCCCAGCCACCGGATGATGAGGAAGGTCGGCACCAGCAGGATGATGGCCGGGTAGAACATCTGGAAGAGCAGGGCTTGGTAGACGAAGCCCCGCCCCTTGAAGCGCAAGCGGGACAGAGCGTAGCCGACCAGCAACGCCGAGACGAGCACCAGCACCGTCGACGTGACGCTCACCAGCACGCTGTTGCCAAGGGCCCTCAGCCACGGACGCGCCAGCGCGATGGCCGACCCGCGCAGCAGCCAATCGTACGAGCGCAAGGTCAGCTCCGACGGGAAGAGGACGCGGTTGACCTGGTTCCAGGGAGCCAGGGACTGCAGGACCATATACAGATAGGGAAAGAGCGAGATCGTCAGGCCTGCGGCCAGCAGGAGGCCACGGCCCACCCGCACGCCCACCTTGCCCCCGCGACGGCGGCGGGTGGCGACGGCTGTGGCCCGACGCACGCGATCGCCCGCGATCCCGGCCCTGCCGGACGTCGCCCTCACGTCCATCCGTTGGCTCTCCCCCACCACTCCATCGCGCGCCGGACCACCGTCAACACGACGAAGACGCTCAGCGCGTTGAGAATGGCGATGGCCGAGGCGTACCCCGCCCGCAGGCTCGAGAAGGCCTGGTAGTAGATCTCGAGGTGCCACGTGTGAGTGGCCAGATCCGGGCCGCCGCCGGTCAGCATGTACGGCTCGGTGAAGACCCCGAACATGAGGCCGACGGCCAGCACCATCACCGAGTAGAGCGCGGGGTACAGCATCGGCACGGTGATGCGCCAGAAGGACGTCCAGGACCCGGCGCCGTCGATCTCGGCGGCCTCGTACAGCTCCTTGGGGATCGACTGCAGGCCGGCGAGGAAGATGAGCGCGTAGTACCCCGAGAACTTCCACGCCATCATGAGGGCGATGACCACCACGGCCAGGGCCGGCACGCCGAACCAGTCGGGCACGTCGCCCATCAGCCAGAAGAAGGCGTCGCTGAGGGGGCTGTTGTAGGAGAGGATGCCCTGTACCACCAGGGCCATGGCCACGCCCGAGGCCAGGTACGGCATGAAGAAGCCCACGGCCACCACCCCGGCCCAGCGTCCGAGCGAGTGCACCAGCAGGGCGATGGCCATGGCGGCGACCAACACCGCCGGCAGGAAGACTGCCATGAACTTGAAGGGCGTCCAGAACGCCGCCCGCACCCGGGGGCTCATCAGGGCCTCCACGAAGTTGGCCAGGCCCACCATCTGACGTTGCGGCGAGATCAGGTCCCACTCGGTGAAGACCAGCAGCAACGCCCACACGAAGGGCACGACGAAGAAGGCCAGGGCGAAGAGGAGGTAGGGGGAGGCGAGCAGCCACCCCCACACCTCCTCGGCCCGGTGCAGCCGTCCACCCGTCACGGCACGAGAGGCCATCGGCCATCCGCCCGCCGGAGGAGGTGCCGGCTCAGCGCCGGAGCACGGTCTCCATAGCCGCCCTGGCGTCCTCCCAGGCCTGCTCGGGCGTCTTGGTCCCCCGCACCGCCGGCACCAGCCCCGCCTCGCCCAGCGCGGTCTGCACGTCGGTCACGCGGTGGCTGGCGAAGGGCGGCACCGCGTAGGGCAGCGCCTCGGCGTACGGCACCAGCTCGGGGTGCTGCCGCAGATAGCCGGAGAAGACGGGGGAGGTGGCGAGGTCGCCCCTCACGGGGGGCAGCGACGTGGCCTCGAGCCAACGCAGGTCGCTCTCGGGCCGCGTGAAGACCCATCGGATGAACTCCCAGACTGCGTCACGCTGCTCCTTGGGAGCCTGCGCGTAGAGCACGAGGCCCTTCGCGTCCGCGAAGGTGCGGATGGGCTCGCCCGCAGGATAGCCGTCGGGCACCGGAGGGGGGCTCAAGGCGAAGGTTTCGCCCAGCCGCATCTCCGGGAACCGCTCCTTCCAGTCGGGGAAGGTCCACGGACCGATGTCGGCCCAGATGGACAGCCCGGTCGGGAAGGGATCGGTCGAGGTGCGGGTCAGGATCAGGTTGCGCCGGTTGAGCTCCTGGTAGAAGCGGAAAACGCCCACGGCGGCCTCGCGGTCGGCGGTGACGTCCTGCCCCACGACGAACGGGGCGCCCTGGCTGGCGGCGTAGTAGAGCATGAAGAAGTCGAACCAGCGCTGCCACCAGGTGGGATCCAGCAGCTCCGCCCGCGCCATGAGGAAGGAGCGGGGCCGGGCCTGCCGCAGCCGCTGGCCGACGGCGAACACCTCGGAGTAGGTCCGCGGCGGCTCGGCGTAGCCCAGCTCACGCAAGACGTCGATGCGCCAGCCGAAGAGCATCGCGTTGGAGTAGATGGGCAGGATGTAGAAGTGGCCGTCGGGGAAGCGCCAGCCCTCGATGGCCTCCTCCATGCCGCGGGCCCGGATGATCTGGTCCCAGCCCGGCAGGGTGTCGAGGGGCACCAGGGCACCGCTTTCGTAGAGCTGGGCGCCGAAGCCGATGAAGATGTTCTCCGAGCCGGCAGGTGCCGTGCCACCCGCGATGGCCGTCAGGATGGTGGCCTCCGAGCTCGGCGACTCCACCATGGCCCGCACGTCGATGCGGATGTCGGGCCGCTCCCGCATGAACGCCTGCGCCATCTCCCGCCAGAACACTTCCTGAGTGGGATTGGGCGCGCTCCAGAAGGTGGCCTCGACCGCAGCCGCGGACGGGGCCGACGACCCCACGCCGATCCCGGCGAGCAGCACGGCCACGACGAGACACGCGGTCGTCCATCGCGACGACGAGCACAACGAGGTCATCGACGACATCGCCTCCCGTCTCGATGGTGCATGACCGGCCTCTATCGCCGGCACCGGAGCGCTTCGTCGGGGCCCTGCTCGATCCCTGCGCGGTGGGGTCACCGGGCAGGCAGGAGGTGGCAAGCGCGTTCGAGAAGGCTTTCATAGCCAGGAAAGGCCTCCGCGCCCATGGGGATGGCCAGGTCCCTGGCACGATGGGAGCAAAGATAGAAAGCGGGTTCAGACGGCGAGGGCGCCCGGGCGCTTCGACGCCAGGAGGTGGGAGCGAGTCGTCCATCGCTTGCGGTAGCGATGCCGCATGGCCCCGTCGTGGGCACGTGATCGAGCTGAGGAGGTGGCTTCCTTGAGGCGATCCTTCGTCGCGTTGTTGGGGGCCGTCGTGCTGGTCGCCGTCACCGGCGCCTCGCTGGCCCTGGCCGGTACCCTGCCTCGCAACGAGACCTTGTACATCGCCGGGCACCAGTGGGGTCCGCCCACCAACTTCAACCCGCTGGCACCCAGCCCCGCCTGGCCCGTCAACGGCACGGGATCCACGGCTCCGGGAGGCGGCGGGTACATCTACGAGAGCCTCTTCCTGTACGACATCGTCAACGGCCGCTTCGACCCGCTGCTGGCCCAGGGCTTCCAGTGGGTGGACGCCGCCACCATGCGAATCCAGCTCCAGCCCGGCACGCGCTGGCAAGACGGCCGGCCCCTTACGGCTCGAGACGTGGTCTTCACGTTCGAGCTGGCACGGCGGTTCAGCCTGGGCTACAGCCCCTTCTGGCAGCACGTCCAATCGGTGAGGGCCGTCGACGACCGGACGGTCGAGATCCGACTGGACCCGGCCCGCCCCAATCGCCTGCTGGTGGAGGAGTACGTGGCGACCGTCTTCATCCTGCCGGAGCACATCTGGGGGCCCCTGGCCGATCGGGGGCGCAGCGCCCTGATCGAGTTCGAGAACCTGGACCCGGTGGGATCTGGCCCCTACCGCGTCGACAGCTACAACCCGGAGCGGATCATCCTGCGCCGGTACGACGAGTACTGGGGCAGGTCCATCTACGGGATGCCGACCCCCCGGTACCTGGTCCACCCCATCTTCCGTAGCAACGACGCCGGCAACCTGGCCTTGAGGCAGGCGGAGGTGGACCTGTCGCAGCAGTTCGTACCCCAGATCTGGACCCTGCCCAACGTCAAGACCTGGTTCGCGCAGGAGCCGTACCACATCCCGGGCTCCATCCCGCTGCTCATCATCAACGTCCATCGCAAGGGCCTCGACAACGTGGCGGTGCGGCGAGCCCTGGCCTACGCCATCGACTACGCGCTCATCGCCCGGACCGCCATGTCCCGCTACTCCGAGCCGGCCAGGTCCAGCCTCATCATCCCGGCGGGCGTCGAGGCTCGCTTCTTCAACGAGGAGCTGGTCAATCGCTACGGATGGCGCTACTACCCGGCTCGGTCGGTGGAGATCCTGGAGAGGGAGCTGGGGGCCCGCAAGGGTTCCGACGGGATCTACGTGCTGCCCGACGGCACGCGGCTGAGCTTCACGGTCCAGACCCCCTACGGGTGGACCGACTGGATGGCCGCCCTGGAGATCGTGTCGCAGAGCGCGCGACAGGTCGGCATCGAAGTGCGCACCGAGTTCCCCCAGGCACCCGTCGTGACGTCCAACGTCCAGGAGGGCAACTTCGACATGGCGCTCTGGTACGTCTCGGGCGTCGGGCCGGCCAGCCCGTGGACCCGCTTCCGCGACGTCCTGGACGACCGAGCGGCAGCCCCCATCGGCCAGCAGACCTTCCAGAACTACGGGCGCTTCTCCCATCCTGACGTGGCACGGCTGCTCGACCAGGCGGCACAGGCGGGGAGCGTGGAGGAGCTGCGCCGGATCTACGGCGAGCTGGACCGCATCTTCATGGAGAACGTCCCGGCCATCCCCCTGATGTACCGGCCGCTGGCGTTCTACGAGTTCAACGAGACCCACTGGACGGGGTTCCCGACCGCCTCCGATCCCAAGGCCCCACCGGCCTTCTACATCTCGGTGCTGAGACTGGTCCGGCCCAGGTGACGACGGCTGGCGGGGTGCCCCGTGAGGGGCACCCCGCCCCTCGCCCGATCGCACGTCGCTGACGGGAGGGGTCGTGACCGGTTCATGGGGCTGCGTCGGTACGTACTGTTCAAACTCCTGTGGTACACGCTGGCGTTGTTCGTGGCGTTGGGACTCAACTTCGTGCTGCCCCGCCTGATTCCCGGCAACCCCGTCGACGCCCTCGTGGCGCGCTTCTTGCAGGGGGGTCTGCAGGGCCAGGCGGCGGGGCGCGTCTACCAGGCGTTCCTCGAAGAGTTCGGGCTCGACCGGCCCATGGGGCAACAGTTCGTCGCCTACCTGGGCAACGTGTTGCGCGGCAACCTGGGGGTCTCCTTCTCGTACTACCCGGCCCGGGTGCAGGACCTGATCGGCCAGGCCCTCCCGTGGACCGTGGCCTTGCAGCTGCCCGCCATCCTGGTGGGCTGGTTGCTGGGCAACGTGCTGGGCGCCGTGGCCGCCTACAGGGGAGGCCGGTTCGACGGGCGGCTGTTCGTCGCCGCGCTGGCCCTCTCCAGCATCCCGTACTACGCCATGGCCATCCTGCTGCTGTACGCTCTGGCGGTGGCGGTTCCGCTGTTTCCGTCAGCCGGTGGCTACAGCTTCGGGCTGACGCCCTCCTGGAGCACCGCCTTCGTGCTGGACCTGCTGCACCACTATGCCCTGCCCTTCCTGTCGCTGGTCCTGGTGGCCATCGGCGGACAGGCCGTGGGGATGCGCTCGATGGCCATCTACGAGCTGGGGGCCGACTACGTGCGCTACTCACGCGCCATGGGCGTGACCCAGCCGCGGGTGCTTCGCTACGTCTTCCGAAACGCCATGCTCCCGCAGGTGACCGGGCTGGCGCTCGCGCTGGGCACCCTGGTGGGAGGCGCGCTCATCACCGAGCTGGTCTTCTCGTACCCGGGGATTGGCTATCTGCTCTTCAACGCTATCTCGCTCAACGACTACCCGCTCATCCAGGGCGTCACCCTGTGCATCGCCGTGGCGGTGCTACTGGCCAACTTCCTGGTCGACATCGCCTACGGCTTCATCGATCCCCGCATCCGGGCCGTCCAGCTGGGGGAGCGATAGCGATGGGCCTCGCCGGGCGTCGGATCCGGGTGTTGCGTTCGCGCCGGCTGGCGGTCAGCCTCGCGCTGGTCTGCGGCGTCGTCGCGTTCGGGATGCTGGGGCCCGTCGTGTCGGGGCGGGATCCCTACGCCATCGTCGACATGCCGTTCGCGGGCCCCTCTCGCTACGCGTGGCTCGGCACCGACAACTTCGGGCGAGACGAGCTGACGCTCTTGATGCACGGCACCCGCACGTCGCTGCAGATAGGGGCCATGGCCGGGGTCATCTCGGTCTTGCTGGGAGCCGTGGTGGGGACCGCCGCGGGCTTTTACGGGGGGCTCACCGACGAGATGCTGATGGGCCTCACCAACGTCCTCATCACCATCCCGTCGTTCGTCATCCTGATCCTGCTGTCGGTGGCGCTCAAGTCGCGCAGCGTCCAGGCGATGGGCCTGATCATCGGCATCACGTCGTGGCCGTGGACGGCCCGGGCCGTCAGGGCCCAGGCCACCAGCCTCAAGGCGCGCGAGCACGTCTGGGTGGCGCGGCTGTCGGGGGCGAGCGGGGCGGGGATCATCGTGCGCGACATCGTCCCCTATATGCTCTCCTACCTGGCCATGGCGTTCACGCTACAGCTGGCCTCGGCGGTCCTGACCGAGGCCGCGCTCGCCATGCTGGGGCTGGGGCCGTCCAATAGCGTCTCCCTGGGCGTGATGCTGCAGTGGGCCCTGCTATGGGAGGCGGTGCGCCAGGGGGTCTGGTGGGCCTTCCTGCCGCCGACGGTCGCACTGGCCGTGGTCGCCTTCAGCCTGCAGCTGCTCAACGCGAGCCTCGACGAAGTCTACAACCCGCGGCTGCGCGGAGGCGTCGACGCGTCGTGATGGGGGCCCGGCCTGAGCGGGTCACCCGCCCAGGTAGAGGCGTGCCACCTCGGGGTCGGACGCCAGGTCGGCGCCCCGTCCCTCGAATCGCGTCCGGCCGCTCGCCAGCACGTAGCCGCGGTCCGCGATCTCCAGGGAACGGCGGGCGTTTTGCTCCACCATGACGATGGCCACCCCGGAGCGCCGGATGGCCTGCACCTGCGCGAAGAGCGCGTCGACCATGGAAGGCGCGAGCCCCGCGGACGGCTCGTCGAGGAGCAGCAGGCGAGGCCGCAACATCAAGGCCCGGCCCATGGCGACCATCTGACGCTCTCCGCCCGACATGGTGCCGACCCGCTGCCGCAGACGCCGGCGCAGCAGCGGAAAGAGCTCCAGCACCTGCTCCATGCGGGGCCGCACCTCATAGGGGGCCAGGTAGGCACCCATCTCCAGGTTCTCCTCGACGGTCAGCGAGGCGAAGACGTTGTCGACCTGCGGGACGTAGGAGAGGCCCAGGGGGACCCGCCGCTCCGGCGGCAGGTGGGTGATCTCCTGGCCGTCCAGCCGCACGCTGCCAGCGATGACCCGCACCAGGCCGAAGAGTGCTTTCATCAGGGTCGACTTGCCCGCGCCGTTGGGGCCGACGATGGCCACCAGCTCGCCTTCAGCGACCCTCATGGCGAGGCCGTGAAGGATGGGCACGTCGTGGTAGCCGGCCTGGAGATCTTGGACCTCGAGCAGCGCCATGCCGGTCTCAGCCCTCCACGGCCACGTACTGGCCGCCCAGATAGGCCTCGACCACCCGCGGGTCGCGCCGGATCGCGTCGGGGGGCCCCTCGGCGAGCGTCGCCCCCTCGCTCATCACGATGACGGTGTCGCAGAGGCGCGTGACCAGATCCAGGTCGTGCTCGATGATGAGGAAGGTGACCCCCCGCTCCTCCCGGAGCCGCTGGATCACCGCCGTGAGACGGCGCATCAGGGTGGGGTTGACGCCGGCACCGGGCTCGTCCAGCAGGATCATCGCGGGGTCGGCCATCAGGGTGCGAGCCAGCTCCAGGAGCTTGCGCTGCCCGCCGGAGAGCTCGCCTGCCGGGCGGTCCTGCCACGCCACCAGGTCCACCATCTCCAGTGCCGCGAGGGCCCGGTCGCGGATGCCCATCTCCTGGCGCCGGACGGCCCGAGGGCGCAGCCACGGGTTCCACAGGCGCTCACCGATTTGATAGGGGGGCACCAGCATCAGGTTTTCGAGCACCGTCATGCCGCGGTGCTCACGGGGGATCTGGAAGGTCCGGCACAGCCCCCTCTGGAAGATGCGGTGAGGCGGCAGGCCGGTCACGTCCTCGCCGCGGAAGAGGATCCGGCCCCGGTCGGGCGTCTCGAATCCGGTGATGAGGTTGAACAGCGTCGACTTGCCGGCGCCGTTGGGACCGATGAGACCGGTGATGCTACCCGCCTGCACCTCCAGCGTGCAGCCGTTGACCGCCCGCAGGCCGCCGAACTCCTTGGTCAGGTCCTTTACCTCGAGGATGGAGCCCGCCGAACGTTGCATGGCTCGCCCGCCCCGGCAGCTGGTCGTCATGCGACTTGTTGCGATTATAGAGGGCAACCGCGTCCCCTGTCCACGGGTCGCCGCCTGTGGCATTGTTGCGAACCGATCTTGACAGCCTGGCCCTCTTTGCCAGATCGTTAGACAAAAGTCCCATCACGACCTGTACGGCCCGGGGGAGGCGAGCGTGACGGGTCGCCGCCCGTCCGTCTCGCCAATCGTGGGGAGGGGGCTCGAAGATGCAGGGGTCGAGATCGGGGCAGGCGGGGGACGTCCGGCGGCTCCACCGTCGCGCCTTTCTCAAGCAGCTCGGCGTCGTGGGCGGGGCGTTGGTCGGGTCCCACGCCTTGACCCTCAGGGTGCAGGCGCAGGCGCGGCCAGCCGTCGTCAGGGTGGGGACCCTCATCGACTACACGGGGGCCCTGGCGGAGTTCGGGCCGAGCCACCGCAACGCCGTCGAGCTGGCCGCCGCGCAGCTCAACGAGGCGGCCCAGCGGGTGCTGGGCGGGCCTCTGGTGGAGCTGGTCCACGAGGACTCGGGGACGACGGCCTCGGTGGGCATCGACCGGGCCCGCAAGCTGGTCGAGGTCGATCGGGTGCCGGCCATCATCGGCTCGCTGGCCTCGGGCGTCACCATCCCGGTGGCGGAGTCGGTCACCATCCCGGCGGGGGTCGTGCAGATCTCGCAGGCCAGCACGTCCCCGCTCATCACCTTCCTGCCGGCCGACACCCAGCGCGACTTTCTCTTCCGCACCGTCGCCTCGGACGCGCTCCAGGGCGTAGTGGCGGCGCAGCTGGCGGCCGGCGAGATCGTGCAGGGCTACCGCGTCCGTCGGGCGGCCACCATCTACGTCAACAACCCGTACGGCCAGGGGCTCTCCAACGGATTCGCCCACTCCTTCCAGCTGCGGGGCGGCATCGTCACCGCGCAGGTGCCGGTGCCGGAGGAGCCCAAGCCCACCTACACGGCCGAGCTGGCGCTGGCCTTGCGGGGCGACCCCGAGGTCATCTTCGCGGCCACCTATCCGGGCCAGGCCGTCGTCTACATGAAGGAGGCCGTGGAGGTCTTCGGCTTCTCCAACTTCCAGTACACGGACGGCACCAAGTCGGAGGAGATCGTCCGGGTGCTGGGCGCTTCGGTGGTCGAGGGGCAGCTGGGGACGGCACCGGGATCGGACCCCGAGTGGGAGGGCTTCCGGGCCTTCGCGCAGGCCTACGAGGCGCGCTACGGCCAGCGCCCGCCCCTGCCTTACATGGACACGGCGTACGACGCGATGGCCGTCATCGGGCTCGCCATCGCCCGGGCCCACCTGGACGGCGTCGCCGTCACCGGCGCGGCGCTGCGGGATCGCCTGCGCCAGGTCGCCAACCCGCCGGGCGAGCGGGTGGGGCCGGGCGAGTTCGAGCGGGCGCTGCGCCTGCTCCAGCAGGGGCAGTCCGTGGATTACACGGGCGCCGCGGGCCCCGTGGACTTCGACGACGCCGGCGACGTGGTGACGCCCGTCGAGGTGTGGCGCTACGCGGGCGGCACCATCGAGACGGTGACCATCCGGCGTGCCGACCAGATCCCCGCCGAGTGAGCGGCCGATGCGACCGGGGGGCGGCCCGCTCTGGCCGCCCCCGTCGACTCCTCATCCCTCGTACAGGACCGAGACCTTGCGCTCCTCGCCCAGCAGGCCCTGCGGTCGGAAGAGGATGATCAGCTCCAGCATGACGGCCACCAGCATGTAGCGCAGGTAGGGACTGCGAGCGGGCAGGTCCGGCGAGACGGCCGCCAGCAGCGGGTTGAGCCAGTCGGTGACGAAGGTGGTCCCCGTCCAGATCCCCCAGACGACGAAGGCGCCCAGGACGGCCCCTCGATTGTTGCCGCTGCCGCCCAGCATCAGCATGACCCAGATGAGGAAGGTCCCGTACAGCGGCGTGAAGTGGCCGTAGTCGATGGAGACCAGGTAGTGCGCGTAGAAGGCCCCTGCGGCCCCCATGATCACGGCGCCCACCACCAGCGCCTGGAGCTTGAAGGCGAGCACGTCCTTGCCGTTCATGGCGGCCGACGTCTCCTCCTCGCGGATGGCCCGCAACACCCGGCCCCAGGGGGATCGGATGGCCCGCTCGATGAGCACGTAGACCAGCGTGACGCCGAGGACGGCCAGCATCAGGTAGACGTACGGGTAGTCTCGGGGCTCCAGGGGCGCCACCACCGACTGGAGAGGGCCCGGCAGCCATCTGCACGGCGGATCCTGCACCAGGCACTCCAGGGGACGGGGGATGCCCCGCAGCGGCTGGGGACCGTTGGCCAGCCAGCGCTCGTTCTGGAAGACGAGCCGCACCAGCTCCGCGATGCCGATGGTGGCGATGGCCAGGTAGTCTTGCTGCAGCCGCAGCGTGAGCAGCCCGATGGCGGCCGCCAGGAGCCCCGAGAGGATGGCAGCGGCGCCGACGCCCACCACGAAGGGCGCCTCGAGCCCGAAGGCCTGCTGGCTGTACGCCGCCAGCGGGCCCGTGGGCATGGCCGTCGTGAACAGTGCCGACGTGAAGGCACCGACGGCGAAGAAGCCGGCGATGCCGATGTTGAAGAGGCCGGTGTAGCCCCACTGCACGTTGAGCCCGAGGCTCAGCATGGCGAAGATGCTGGCCATGACGGCGAAGGAGACCAGATAGGCGAGCAGGCCGGGCGGCGCCAGCGCCACCAGGAGCCATGCGGCCAGGCCTGCCACGATCACCCCCGCCCCGAGACGGAGCCACCCGCGCCAGGGCACCAGGCGTACCGTCAAGATGGCCAGCGGGACGGCGAGCAGGACGACCCGGCCCAGCATCAGCCCGCCGCCCCCCCTAACAGGCCCCGCGGCCGCAGGAGCAGCAGGGCGATCATCACCACCAGGGCGACGCCCGGCGCGTACGCCGGGTTGACGACCACGGTGGAGACCTGCTGGACGACCCCCATGACGAGCCCGCCCACCAGGGCGCCGTACGGGTTGCCGATGCCGCCCAGGATGGCGGCGGCGAACATGGGCAACAGCAGGGCCCATCCCATCTCGGGCCGCAGCTGCGCGTCGAGCCCCAGCATGACGCCGCCCGCCCCCGCCAGCGCTCCGCCGATGAGCCAGGTCCAGCGGGCGATGCGCTCCGTGTCGATGCCACTGACCCGGGCCAGCACGGGGTTGTCGGCCGTGGCACGCATGGCCTTGCCCAGCCGCGTGCGGGTCAGCAGCAGGTAGGTGAGCACCACCAGCACCACCGCCAGCGCCATGACGAAGATCTGGTCGGGGCGCAGGCGGATCCCGAGAGGCAGGGCGATGGACGGACGGGCCCGCCCCGTGTAGTAGAAGCGGAAGTCGGCGCCCCAGCCCAGGTAGAGGGCGCTGCGCAGGAAGAAGGCCGCGCCCAGGGAGGCCATCGCCACCAGCACGGGCGAGCTGCGTCGCCGTCGCAGGGGCCGGTACAGGATCCGGTCGATGGCCACGCTCACCAGGCCGGTGAGGGCCATCGCCAGCAGCAGGGCAGGGATCATCTCCCAGCCGAACGACAGGGGACGCAGCGGCGGCCCCTGGGGGAGCATGGGCAGGATCGCCAGGGCGGCGTACGCCCCCACCGTCATCAGGTCGCCGTGGGCGAAGTTGCCGAACCGCAGCACGCCGTAGACCAGCGACAGCCCGATGGCGCCCAGGCCGACGATGCCCCCCAGCATGATCCCCCAGGCCACCAGGGAGAGCACCAGGCGCGCATCCGCGCCGCTCTGGCGCAACGCGCCCACCAGCCAGGCCAGGGCCGCCACGCTCACCAAGGCGCCGGCGTACGGTCGCCAGGCCACCCGGCCGGACGTCCACCAGGCCGGCCTGAGACGGGCGCTTCGCTCACCGTGGAGCATCCCCTGGCTCCCTTCCGTCCCCGCAGGATTGGCAAGTGCTGTTCGCACGATGCCGACGCTCCTCCTCCTCGAGCCGCGTCGCGGCGTCGGGCGAGGCCGGGCCCGGAGTACAATGGAGCAAGCAAGACGGGGCGCCGCCGCTGAGGCGACGGCGCCTCGGTCGTGGGAGGGGCGCAGGCGTGGAGCCTCAGTGGATCCGGTGGGCCAAGCGCATCCAGGCGCTGGCCCAGGCGGGCCTGACCTATGCCACGGACCCCTACGACCAGGAGCGGTACCGGGAGCTTCGCCGGATCGCGGTCGACATGCTGGCGACCCAATGCGGGCTGGGATCCGAGGCCCAGCGCGTAAGCCTGGAGGAGCTCTTCGCCGGGGAGGCCGGCTACCCGACCCCCAAGGTGGACGTGCGGTCGGTGGTCTTCGACGGCGATCGCGTGCTGCTGGTCAAGGAGCGTTCCGACGGTCGATGGTCGCTGCCTGGCGGCTGGGCCGACGTCGGCTCGTCGCCCTCCGAGATGGCGGCACGGGAGGTGGCCGAGGAGGCCGGGTACGTGGTGCGCCCGGTGCGCCTGCTCGCGGTGTGGGACAACTCCCGCCACCACGACCGCCCCGTGGCCTACGCGGTCTACAAGATCTGCATCGCCTGCCAGCTGACCGGCGGCCAGCCCCGCGCCAGCATCGAGACCGAGGCCGTGGGCTGGTTCGCCGTCGAGGAGCTGCCGCCGCTGTCGCCGACCCGGATCACCGCAGAGCAGATCCGGCGCCTGTACCGTCTCTACCGCGACCCGTCGCTGCCTCCCGAGTTCGACTGAGCGGGGCGGCCGCCGGCTGCGTCCCGGCAGGGAGCGCCCGGCGGAGGGCGAACATTGGCGGCACGGCCCAAGCCGAGGGCAGGCGGTGAGCCATGCGGGTCGCCTTCTTCGTCGGCTGTGTCAACGACGTCTTCTTCGCTCGCGCCGCGGTGGGAGCGGCCCGCATCCTCGAGCACCTGGGCGTGAGCGTCCACTTCCCCGAGCAGCAGACCTGCTGCGGCCAGGCCCACTTCAACAGCGGCCAGCGTCTGCAGGCCGCGGCCCTGGCCCGCCATTTCCTGCGGACCTTCGAGTCCGCGGAGTACGTGGTGGCTCCGACCGGCTCCTGCGTGGCCATGATCCGGGAGCACTACTCGGCCCTCCTGGCGGGTGACCCGGCAGCGGCGCGACAGGGCCGGGCCCTGGGCGTTCGCACCTACGAGTTCACGCAGTTCGTGACGGAGGTACTGGGGGTCGAGGATCTGGGGGCCCGATGCCCCGTGACCGCCGCCTACCATACCTCGTGCCACGCAAGCCGTCTCCTGGGCGCCGCCGGGGCGGCGGAGCGGCTCCTGAGGTGCGTGCGGGGGCTGACGCTCGTGCCCTTCGAGGGCGCCGACCGGTGTTGCGGCTTCGGAGGGGCTTTCGCGGTCAAGTCGCCCGAGGTGTCGGTGGCCATGGCCGACGACAAGCTGGACGCCATCCGGGCGGCGGGGGCCGACGTGGTGGTCTCGGCCGACGGCTCCTGCCTGCTGCACCTGATGGGCCGTGCACGGCGGCGGGGGCTGCGCCTGCGCTTCGTGCACGTGGCGGAGCTGCTGGCGGAGGGGATGGGGCTGCTGGCTCCGCCGTCGGGGGCCGCGGCACTACGAGCCGATGCCGCGGCAGGGGCGGCGGCCCGGCCGGCAGGAGGCGGCCGGTCATGAGACACACCCGACCCCCCGGCGTGGAGAGCTTTCGCGACCGAGCCCGGCGAGCCCTGGCGGACGAGCGGCTCCGACAGGCCGTGCGCATCACCGCCGACGGCAAGGTGGAGGCCCGACGGGCGGCCTTCGCCCAGCTGGCCGAGCTGGCCGCCGGGGGGTGGGCCCCGGGCGACTTCGAGGCCCTGCGCCGCCGGGCGCATGCCATCAAGATGGCGTCGCTCGACGACCTGGACCGGCTGGTGGCCAAGGCGGCCGCGTCCATCGAGGCGCGGGGCGGGCACGTCTGGCGAGCCGCCCGCGCCGAGGACGTCGCGCGCATCGTGGAGGGCATCGCGAAGCGGCGGGGCGCGCGGCGGTTGGTCAAGTCCAAGTCCATGGCCACCGAGGAGGTCGAGCTCAACGCCCGCCTGGAGGCGGCGGGCCTGGAGGTGGTGGAGACCGACCTCGGTGAGTTCATCGTCCAGCTGGCGGGAGAGCGCCCCGCCCACATCGTGACGCCCTGCATCCACAAGAGCCGGGACGAGATAGCGGCCCTCTTCTCCCGGCTGGTGGGCCGGCCCGTCCCCACGGACACCCCGTCCCTGGCGGTGGTGGCACGACAGGTGTTGCGGGAGGACTTCCTGCAGGCGGACATCGGGGTGTCCGGGGCCAACTTCGTGGTGGCCGAGACGGGCAGCGTGGTCATCTGCACCAACGAGGGCAACGGGCGCCTGGTCAGCTCGGCGCCGCCGGTGCACGTGGTGGTGGCCGGCATCGAGAAGGTGATCCCGTCGCTGGCCGACCTGCCGGTCTTCCTGGAGTTGCTCGCACGCAGCGCGACGGGGCAAGCCATCACCGTCTACACGCACCTGGTGACGGGGCCTCGGGGGCCGGGCGAGCTGGATGGCCCCGAGGAGCTGCACGTCATCCTGATGGACCACGGCCGCAGCCGTATCCTCGCCTCGCCCTACCGGGAGGTGCTGGCCTGCATCCGGTGCGGCGCCTGCCTCAACCACTGCCCGGTCTACCGCCAGGTGGGCGGCCACGCCTACGGCTCCGTCTACAGCGGTCCCGTCGGGGTGGTGCTGGCCCCGCTGCTAGAGGGGGAGCGGGCCTCGGACCTGCCCTTCGACGCGTGCTCCCTCTGCACGGCCTGCACGGACGTCTGCCCCGTAGGGATCCCCTTGCACGAGCTGATCCTGCGCCACCGGGCCGACAGGGTTCGCTCGGTCGGCCGGGGGCCGGCGGGCTTCGGGACGGCGCTCGAGCTGGGCGCATGGCTGTGGAGGAGCCCCTGGCGCTACCGGGCCAGCCTGCGCCTGGCTCGCATGGGGGCCCGGGCGGCCCGGCGATGGGGGGCGGCGGGCGGAGACGGCTGGCTGTCGTCGCTGCCCGGGCCGCTGGCGCCCTGGACGTGGGGCCGGGACCTGCCGGAGCCGTCGCAGCGGTCTTTCTGGGAGCTGTGGCAGCGCGGCGAGGTGCTCCTCGGAGAGGGGCGTCGCGCCGTGGCGGGCTGTGGCCGGTCGGGCACGCCGCCGGAGCCGCCGCCCCCGGACGGCCCACCGCGAGATGACCCGCCCGCGCCCGGGGGCGAGGCGAGCCGCCAGGCGTCCCTGGACCTGGCCCGTCGCATCGCGCACTTCACGCAAATGGTCGAGCGGCTCGGGGGCCGCGTCCATCGGGTGGGCGACGCGCAAGGGCTGCCGGCCGCACTGGCAAGCCTATGTGAGGCGGTGGCGCCACGGGGCGGTCGGATCGTGATGGCCGACGACCTGGACCTGGCCCCCCGCGAGCTGGCCGAGGCGCTGAGGCGACGGGGTCTCTCGCTCTACTGGACGGGCGGGGGCGACGTGCCCGAGCCCGGCCCGGACCGTGTCGAGGCCTGGCGAGCGGAGGCGCGGCGGGCCGCCGTGGGCATCACCGTGGGACGATACGCGGTAGCGGAGACCGGCAGCGTCGTCTTGCTGGCCGGCCCGGGCCAGGGTCGCCTGGCCAGCCTGCTGCCCGCGGTGCAGGTCACCGTCGTGCGGGAGTCCGACGTGCTAGCCAGCCTGGAGGAGCTGGCCCGTCGCCTGGGGGCGGAGCCGCTGCCCTCGTCAGTGGCCATCGTGACCGGCCCGAGCCGCAGCGCCGACATCGAAAACGACCTGGTGCTGGGCGTGCATGGCCCGTCGCAGGTGCACGTGGTGCTCGTGGGGGGCCACGACGACGCCGCGCGACGAGACGACCTGAGAGCGTGACGGAAGGGGAGTCGGGATGCCCGCGATGGAGGCGCCCCGCGTCAAGGTGGTCCCGGGAGGGCTTCGCAAGCGACCGCTGGACGACGGCCGACCCCGGCCCAAGCCCGAGTGGCTCAAGGTGCCCCTGCCGGGGGGGCCCACCTACGCCTTCGTATCCGGGGTGGTCAAGCAGCTCGGGCTGTTCACCGTCTGCCAGGAGGCACGCTGTCCCAACGTGGCGGAGTGCTGGGGCCACGGGACCGCCACCTTCATGCTCCTGGGCTCGGTCTGCACCCGGGCGTGCAAGTTTTGCGCCGTCTCGACGGGCAACCCCCGGGGCCTGCTGGACCCCACCGAGCCCGACCGGGTCGCCGAGGCCGTGGCGCGCCTGCGCCTGGAGTACGTCGTCTTGACATCGGTGGATCGTGACGACCTGCCCGACGGGGGGGCCGGACATTTCGCCCAGGCGGTACGTGCCATCAAGGCACGGGCCCCCTGGGTCCGGGTGGAGGCGCTGACGCCGGACTTCCGGGGCGACCGGCGGGCGGTGGCCACCGTCATGGAGTCGGGCCTGGACGTCTTCGCCAACAACGTGGAGACGGTGCGGCGCCTCACACCTCGCGTGCGGGACCCGAGGGCGGGCTACGACCAGACCCTGCAGGTGCTGGCCTTCGCCAAGCGGTACCGGCCCGAGGTCCTGACCAAGTCGAGCCTGATGCTGGGGCTCGGCGAGACCGACGAGGAGATCCGACAAGCCATGCGGGACCTCCGAGCGGTCGGGGTCGACATCCTGACCCTGGGGCAGTACCTGCGCCCCAGCCCCAGCCATCTGCCGGTGGAGCGCTACGTCACGCCCGCCGAGTTCGACCGGTACCGGCAATGGGGATACGAGGAGGGCTTCGTGGAGGTCTTCAGCGGGCCGCTGGTGCGCAGCTCCTACCGGGCCGAGCGAGTCTTCAAGGAGGCCCGGGCCCGGTAGCGTTGTCGGCGGGTCCCGAAGGTGCTACCATTCTTTGCTGTTACCTGCATCAACACGGAAGGGGAACGACCAACGATGGACGCGGTGCGGGCCGACACCGGGGAGAGTCGTGCGCTGGGGCTGGCAGGATGGCTTGAGCGGCGCTTCCGGGTGCGGGAGCGGGGATCCACCGTCGGCACCGAGGTGGTCGCCGGCGTCACCACCTTCATGACCATGGCCTACATCCTCTTCGTCAACCCCAGCATCCTGAGCGCGGCCGGGCTCCCCGAGGAGGGGGTGGCGGTCGCGACGGCCATGGCCGCCGGACTCGCCACGCTGGCGATGGGCCTCTTCGCCAACTACCCGTTCGCGCTGGCCTCGGGGATGGGCCTCAACGCGGCCCTCGCCTTCGGGCTGGTGCTGGGGCAAGGGGTGCCGTGGCCGGTCGCGATGGGGGTCATCTTCGTCGAGGGGGCCATCGTGACGTTCTTCGTGCTGAGCAACGTGCGCGAGGCCGTCATGGATGCCATCCCCCTCGAGCTCAAGCGCGCCATCGGCGCCGGGATCGGGCTCTTCATCGCCTTCATCGGGCTGTCCCAGTCGGGCGTGGTGGTGGCCAGCGAGTCGACCCTGGTCACCTTCGGCGACTTCGGCGACCCGCGGGTCTTGCTCACCTTCGGCGGCATCCTGGTGACGGCTGCCCTGCTCGCGCTGCGGGTGCGGGGCGCCATCCTGGGCGGCATCATCCTGACGGCCCTGGCCGGCATCCCGCTCGGCATCACCCCGTTGCCCGAGCGGTGGCTGGCCTGGCCGGGTGCGGCCAGCTTCGAGACGTTCTTCAAGCTCGACATCGCTGGTGCGCTGCAGGTGGGGCTGCTGGGCTCCATCTTCGCCTTCCTGATGACCGACTTCTTCGACACCATGGGCACGGTCGTCGCGGTGGCGGGGGAGGCCCGGCTGCTGGACCGCGAGGGGCGGCTGCCGGGCATCAAGCGGGTGCTGCTGGTCGACTCCCTGGCGGCCATGCTGGGCGGCCTGTTTGGCGCCAGCTCGGTGACGACCTACGTGGAGAGCGCCTCGGGCGTGGGAGAGGGCGGGCGCACGGGCCTCACCTCGGTGGTGGTGGCGCTGCTCTTCTTCGCCTCCGTGCTCTTCACGCCCGTGCTGGTGGTCGTGCCCCCGCAGGCGACGGCCGCGGCGCTGATCGTGGTGGGCTTCCTCATGCTGAGCACGGTGGTCAAGGAGATCCGGTTCGACAACTACACGGAGGCCTTCCCGGCCTTCGTGACGCTGCTGACCATCCCCCTCACCTTCAACATCGCCCGCGGCATCGGCTACGGCTTCATCACGTACGTGATGGTCAATCTCCTGACCGGCAAGGCCCGGGAGGTGCGCTGGCTGATGTGGGTGGTGGCCGGGCTGTTCGTGCTGAGCTTCCTGTGGGAGGGCTAGCCCCCGGCGGGGCTGGCCCTCTGCCCCTCAGCCCTTGAGGCCTCCCAGCGTGAGCCCCTTGACGAAGTAGCGCTGGAACATCAGGAAGACGATGACCATGGGGATGGCGGCCACCGTGGCGCCGCTCATCAGGAGCCCGTACTGCACCAGGTTCTTGTCCTGGAGGGTCTTGAGACCCACCGTCAGGGTGAAGAGCTCGGATCGCTGCAGCGCGATGAGCGGCCATAGGAACGAGTTCCACGTGGACATGAAGGTGAGGATGCCCAGCGTGGCGAGCCCCGGCTTGGCCAGGGGCACCATGATGCGGCTGTAGATGACGAACTCCGAGGCGCCGTCGATGGTGGCCGCCTCCACCAGCTCGGTGGGGATGGTCCGCATGAACTGGCGCAACAGGAAGACGCCGAAGACCATGCTCAGGTCGGGCAGGATGACCGCCCAGAGGGTGTTCATCAGGCCGGCGTTGCGCACGATCATGAACATGGGCACCAGCGTCACCTGGCCCGGGATCATGAGCGTGCTGATCATGATCCAGAAGAGCAGCTCACGCCCCGGGAAGCGCCGCTTGGCGAAGGCGTAGGCCGCCATCGAGTCCAGCAGGAGCACCCCCAGCGTGGCGACACCGGAGACGATGGTGGAGTTGAGGAACCATCGCCAGATGGGGGTCGACTGGAAGAGGAAGACGTAGCTCTCCGTCGCATCGCCCCACAGTGCCGCTGCCTCGGCCCACCGCCCCGACAGCAGCAGGGCAGGGAGCTCCTTGGCCACCGTGGGCACGAAGGCCGGGGGTACCTGCCAGACCTCCTCCGACAGCATGAAGGAGGTCGTCAGCATCCAGTAGAGCGGCATCAGCGAGACGATGGCCCAGGCGACCAGCACCACCCATCCGATCCCCCGCCCGATGCCGAGCCCGGCGCGGCCCAGCGCGAGCTGCCACGAGGCACCCGTTGCCGCACCGGCGGGGCGGGCCACGGTGACCCGGGTGGCGGTCGTCGAGGTGGTGAAGTCGCTAGCAGCGTGTGTGGGAATTGCCAGCCGACTGGCATGAAATCTCGGGGCGGTGTCGAACCCGTCGCCCATGAAGCCGTTTAAGCCCTATAGTCCCCATCAGACCTATCTGCTGCCCCCTTCGCCGAAGGACTGGCTGCCACCGGACCACCTGGTCCACTTCATCGACGAGGCGGTGGACCAGCTGGATCTGTCGGCCATCTTCCGGGCCTACGAAGGGGAAGACCGGGGCCAGCACTGGACGCTGTCGGAGTTTCGCCGCCGGCACCTGCCAGCGCTGGGGGAGCTGTTCGTCCAGACGGTTCACCTGGCCCAGAAGGCGGGCCTGGTGAAGCTGGGCCAGGTGGCCCTGGACGGCACCAAGATCAAAGCCTACGCCTCGAAGCATGCCGCCATGAGTTACGCCCGCATGCAACAAGAGGAGCAGCGGCTGCGGGAGGCGATCGAGCGGTGCTTTGCCGAGGTGGAGGCGACGGACCGGGACGAGGATCGGCGGTTTGGGGACCGGCGGGGCGATGAACTGCCGGAGCACTTGAAGACGGTCGAAAAGCGCCGGGAGGCCATCCGCCGAGCCATGCGGGCGTTGGAAGAGGAGGCCCGGCAAAAAGCTGCAGCCGAACAGGCCAAGCGTCGGGCCGAAGCGGAGGCCAAAGGTCGGCGCTACCGGTCTCGGCGAGACCCCGCGCAGGCCCGCCCCTCCCCCAAAGCCCAGCGCAACTTCACGGACCCTGACTCCCGGATCATGAAAGACCCGGACGGGCGCTTCATCCAGGGCTACAACGCTCAAGCCGTGGTCGATACCGAAAGCCAGATCATCGTGGCGGCGGACCTCACGAACCAGGCGGCCGATGCCCCGCACCTGATCCCCATGGCCGACCAGGTGGAGGCCAATACCGGCCGACGCCCCGGGGAGTGGCTGGCCGATGCCGGGTACTTTGACACGGACGCCATTCAGACGCTGCAAGCCCGGGGCCTTCGCGTCTTGATTCCGGCGGACAAGTTGCGTCACCGGGACCGCCGGACCACCCAGCCGCCTCCGGATCCGCCGGCGCCGGGGGCTTCCCTGCGGGAGTGGATGCGGTACTGGTTGAAGATGCCCGAGGTCCTCGCGCGGTATCGGAAGCGGGAGCAGTCGGTCGAGCCCGTCTTTGGGCAGATCAAGGAGGCCCGGCGGCTGCGCCAGTTCCTGCTGCGGGGGTTGGCGAAGGTTCGGGCGCTTTGGCGGCTTGACTGTGCCGTGCACAACCTGCTGAAGCTCGATCGTGCCGGGGTGCGGTTCCGACGAAGGCCCCTGGCCCCCGACGTCGCTCGACACGAGGCCCGAGGAGAGGAGTGGGCTCTGGCAGGGGCCCTGTGATCCTACCCAGACGGGTGCCATGGGCATCATCGGCCACTCCCCTCCTTCGTTGTCAGGTGCTCCGGCGAAAACCCACACGGGCCGCTAGCGGGCGCTCCTCCTGCCCGCCCCGGTCCCGGCGCGCCTCGCCAGGGCGCGGTAGAGATCGAAGCAGGCGCAGGCTGTGGCCGAGACGACGGCGGCTGCCCCCAGCACCACCGGGGGCGAGAGTCGGTCGTAGAGCGCGCCGCCGGCCAGGGGCCCCAGCATGCGCCCGGCCGAGACCGCCCCGCCCACGAGCCCCTGGAAGAAGCCCTGCCGGGCGGGCGGGGCCAGCACCGCGGCCGCCGCGGGAAAGGCAGGGAAGGCCAGCACCTCGCCAAGAGTGAGGACGACCATGCCGAGCACGAAGCCGGGATAGAGGGGCCACCGCCAGACCAGGACGAAGGAAGCCGCGAACAGCGCCGTCCCCACCAGCATCTGGGCCGTCACCGAGCTCAAGCCCCGCCGGGTCACCCACCCCACCAGCGGTTGCGAGCCCACGATGAGCACCCCATTGAGGGTCCACAGAACGCTGTAGGAGGCGAGCGGGTACCCCAGCTCCTGCATGTAGACGGAGATGACCGCCTGCCACTGTCCATAGGCCATCCATACCAGCCCCACGCCCACCACCAGCGCCCCCATCGCCGCCAGGGGCCAGCGGCCCGAGACCGCGGGATGCGTCCCGAGGGCGAGCGCGCGGACCTCCGCGGCCGCGGGGGAGTCGGGCGACGGCGCGCGGCGCGTGGTTACCGGCTCCGGGAGATGAGCGGGCACGCGCCGCCATACCATGACGGCGTAGGCCAGGGAGGCGGCCGCGTTGGCCAGGAACGCGGCTGTGAACGAGTACCCGGCCACCAGCCCCCCGAAGGCGGTGCCGAGGGCCACGCCGGCGTTGCGCGCCACGTACAGGAAGTTGAAGCCCCTCCGTCCGCCCTCGGGCCAGGCCCGGGAGACGAGGGCGTTGGTGGCGGGGTCGACGAGGCCGTAGGACCAGCCGTCCAGCATCATCGCGGCCACGTAGACGGGCCAGAGCGGTACCAGGGCGATGACGGTTTGGGCCGCCGCCCGCAGGAGCAGGCCCACCAGCAGCACCCGCCTCCCGCCCCAGCGGTCGAAGGCGGCCCCGCCCGCCAGCTGCCCCGCCAGGGAGGAGGACGACGACAGCATCAGGACCAGCCCGGCCATGGCCAGGGAGCGGCCCAGCACGAAGTGGATGTAGATGGTGGTGACCGGCCAGACGAAGGAGGACCCAAAGGTGAAGACCAGCCCGCCGAGGGCCAGCACCGGCACCACCGCCGGCATCTCGTCGAGGCGGCCGATGCCCAGGGCGGAGGTCACGTGGTTGAGGCGTCCCGCTCGCGTCGACACCCGGCCCATGTTCGCACTCGACGGGCTCCGCCCCTGCCGGCTCGCTGCAGGGGCGCGACGGGGCCGCAACGTATAGGGCCACGGCGCCCGAGACGCAGCGGTGGCCTCACCGCATGCGACGCATGGAAGGGAATCGATGGCGTTGCCCGAGTCGCTGCTGTCGCCGTGGGTCTCCGTCGCCTTGCTGACGCTGGTGCCCTGGATCGAGCTGCGGGGCAGCATCCCCTTGGGACTGGCGTTAGAGCTGCCCTGGCCCGGGGTCTTCCTGCTGGCGACGGCCGCCAACGCGGCCCTCTTCTGGCCGGTCTGGCTGGTGCTCCACCTGGGATACGAGCGCCTCCTGCGCCGCACCTTCGTCGGCCGGCTCGTGGAGAGGGTGCGCCAGCGTGGGCGCGGCCTGGTGGGGCGCTACGGTGCCGTGGGGCTGGCCCTCTTCGTGGCGGTGCCGCTGCCCGGGACGGGCGCGTATTCGGGCACGGCCCTGGCCTTCGTGATGGGGGTCCCGCCGGGCCGGGCCTTCGTCGCGATCGGTGCCGGGGTGGTGGCCGCGGGGATCGTGGTCACGCTGGTCAGCACCGGGGTGCTGGCAGGGCTGCGCTTGTTGTGACGGGGGCCCGCGGGCGTCAGGACATCCTTACCTTGATCGCCCCGGTGGCGGGCGCGAGACTGAAGCCGAGCGGGGCGAGACGCACGGGCGCCCTTTTCCAATGCGGCAATTCGTGAAGGTGACCACGAGCACGGCATCGCGCGGGAGGGTGGCATGCTGCCATGAAGGGTGGTGCCCCGGCCCTGGCTGTCGGCGTGGCCGAAACGTTGCCGGCCGTCTCCTCTCGTCTCGTCATCACCGGCAGGCAAGGCCCTTCGGACTGTGGGCCGGTGCGGGTCAAGCGAGGCGACCGGGTCCACGCTGGCCAGGTCCTGTTCGGGCCGGAGCCAGGGGACGAGACCGCCGGGTCCGTCCCGGTCCACAGTCCCGTCTCCGGCAAGGTCGTCGACGTCCAACCCGCCCTGGGGCCCGACGGCGACATGGCCCCGGCGGTGACGGTGGAGGCCGACGATCTCGGGGAGCGGGTCGAGCCGCTGGCGCGTCCGTGGGAGCCCTGGCAGCCTGGGCAGTGGCCCGTCGAGGAGCTGCGGCGCTTCCTGCGGATGGCAGGGGTCGACGGGGCGCCCTGCCCGGTACAGGGGTCGCTCTACGAGCGGCTGGAGCGAGGATTGGGCGGCGGCACCCTGGTGGTCAACGCGGTGGGCTGCGAGCCGGGGCTGCCCAGCGACATGTTGGAGGCGGCCACCTATCCCACCGCCACCCTGCTGGGGGCCGCCGCCCTGGGACGGGCGGCGGGCGCCGGCCGCGTGCTGCTGGCGGTGCACCGGGGCGATCCCGCCGACGAGGCGCTCACCGGGGCGCTGGCGGAGCAGCCGCAGCTGGGGACGGGGCCGGTGCCGGTCGAGATCGTCCGCCTGGCCGACGTCGACTGGTTTTGGGTGCCTGTCTTGCTGGCGCGCGAGGCGCTGGCCGTCGCCGGTCTCCGCCGGCGGGGGAGCCGGTCCGGCGAGGCACGGCCGATGATGGTGGAGTCGGCCGCGACGGCCGTGGCCGCGGGTGAGGCGCTGGTGGAGGGATGGCCCGTCACGGAGCGGCTCGTGACCATCTCGGCCCGGGGGCGCCTGCGCGCGGTGCGGGTGCCCATCGGCACGCCGGTGGCCTCGTTGCTGCAGGGGCACGATGACGGCCAGACGGGCGCGACCCCCGTGCTCGTCCTCGTCGGCGGGCCGCTACAGGGGGCGGCCCTGCCGGACCTGCAGCTTCCGGTGACCAAGTCGGTCTCGGCCATCACCGCCATGCCGCCCGCCATGCACTTCCGGCCCGAGGCGGCCTGCGTACGGTGTGGCCGATGCGTCGAGGCATGTCCGGCAGGCCTGCTCCCCCTCTACATCGCGCGCGCCGCGGCCGCGGGTCAGATGGCCGAGGCACGGGCCCTCGGCGCCCGAGATTGCCTGGAGTGCGGCGCCTGCACGGTGCTGTGTCCCTCCTATCGGCCACTGCTCCAGTGGATCCGGCTGGCCAAGTACGGGAGAGCCCGCCGGCCGGGCCAGGGAGGTGGCCTCTGATGGCCAGGGCGACGCCTCTTCAGCCCTCCCTGCTGATCCAGCCCGCCCCGCACGTGCACGCCCGGGGCGCCTCCCTCGATCGCATGCTGGCGATGAGCCTCTTTGCCGTCTCGGTACCGACCGTGGCCGCCGTCGTCCGATACGGAGCAGCGGCCGTGGGCGTGCTGGCCGCCGGCGTCGCGGGCGCGGTGGCCGCCGAGGCGCTGTGCAGCCTGGCGCGGGGCGAGCGCCTGACATCCCCCTCGTGGATGTCGTCGCTCTTGACGGGGTTCCTGCTGAGCCTCACCCTGCCCCCCTCCATGCCCCCGTGGATGGCGGTGCTGGGCGGCATGGTGGCGGTGGGCCTGGGCAAGCACGTCTTCGGGGGGCTGGGGCAAAACCTCTTCAACCCCGCGCTGGTCGGCCACGTCTTCCTCCTGGCCAGCTTCACCACGGCCGTCTCCGCCGGTTGGGCCGGGCGGCAGCCCATGCTGGCCCTGGCCCGCCAGGGCGAGGTCGTGCCGGACCACCTGCCGTTGCTCTGGCAGGGAGGGCCGGGACCTCTGGGGGCCGCGGCGCCTCTGGCTGCCTACGCGGCGGCGGTGCTGATGCTGGGTTGGCGGCTCGGGAGGTGGATGGCTCCGGCTGGCTTCTTCGTCGGCAGCGCGGTGCTGGCCATGGCCCTGGGGTGGGACCCGGTCTTCCACTGGCTGGTCGGGCTCGCACCTCTGACCGTGGCCTTCTTCGTGCACGATCCCGTCACCACCCCGGTAGGGGCCGGAGGTCAGCTGCTCTTCGGGGCAGGGGTCGGCCTCCTGACGGTCCTGTTGCGCATCTACGGCTCCTACGTCGAGGGTGCCGCGTTCGCGGTCCTCGTGATGAACGCGCTCACCCCTCTCATCAACCGGATGTCGGCCGCCTGGAGTCGTCGGCGACTCCGGGCGCTGCAGGAGGCGAGGCCTTTGAAGGTGTCGACGCGTGCGCAGTGGGCCCGCGATCTGCGCGCCGTACTGGTGCTGGTGGTGGTGACGGCGGTCTCCGGCGCGTTGCTGGCCACGTTCTACCACGCGATGTCGCCGCTCATCGCCTCACGCCAGCAGGCGCGGGCCATCGAGGTGGGGCTCAAGGGGCTCCTGCCGGAGGCTGCCAGCTTCGATCAGGTGGCCGAGGTGGAGGGGACCCCCATCTACGAGGCCCGGGATGCCTCGGGTCGCCCGCTGGGCCTCGCCCTCTTCGTGGACGCCGACGGCTACGGCGGGCCCATCCGGCTGGCCGTTGGGCTCGACATGGAGGCGCAGCGCCTCATCGGCGTGCGGGTGCTGGAGCAGTCCGAGACGCCGGGGCTGGGTAGCCGCATCACCGAGGCGACCTTCCTCGCGCAGTTCGAGGGCAAGTCGATGGACGATCCTTTCATGCCGGGTGAGGACATCGAGGCCGTATCGGGTGCCACCATCTCCTCGATGGGCGTGGCCGACGGCGTCTACGCCGCCATCGAGATGGCCCGCCAGGCCTGGGAGGGGCGGTGAGGTTCATGAGCCGCCACTGGGTGCGGGTGCTCGCGCAAGACGTCTTCCGCGGCATCTGGCCGGAGAACCCGCCCCTGCGCATGCTCATCGGGATGTGCCCGGTGCTGGCCATCACCACCGCCGCCATCAACGGTCTCATCATGGGGATGGCGGTGACCGGCGTCCTCATGGTGACCGCGTTGGTGGTCTCCTCCTTGCGGCGGGTCATTCCGGGCGACGTCCGCATCCCCGTCTTCGTGGTGATCATCGCCACGGCCGTCACGGTGGCCGATCTACTTCTCGCCGGGTTGGTGCCGGCGGTACACGAAGCTCTCGGCATCTTCGTCCCCCTCATCGTCGTCAACTGCCTCATCCTGGCCAGAGCCGAGGCCTTTGCCTCCAAGCAACCCGTCCCGCGGGCATTGGCCGACGCATTGGGGATGGGCCTGGGGGAGACCTGGGGCCTGACGCTGGTGGCCGCCATTCGGGAGATGCTCGGGGCCGGCACGCTCTTCGGCCATCGGGTGACGGTGGGTGGTTTCGAGCCGCTGCGGGTCTTCAGCCTGCCACCGGGCGCCTTCCTCACGCTCGGGGTGCTGGTCGCCGGCCTCAACTGGGCCGCTCGGTTGTACCAAGAGGCCGCTCGTCGGCGTGCGGTCCGCAGGGCGTCGGGTGAGCCAGCCTTGGCCGGGATGCCGGTGGCGGGGGGCGGTGGCCGGTGAAGTGGATCTTGCTGCTGGTCAGCTCGGCCCTGGTCAACAACATCGTGTTGGTGCGCTTCCTGGGTACGTGTCCCTTCCTGGGCATGAGCCGCAGCATCAAAGACGGCGCCAGCCTGGGGTTGGCCACCACCTTCGTGCTGGTCGGCGCCGGGGCCGTGAGCTGGGTGGTGGACCGCCTGGTCTTGCAGCCGCTCGACCTGGGATACCTGCGCACCCTGGCCTTCATCCTGGTCATCGCGGTCTTCGTCCAGTTCCTGGAGATGGTGATCCGCAAGACCAACCGCTCGCTGTACGACGCCTTCGGCATCTACCTGGCCCTCATCACCACCAACTGCGCGGTGCTGGGGCTGGCCCTGATGGCCTCCAACCGGGCGTACGACCTGGTGGAGACCATGGTCTTCGGCCTGGGCACGGGGCTGGGCTTCACGTTGGCCCTGGTACTGATGGCGGGCATCCGGGAGGAGCTGGCCTACGCACGGCTCCCCCGTGCCTTCGAGGGCACGGCGCTGGCGCTGGTCATCGCCGGGCTGCTCTCGCTGTCGTTCATGGGGTTCGCGGGGCTGGTGCCGCTGTGAGCCGAGAGCCGACGTCGCTGCACCTGAGGGCGACGGGCCGGGGGAGAGAGGTCGCGATGCGATGATCGAGGGGATCTTGCGGGCCGTCGGGATGCTGGGCTCGCTGGGGCTGCTCTTCGGCATCGGGCTGGCGCTGGCCGGGCGATTCCTCAGGGTCGAGGAGGATCCTCGCCTGGGTCAGGTCATGGAGAGCCTGCCCGGGGCCAACTGCGGGGCGTGCGGCTTCTCGGGCTGCAGCGGCTTCGCCCGGGCGCTCGTCGGCGGCAGCGCTCCCGTGAGCGGGTGCCGGGCAGGCGGCGAGACGACCGCTCAGCGCCTTGCGGCCATCCTGGGGCAGCGGGTGGAGACGGGCGGTCGGCGGGTGGCTCGGGTGCTGTGCGGGGGAGGACGGCAGGTGGCCCTGAGCCGGGCGGCCTACGACGGCGTGCAGGACTGCCGCGCGGCCGATGCGCTGGGCGGCGGGCCCAAGGGCTGCCCCCAGGGGTGCCTGGGCTTCGGCACGTGCGTCGAGACCTGCCCCTTCGATGCCCTGTCGATGGGCCCCGATGGGCTTCCGGTCGTCGACGAGGAGCGGTGCACGGGTTGCGGGCTGTGCGAGCTGGTCTGCCCGCGGGGCGTCATCCGGGTCATGCCGCTGGCCGCCTCTTACGTGCGGTGCGTCTCGACCATGCCGGGCAAGTTCGTGCGCCAGGTATGCGAGGCCGGGTGCATCGGCTGCCGGATCTGCGAGCGCACATGCGACAAGGGGGCCATCCGGGTGACCGACAACCTGGCCGTCATCGACCCCGTGCTCTGCGACGGCTGCGGCCGCTGCGCCGAGAAGTGCCCCACGCACGCCATCGCCATCGTCGGGGTCGGCGTGGAGGTGGCGCAGGCGGCCCCGGTCACCGGGAGCGGTGACGAGCGCGCCGGCGGGGTCGGCCGGGCATGAGGCGCCCGCTGGCGGCCGGCCTGCTGGCGGCCGGCGCGCTGGTGGTCCTGGGTTGCACGGCGGTGCTGGCCGCTCGTGGGTGGTCGTGGCCATCGTCGACGGCGGCCGCGCACCAGGATGTGCCGGTGGTCCGGCGGGCCGGCTTCGCCATGGGTACCTTCGTCCAGGTGGTGGCCGCGGGTGCGGGCGCCCAGGCGGCCGCGGACGCCGCGCTGGAAGAGGTCGCGCGTCTCGACCGGCTGCTGAATCGGTTCGATGCCACGAGCCCCGTCGCGGCCATCAACGCCCAGGCCGGTCGCGGGATGGTCGAGGTGCCGGCCGAGGTAGGAGAGGTCGTCACGCTGGCGCTCGACGTGGCGCGCCGTACCGGTGGCGCCTTCGATCCGACCGTCGCACCCCTGGTCGACGCGTGGGGGTTCGGAGCGGTGGAGCGAGGGGAGCCGCCCAGCCGCCCGCCGTCGCCGCAGGCCATCGAGGAGGCGCGCCAGCGGGTGGACTACACGGCCGTACGGCTCGAGCGAGAAGGCGACGCCGTGCGCGTCGGGCTGGCGAGGGCCGGGATGGCGCTCGACCTGGGCGGCATCGCCAAGGGGTACGCGGCCGACCGGGCTCTGGCCGTCCTGCGGGCTCACGGCGTCTCGAGCGCCCTGGTCGACGTCGGAGGCGAGATCGCCGTCCTGGGGCGTCGCCCCGCCACCGCCTCGGACCGGGAAGACGGCGAGGGCTGGCGCGTCGGCATCCAGCACCCGAGGGACCCTCGGGGGTTGGTGACGACGGTGGAGCTGACCACCGGCGCGGTCGCCACGTCGGGTGACTACGAGCGTCTCTTCGAGTGGGAGGGGCGCCGCTACCATCACCTGATCGACCCGCGCACGGGCTGGCCGGCGACGGGGCTCGTCTCGGTCAGCGTGCTGCACGAGTCGGCCGCGGTGGCCGATGCTCTGGCCACGGCCGTCATGGTGCTGGGCCCCCGCCGGGGGCAGGCGCTGGTGCGTGAGTGGCCGGGGGCCCAGGCCATCCTGGTCGACGAGTCGCTGCGGGTGACGCGGGTGCAGGGGCCGTGAGCGCCTCGCGTCGCGTCGCGCTCTTCGCCTGCCTGCTGGCCCTCTCCCTCGCCCTCTACCTGGTCGAACGCTGGCTGCCCCCGCCCCCCGTCCCCGGAGCCCACCTTGGACTGGCCAACGGCGTCATGCTGCTGGTGCTCTGGCAGTGGGGGACGAGGGCGGCCGCCGGCTTCGGCGCCTGCCGGGTGCTGGCAGCCGCGCTGGCGAGCGGGCGGCTGGGAGGGCCTGGCTTCTGGATGTCGATGGCCGGAGCAGCGGCCAGCCTGGCCGTCATGGGACTGGCCCGCCCCTGGGCCCGTCGAGGGCCGGGTCGGCTGGTCCTCTTGAGCATGCTCGGAGGGGTGGCCCACAACCTGGGCCAGCTGACGGCGTTTCGCGTGCTGGTCCACGCGGGTGGGGTCGGCTGGCTGATGACGGCACTGGTGCCGCTGGGGGCCCTGGCCGGCCTGCTGGTCGGGTTGGGGGCCCGTCGGCTCCTGTCCGTCTTCGAGCGCGTCGTCGGCGCCCACTCCCGTCGCGTCGCGCCGGCGCGTGAGGGCTCCGCCCCAGGCCGGGGTGGGTGGGCCGGCCCGGAGTCGCTGGGGCTGGCTGCGGCGGCGATGCTGTTGTTGGTGATGGCGGCGAGCGCCGGAGGCGACCGCCTGGCCACCGCCGCGTGGGGCGGAGGGCCGGCGCAGGGCCGTCCGGCGGTGCTGGTGGAGGCGGCGGGGCGACCGCCGCTCGTCTGGCCCCTGGACGTGGACCGGATGGAGCGCCTCCAGGCCGGGGGCGTGACGATGGTGCTGGAGGTGCGGGACGGCCGCGTGAGGGTCCAGCGGTCCGACTGCCCCGAGCGCTGGTGCGTGCGGACGGGGTGGATCGACCGGCCGGGCCAGTCCATCGTCTGCGTGCCGGCGAGGGTCGTCGTCACGGTCGTGGGCGATGCGTCCGCCTCTCCCGAGACCTGGTCCCCCGGCGATGCCGACGCCGTCTCCCGGTGAGGCGCAGGGGTGCTCGGCGTCCGGGCCGAAGGCATCGACGCGATCGCCGGAGAGGAGGCCGGGAGCACCGTGCTCGAGCGTGAGCTGGGGCGCACGGGGGTGCGCATCCCCGCCCTGGGACAGGGCACCTGGCGCATCGGTGGAGGCGCCGACGAGGATCGGCGGGCCATCGAGGCGATTCGTCTCGGCATCGAGCTGGGGCTCACCCTGATCGACACCGCGGAGATGTACGGCGACGGGCACGCCGAGCGGCTGGTCGGCGAGGCCATCCGCGACGTGCGGGACCGGGTCTTCGTGGTCACCAAGGTGCTGCCCGACCACGCCTCCTACGACGGTGTGCTCCGGGCGGCTCGACGCAGCCTGAGGCGGCTGGCCGTCGACCGCATCGACCTCTACCTGCTCCACTGGCCGAGCGAGGTCCATCCCATCGAGGAGACCATGCGGGCGATGCGGCGGCTGGTGGCCGACGGCTGGGTGCGCTTCGTCGGCGTCAGCAACTTCGCGGTGGAGCAGATGGAGCGCGCCCGAGAGGCGCTCGAGGACGTGCCCCTGGTCTGTAACCAGGTCTACTACTGGCTGGGTCAGCGAGCCGCGGAGCTCCGGCTGTTGCCGGCGTGTCAGCGCCTGGGCATCACCCTGATGGCCTACTCGCCCCTCGGTTCGGGACGCTTCCCGTCGCCGCGTACGGCTCGTGGGAAGGCCCTGGCCAGCGTGGCGGCGCGCCACGGCAAGACGCCGCACCAGGTCGCGCTCAACTGGCTCGTCGGCAAGAGCCCGGCAGTGGTGGCCATTCCCAAGGCCTCTCGCCCGGAGCACGTGAGGGCCAATGCCGAGGCCGTGGGCTGGACGCTAGCGCTGCACGACGTGCGCGAATTGGAGGCCGCCTTCCCCACGCCCCCTGACGACGAGCCCCTTCCCATGCTCTGAACCTCTGGCCGACATCGGGAGGCTTCGAGCGAGCTCGACCGGGCCCGCCCGACACGTCACGGGCCGCCTGGCCGGGATCCGGTAGCGCTGTGCACCGTTGCCGTAGCTGGGCAGCGATAGTTAGACTAAAGTCACGCCAGTCGATCCAGACATCCATGCCGGGACGCGCGATCGATGTCTCCCAGTGAGGAGCAAGGCGAAGGTGGGGCATTTGTCGTGGCGAGACTGATAGGGGTGCTAACGTTCGCGACCCTCGCCATGCTCGCACCGCCGGCCGCCGGCGCTCGCCCTGCGGTGCCGGTCCACGCCCTTCGCTTCCAGGGCGTGGTGCGCCAGGGCACCGACCAATCCTGTGGCTACGCCGCGGCGTCCACCGTGCTGGGGGCCTTGGGGCTGGAGGTGGACGAGGCTCAGCTGATCCGGGCCGCCACGGGCCAGGACGGCGAGGCCTCGGCCTCCGTCTCGGACATCGGCCGGGCAGTGGCGCCTTGGGGCGTCCGCAGCTACCCCGTCCTCAGCACGTGGGACGACCTGCTGCGCTACTTCGAGCGCTACGAGGAGCCGGTGGTGGCCCTCGTCGACGTGGGGCGGCCTCACTTCACCGTGGTAGCCGCCCTGGAGCCATGGGCCGCCTACCTGGCGGACCCCAGCCAGGGTGCGCGGGTCTGGAGCCGGGCGCGCTTCGAGGAGCGGTGGACGGGGGTCGTGCTCTTCCTGAGGCTCCAAGACGAGGGCCCGCCCTCGGGCTTTCTCGCCCGGTCGCCCCTCATGCAGGCCGTAGGACGGCTTAAGGCCCGTCACCGCCTGCTCGAGCGAGCGCAGACGGGGGTCGGGCCCGTGCGGGAGGGGCGAGCGCGGCTGTGAGGGCGCCGGCTCCCGCGCGCTGGCGCAGCGTCGGTGCGAGCGTGGTGGCGGTGCTGGCGACGATGGGCCCGCCGGCGATCTGCCGCGCGGAGGTCCTGCCGCCTCCCGCCCTCACCCAGGCCTTCCAAGCGGGCCGGTGGCGCCTGACGTGGCGGGTGGAGAGCGGTGCACTGGACTCGTCGGCCTGCCCCGCCTTGGTGCGCTGCAGCGGGCGCTACCTGGCCGCGTCGCTGGAGGTCACCTACCGGCACGCCGGGGAGGTCTGGGGGACGGCCTGGCGATGGGAGGCGTCCGCCCGTGCGAGCGTCGTCGACGAGAGACGTACCGTGACCGACCCTCTGGGCGGGAGCCTGCACCGGCGAGACCGCTGGGCATCGGCATGGCCATCCCGCGTGACGCTCGCCATCGTCCAACGCGACCCGCGGCACGGGCGAGCGCTGGAGACCAGCGTCTCGCTCTTCGCCGAGGCATCGCGGGGAGATCCCCTGCGGGTGGGACAGTCGGTGGAGGTGAGCGTCTCGCGCATCGTCGACCCGGCGCTCGTGGCGCTCGCGACGGCGGTCAGCGCATCAGGCCCGGACGGGGCGGCGCTGCACGGCGCGGGCGAGTGGCGGATCGTCCTCACCGACGAGCTCTGGCTCCTCACCGGAGCGGGCATCACGTGGCCGCTTCGATCGGCGGGGCCGGGCGCGCGCATCTGGACCGGGATCGGCCTGGTGCTCCGAGGCGGGACCCAGATGGAGGCCACGGTGGAGCACCTGCTCGGCGACGGCGACGCCTTCGCCTTGCGGGTCGAGCTCCACCCGGCCGGCACCCAGGCGAGGGCGGGGCCGGAGGCCCCGATGTGAGGCGGCGATGACGCAGCGAGGAGGAGAGACGATGCGGCTGACGCGGTCCCTGTGCGTGCTGGTCGCGATCGCGCTGGTGGCGAGCGTGGCCCTGTCGCCGACGGTCCTGGCCGCGGCGGGTGACGACTCGTCCCCTCGGCCCAGCGCGGCCTTCGACCCCGGTGAGTTTGGGGTGCCCATCGACCCGGAGCGGCAGGAGACGCTGACGGGCGACTGGTGGAACGTGGCGCTGGGCGCCGCCCTGGGCGCCGCCGACGCCGCCTACACCTACGCCCGCTCGCGCCCCTTCGAGGCCACCGACGCCCGCTACTGGACCGGGATGGCGGCATCGGTCCTGGTGGGGGCGGGGATGGGCGCGCTGGGCAGCGCCACGCAGCTCGGGACGCAGACCGCCAGGGCCACCGTCAAGGTGGCGATGAGCGTCTACTCCCGGGTGCGCTCCCACGTGGTCAACGAGGCCTTCAGCGCAGGCCTCAAGGGATTCGGCTACTGAGCGCGTGAGCCCGGGCCGCCGGGCCTCGCCCTCGCACCGAGACGATGCCGACCCGGCAAGGAGGCGGTGGGTGTGCGGCGAGCACAGGCGACAGGAGCGACGAGGCGCCCCCGACCCAGGATCTCGTGGATCGGGCTCGTCGTCTCCCAGACCATGGTCCTCTTCGGGGCGTGGCTGGCCGCCGAGTGGGACGTGGGGCTCTGGTGGACCATCGTCTGCCTCAGCTCCGACGCCGGTTACGCGGTGACCCACCTGCACCCGCCCTACCGGGAGCCGGCCCTCCACCTGGCCATCGGCTACGGCGTCTGGTTCGCCGGCATGGTGCTCTTCAGATACGGCCCCGCCTGGCTGTGAGAGGCGGGCACTAGCCCGCCCGCCCGTCCAGCACCACCGGCAGACGCCCCTGCGCCTCGAAGGCGCCGGAGACGAGGTCGGCCAGCGCGTCCGTCAGCTCTCGCGGCAGCGGGCTCGGCGTGCCCCAGCGATCCTGGGCGTAGGTGGCCACGAAGGCGTCCAGGTGGCCCAGGCTCGTGACGTCGTACGGCAGCCCCAGGGCCACCACCACCACGGGGATGCCCGCGGCGCGCACCCGCCGCACGAGCTCCACCTGGCCCGGCGCCAGCGGCGGCTTGAACGAGGAGTAGGTGAGCACCACCGCCGCATCCACGGAGCGGGCGAGACGCTCGGCCGCCGCCAGTTCGGTGGAGGAGGGCGAGAAGCCGTCGCTCCACCCGCCGCCCGGAGTGGGCAGGGCCACCACCGCCGGATAGCGGCGACGCATGGCCGCCGCCACCTCGTCGGCCTCTCGGGGCCCCGTCACCAGGAGCGTCCGCACCGTCTCCGGGCGGAGGGGGAGCACGCCCCGGTCCACCACGACGGTCAGGCTGCGGCGAAAGGCCTCGGAGGCCAGCGTCCTCCAGGCGGGGTCGGCTGCTTCCCGCTCCGCCGCGTCGGGGTCCACCTCAGCTGGGAGCGGGCGGTCGCCCTGCAGCAGCCCATACTTCTCCTTGAGCCGCAGGATCCGGTCCACCGAGGCGTCGATGCGCTCCATCGGCAGGTCGCCCCGCAGCACCGCCTGCACCAGCGCCGTCCAGGCGGCGACCTGATCGGCGTAGGAGCCGGTGGCCATCACCACGTCGGCCCCGGCCTCGACGGCCATGCGTGCGGCGTCGCCCGCGCCGAACCGGTCGGCGATGGCGCCCATGCTCATCGCGTCGGTCACCACCACCCCCTCGAACCCCTGCTCCCGTCGCAGCAGCTGCGTCAGCGAGGCCGGCGAGAGCGTGGCGGGGCGGTCGGGGTCGAGGGACCTGACGACGATGTGGGCAGTCATGATGGAGTCGGCGCCCGCGGCGAAGGCGGCCGCGAAGGGGGCCAGGTGCGTCTCCCTCAGCACGGCCTCGGGCAGGTCGACCGTCGGCAGGTCCTGGTGGGAGTCCAGCGACGTGTCGCCGTGTCCGGGATAGTGCTTGGGCGTGGAGACCACGCCGGCCTCCTGGTACCCCCGTATCATGGCCGCGCTCAGCCGCCCCACCCACCGCGGGTCGTCGCCGAAGGCCCGGATGCCGACGACCGGGTTGTGGGGGTTGGTGTTGACGTCGACGAGGGGTGAGAAGTCCCAGTGCACCCCGGCTGCCCGGGCCTGCCGGGCGGTGGCCTGGGCGATGCGGTAGGCCAGCTCCTCGCTCATCGCCGCGCCGATGCCCATCTGCCGGGGGAAGGCCACCACGCCCAGCGCCACGTTGTGACGCAGGCCGTACTCGAGGTCGGCGCCCACCATGACCGGGATGGCCAGCCGGGTGGCGGCGGCCCACCGCTGCAGCCGGTTGTTGGACTCGGCCAGGTGCCGCACCGTGCGGTGGCCGTAGGTGATGACGAAGCCGACGCCGTAGCGCTGCACCATCTCACGGGTCTGAGCCGACGGCATGCCGGTCTCGTCGGGGATGACGGCGGGCATCAGCATCTGGCCGATCTTCTCCTCGGGGGTCATGCGGGCGACGAGCGGATGCAACGGAGCCACCTCCCGGCGAGTTGCGGTCCGGACCACCAATTGGCCAACGGCCCCCGGGCCCCTGCCGCCGGACGCGGGTGCGCGTATTGTGGCCGGGGCCGAGTGGAGGTATCTTGGAGGCGACAAGCCCTATTCGATCGAGCCGCCCCTGGTGCCGGGGCGCGTAGCCCCGGCTTAAAGTGGGGAAGTCCGGTGAGAGTCCGGCGCTGTCCCGCAACGGTAACCAGGGGCCCGACGGCGGAGCCGCCCGCATGGGCGGCTGGCTGCAGGCACGCCGTCGCGGCGCCCTGGAAGCCCGAATGCCTGCCAGGGGAGCCCTCGGAACGGGCACCTCTCGAGGAGGGGGAGTGGTCAGCTTGGCCGCGTCGTATCGTCTCGCTCGTCTCTCGTACCCCAGGAGGGCACGGTCGCTCGCCATCGCCGGGCTGCTGCTGGCCCTGGCGCTGGTCCAGGCGCTGGCGCTCGCACCGGCCCCGCCCGTCGCCGCCGCCTCGTATCCGACGGAGCTGGTCGACGATGCCGGCAACCCCGTGAGGCTCGAGGCCTCCCCGCAGCGGATCGTCTCCCTGGTGCCCTCGCTGACCGAGGCGGTCTGCGCCCTGGATGCCTGCGACCGTCTCGTGGGCGTCGACGACTACTCCAACTACCCGCCGCAGGTGTCGTCGCTGCCGCGGCTCGGCGGTCTCTACGATCCCAACGTGGAGCGGATCGTGTCCCTGGACCCTGACCTGGTGCTGCTCAGCAAGTACGGACGCCTGCCCCAGGCCCTGCGCCAGGCGGGGCTGACCATCTTCATCCTGGAGTCGGAGACGCTGGAGGACGGCTTTCGCAACCTGAGGACCCTGGGCCGCCTGCTGGACCGCGAGGATCGGGCCATGCGCCTCGTGGAGTCCATCCGACAGGAGATGCAACGGGTGGCCGAGCTGGTGCGGGCCTCGGGCCGCTCGCCGTCGGTCTACTACGAAATCGACCCGACCCCCTATGCGGCAGGGCCTGACTCGTTCATCGGGGCGCTCATCGAGCTCGCCGGAGGCCGCAACGTGGTGCCGGCCCAACTCGGTCTCTTCCCGCGGATCAGCCCCGAGCTGGTCATCCAGGCCGATCCCGAGGTGATCGTCCTGGGCGACGCCCCCTACGGCGTGACGGCCCGGCAGCTGGCGGAGCGGCCTGGCTGGGCGGCGCTCCGCGCGCTGCGGGAGGGCCAGGTGATAGCGCTCGACGCCGCCCAGGTCGACCTCGTCAGCCGCCCGGGGCCCCGGGTGGCCGAGGCCGTCCGGCTGCTGGCCGCCCTCCTGCACCCGGCGCTCCGAGACGAGCTGGGCGCTCCGTGACGCCGCCCCTCGGGCCCCGCCCCTCCCCCGAGGGGCCCGACACGAGGGCGCCCGCGCCCCGACGGCCGCTTCCGTGGGCCGCCATGGTGGTGAGCCTGACGATGGTGTCGGCCGTCGCCTTGTGGTGGGGCAGCGTGCCGGTGGGCTGGCGGGACGTGCTGGACGCCATGCTGCGCGGCGTGACGGGCCGTCCCCTGCAGGGCGCGGCCGCCATCGTCTGGCAACTCCGACTGCCGAGGGTGCTGGTGGGGCTCGTGGCGGGCGCGGCGCTGGGCATCTCGGGGGCGGCGCTGCAGGGCATCTTCCGCAACCCCCTGGCCGACCCGTACCTGACGGGCGTGGCGTCGGGCGCGCTGTTCGGCGCGGCCGTCGCCATGGCGGCGGGGCAGGCGTTGCCGCAGGCCTTCACGGGGCTGGCGGAGGCGGGCGCGACGGGGTACCTGGTGCCAGCGGCCGCCTTCGCCGGGGGGCTGGGGGCCGTGCTGGCCGCGGTGGTGCTGGCGCGAACGGCGGGCGGCCGGCGCACCACCGACCTGGTGCTGGCGGGAGTGGTGGTCGGCTCGGTGCTGACGGCGGCCACGACCTACCTGATGATGCGAGACGCCGACCGGGTGCGGGCGGTCTTCAGCTGGAGCCTGGGCAACCTGGGCACGGTCGGTTGGCCACAGCTCCGCCTGGCCCTGCCGGGGGCAGCCCTCGGGTCGGCCTTGCTGCTGGTGGCGGGCCGTCCCCTCAACGCCATCCAGATGGGCGAGGACGTGGCGGCCTCCCTCGGTCTGCCGGTGGGTCCGCTCAAGACGGGGGTCATCGCCGCGGCCTCGCTGGCCACGGCGTCGGTGGTGGCCCAGGTGGGCATCATCGGCTTCGTCGGCCTGGTCGTGCCCCACATCCTGCGGCGTCTGCTGGGCGGCGACTACCGGGCGCTGCTGCCGGCGTCGGCCGTGGGGGGCGCGCTGTTGCTGGTGGCGGCGGATCTGGGGGCCCGGGTGGCGGTGCGCCCCGCCGAGCTGCCCGTCGGGGTGGTGACCACCCTGTTGGGAGGGCCCTTCTTCCTCTACTTGCTGAAGCGGGGCGACAGGCATGCTGAGCCTTGAGGGCATCGCCCATCGCTACGGGTGCGGGACGGAGGTGCTGCGAGACGTCACCCTGCGCCTGGAGCCCGGCCTGACGGCCCTCATCGGACCCAACGGCAGCGGCAAGAGCACGCTGCTGCGGATCGCCGCGGGCCTGCTGGCCCCCTGGCGAGGGGAGGTCCGCCTGGACGGCCGGCCCCTGGTCCGGGTCACCACATGGGAGCGGGCCCGTCGCGTCGCCTACGTGCCGCAACAGGTGCTCCTGCCCGAAGGCATGGAGGTGCTCCAGGTGGTACTGCTGGGCCGTCTGCCCCACATGGGCTGGCTGGGGCCGGAGAGCGTGCAGGATCGGGCGGCGGCCTGGCGGGCGATGGAGGCGACGGGCGTGAGCGGCCTGGCACACCGGCCGGTGGAGACCCTCTCCGGGGGCGAACGCCAGCGGGTGGCCCTGGCCCGGGCGCTGGCGACGGGAGCCCGCCACCTGCTGCTGGACGAGCCGACCTCGCACCTCGACCTGCACCACCAGTCGGCGCTGGTGGGCACGTTGCGAGCGCTGGTGGAGCGATCCCGGCTGGCCGTCTTGATGGTGGTGCACGACCCCAACCTGGCAGCTCTGGCCGATCGGGTGGTGATGCTGGCCGACGGAAGGGTCGTGGCCGACGGGCCGCCCCGCCGGGCCCTGGAGCCGGCGGCGCTGCGAGCCGCCTACGGCGATGGCTTCGTCATCCTGGAAGGGCCCGACGGGCGACGGGCCGTGGTCCCCTCGGCGGCCTCCCCTCGGCTCCCCGACCGCAGGAACCCCGCAGCCGGGACGGGAAGTCTCTCGTAGGGGCGGCATCTGCGGAGAGGGGAGTGCAGGTCAGCAAATGGGTCTCGTTACCTTGCGTCAATGCCTCCAGGAGGCCGAGAGGGCCGACTACGGCGTCGGCGCGTTCAACGTCAACAACATGGAGCAGGTGCAGGGGATCATGATGGCGGCCCGCCAGGCTCGCTCGCCGGTCATCCTGCAGGCGAGCCGGGGCGCGCTCAAGTATACCAACTTCGTCTACCTCAAGCACCTGCTGCAGGCGGCCCTGGAAGAAAACCCTGACATCCCGGTGGTCATCCACCTCGACCACGGCGACAGCCTGGAGACGGTCAAGACCGCCATCTCCCTGGGCTTCAGTTCCGTCATGATCGACGGATCCCACCTGGAGTTCGAGGATAACGTGGCGCTGACCCGGTCCGTGGTGGAGTACGCGCACGACCACGGCGTCTCGGTGGAGGCCGAGCTCGGCACCCTGGGGGGCATCGAGGAGGACGTCCAGGGCACGGTCAAGCTGACGGACCCCGCCCAGGCCGAGATCTTCGTGGAGCGCACGGGGTGCGACGCCCTGGCGGTGGCCATCGGCACCTCCCATGGTGCCTACAAGTTCAAGGCCGAGCCCAAGCTGGCCCTGGACCTGATCCCGGAGATCTACCGGCGGGTCCGGATCCCGCTGGTCATGCACGGTTCGTCATCGGTGCCGGTCGAGCTGGTGGAGGAGGTCAACCGCTTCGGCGGCTCCCTGGCTGGCAGCAAGGGCGTACCGGTGGAGAGCATCCAGCGCGCCATCCAGCTCGGAGTGCGCAAGATCAACGTCGACACCGACATCCGCCTGGCCGTCACCGCCACCATCCGGCGCTTCTTCGCCGAGCAGCCGGCCAAGTTCGACCCGCGCGAGTACCTGGGGCCCGCCCGCGAGGCCATCGCCCGGGTCGTGCGTTCCCGCATGGAGGCCTTCGGCAGCGCGGGGCACGCCGGCGACTACCAGCCCATCACCCTGGCCGAGATGAGGGAGCGGTACCGCTCGGGGCAGCCTTGAGAGCCGGAGGTGAAGCCGTTGCAGACGCTGGAGCAGACCCGACCCCAGGGGGCCGCGGTCGCCGGCTTCAAGGCGCCTCCGTTGCGGGTGGGCGCCATGATCCCGCAGGGATGGGTGATGGACCTCCCCGCGGACCTGCCAGCGGACCAGCAGTGGCGGGTCATGGTGCGCGTGGCACGCACCCTGGAGGCGGCGGGCTTCGACTCGGGGTGGCTGTACGACCACTTCCACACCGTCCCGACGCCCCAGACGTCGAGCGTCTTCGAGTGCTGGATCTCCACGGCCGCGTTGCTGTCGCAGACGGTCACGCTGCGCATCGGCCAGCTCGTGACGTGCAACTCCTACCGCAATCCGGCCCTCCTGGCCAAGATGGCCGCGACGGCCGACGTGCTGTCGGGAGGGCGCCTCGAGTTCGGCATCGGGGCGGGCTGGTACGAGCACGAGTACCGGGGGTACGGCTACCCCTTCCCACGGGCCGGCGAGCGCATCGCGATGCTGGAGGAGGCGCTCGAGGTCATCGGCCGCCTCTGGAGCGAGCCCAGCGTCACCTACGAGGGCCGCTACTACCAGCTGCGCGACGCGTACTGCGACCCCAAGCCGCTGCAGAGGCCGCGCCCGCCCGTGCTGGTGGGCGGCGGTGGGGAGCGGCGCACCCTGGCCGTGGTGGCGCGCCATGCCGACCGCGCCAACTTCGGCGGGTCTCTCGACAACTTCCGACACAAGGCTGACGTCCTCCTGGACCACTGCCGGAGGGTGGGCCGGGATCCGGCGCAGCTCGAGCTGACCTACAGCTGTCCGGTCCTCATCGGCCGCGACCGAGACGAGGTGGACCGGCAGGTGGCCCGCTACGTCGGCCCCGGTGCGGATCTCGACCGGCTTCGGCAGGAGTCGGCGGTGGGAGTGCCGGAGGAAGTGGCGGCCTACCTGAGGCGCTTCGTGGAGGCGGGCGCCTCCTACCTCATCCTCAACATCCGAGGTGCCGCCGAGCTGTGGCCGCTGGAGCTCTTCGCGGAGGAGGTCCTCCCGCTCCTGCGGTCTTGATCAGGGGGCGAGTGGATGACCGAAGGGCGCTTTCCGGAAGGGTTCTTGTGGGGTGTGGCCACGGCGGCCTACCAGATCGAGGGCGCCGTCGCAGAGGACGGCCGCGGCGAGTCCATCTGGGACCGCTTCAGCCACACGCCGGGCAAGGTCTACCAGGGTCACACCGGCGACGTGGCCTGCGATCACTACCACCGCTACCGGGCCGACGTGGAGGAGATGGCGAGGCTGGGTGTCGGGGCGTACCGCTTCTCCGTCGCCTGGCCCCGCATCTTCCCCCAGGGCCGTGGCCAGGCCAACCCCAAGGGCCTCGACTTCTACCGGCGGCTCATCGACGCGCTGCGCGAGCGAGGCATCGTGCCCGTCGTCACCCTGTATCACTGGGATCTGCCCCAGGCATTGCAGGAGCGGGGCGGCTGGGCCCACCGAGACACGGCCTACCGCTTCGCCGACTACGCGGCCTATCTCTTCGACCGCCTCGACGAGGCGGTGCCGTACTGGATCACCCAAAACGAGCCCTTCGTGGTCGCCATCCTGGGGCACGTGACCGGCGAGCACGCGCCCGGCCTGCAGGATCCGATGGCGGGCTTCAGGGCGGCCCACCACCTGCTGCTCTCCCACGCCCTGGCCCTGCAGGCCTACCGCGAGGGCGGACGGCGTCACGGCCGCATCGGCATCACGCTCAACCTCTCGCCGGTAGAACCAGCCGGCGACGACCCCGAGGATGAGGCCGCCGCCCGGCGTCTGGACGGGCTGCTCAACCGGTGGTTCCTCGATCCCCTCTTCCGGGGGGCCTACCCGTCCGACATGGTGGCGCACTTCGCCGGCCTCGGCCTGCCCCTGCCGGAGCCGCCCCAGGAGGAGATGCGGGCCATCGCAGCTCCCATCGACTTCCTCGGCGTCAACTACTACAGCCGCCAGCTGGTGCGCCACGAGCCCGGCGAGCCACTGATGGCGATGCGCCAGGTGGAGGGGCCGCTGCCCAAGACCGCCATGGGCTGGGAGGTCTATCCCGAGGGACTGCGCCGTCTCCTCGAGCGGCTGCGCCACGAGTACACCGGGGAGCTGCCCATCCTCATCACCGAAAACGGGGCGGCCTTCGACGACGCGGTGAGCCCTGACGGGGCCGTCCACGACCCGGCCCGGGTGGCCTACCTGCGGGACCACCTCCTGGCGGTCTCCCGGGCCATCGACGACGGGGTACCGGTGCGGGGCTACTTCCTGTGGTCGCTGATGGACAACTTCGAGTGGGCCCACGGATACAGCAAGCGCTTCGGCGTGCTCTACGTCGACTTCGACACGCAGGCCCGCATCTGGAAGGACAGCGCGCACTGGTACCGGCGGGTCATCGAGGCCAACGCCGTCGTGGACTGAGGGACGGATCGACGAGACGACGAGACCGGAGCCGCCCCGGCCAGCCACCGGGGCGGCTCCCGCATCGAGCCGTGGCGCGTCGCACGCCCGACCCGGCCTGGTCCGTCAGCCGGAGGCGGCCCGGTGGGGCGCCGCCGTCTCGAAGGCCTGGCGGAGATGCTCGGCCACCTCGGGGTTACGCAGGGTGGTCACGTCGCCCAGCGCCGAGCCGTGTACGATGTCCCTCAACAGGCGGCGCATGATCTTGCCGCTGCGCGTCTTGGGCAGGTCCGGGGTGAAGACGACCCGGTCCGGCCGGGCGATGGGGCTGATCACCTGCGCGACCTTCTCCTTGAGCTCCCGCTCCAGGGCCTCCGAGGGCTCCCAGCCGGACTTGAGGATGACGAAGGCGACCGGCACCTGCCCCTTGATGGAGTGGGTGGCGCCGATGACGGCGGCCTCGGCCACCGCGGGGTGCTCCACCAGGGCGCTCTCGATCTCCATGGTGGAGAGGCGATGGCCCGCCACGTTCATCACGTCGTCGACACGGCCCAGCACCCAGAAGTAGCCGTCCTCGTCCCACTTGGCCCCGTCGCCGGGGTAGTATGTCTGCCGGTTCCACCGAGACCAGTAGGTGTCGACGTAGCGCTGGTGGTCGCCCCAGATGGTCCGCAGCATCGCCGGCCACGGGCGCAGGATGGCCAGGTAGCCTCCTCCACCCGGCGGCACGGGCTGCCCCTGCTCGTCGAGGACCGCCGCCTTCACCCCGGGGAAGGGACGGGTCGCCGAGCCCGGCTTGGTGACGGTGATGCCCGGCAACGGCGTGATGAGGATCATGCCGGTCTCGGTCTGCCACCAGGTGTCGACGATGGGGCAGCGCTCGCCGCCGATGACCCGGTGGTACCAGACCCACGCCTCGGGGTTGATGGGCTCGCCCACGCTGCCGAGCAGACGCAGGCTCGACAGGTCGTGGCGACGGGGGTACGCCTCGCCCCACTGCATGAACTGCCGGATGGCGGTCGGCGCGGTGTAGAAGATGTTGACGGCGTAACGCTCCACCATGCTCCAGAGGCGATCCTTGTCGGGCCAGTCGGGTGAGCCCTCGTACATGACGGTGGTGGCCCCGTTGGAGAGCGGGCCGTAGACGATGTAGGAGTGGCCCGTGATCCAGCCGATGTCAGCCGAGCACCAGTACGTGTCCTCTTCCTTCAAGTCGAAGACCCACTTGGTCGTGGCATGGACGCCGACCAGGTAACCGCCGGTGGTGTGGACGATGCCCTTGGGCTTGCCAGTCGTGCCGCTGGTGTACATCATGAAGAGCATGTCCTCGCTGTCCATGGGCTCCGGGGGGCAGTGGGGATCGGCGGAGGCCATCAGCTCGTCCCACCACAGGTCCCGCCCCGGGGTCATGGGCACGTTGGCGCCCGTGCGGCGCACCACCACCACCTTGTCGATGCCGCCTGCCATCTGGACGGCCTCGTCGGCGCGCCGCTTCTGGGGGATGCGCTCGCCCCGGCGGTAGTACTCGTCGCACGTGACGAGCACCCGAGAGCCTGAGTCGGCGATGCGCTGGGCCAGGGCGGTCGGACTGAAGCCTCCGAAGACCACCGAGTGCACCGCCCCGATGCGGGCACACGCCAGCATGGCGATGGGCAGCTCGGGGATCATGGGCAGGTAGAGGGTGACGCGGTCGCCCTTGCGCACCCCCAGGGCCTTGAGCACGTTGGCGAAGCGGTTGACCTGGCGCGCCAGCTCCTGATAGGTGACCACCCGCGTCTCGCCGGGTTCGCCCTCCCAGATGATGGCCGCCTTGTTCTTGCGGGGCGTGGCGAGGTGGCGGTCGACGCAGTTGACCGATGCGTTGAGGCGACCGCCGACGAACCAGCGGGCATCGGGAGGGTGCCACTCGAGCACCCGATCCCACTTGCGAAACCACGCCAGCTCCTCGGCCCACCGAGCCCAGAATCCCTCGAAGTCCTCGTCGGCCTGCCGGTACACGTCGGGGTCGTCGACGTTGGCGCGTGCCGCGAACTCGGCCGGGGGAGGATAGCGGCGCTGCTCCTGCAGCAGTGCGTCAATGGGCCTGCTCATGGCGGTCCGGCTCGCCTCCCTGTGCCCGTGCCCACGATCGGACACCGGAATCAACCGATGCGACCACGGTCGGGTGCTTCTCCTATGATAGGGCGGAGGCGGGCGTTGTTGCAAATACGCACCAATACGACTGGCCCGGGCCCGGAGAGCGCCTTCAGGCGCCCCCGGACCCGCCCGCGTCGTCGTGGCGATGCTCGTGGGGATGGGCATGGTCGTGATGGCCGTGGTGCTCGCCCATGGAGACGAAGAGCATCCCCGTGGGCAGCGAGGGCCTGCGCTGGCTCAGATAGCCGGCGGGGTCGGCCAGCACCTGGGGCAGTCGCGTCCCCGCCGCCACCGGGATGAACTCCAGCCCGTGGCGTCTGGCCAGCTCGTGCGAGTGCTCGCAGAAAGCACCGGGCACCGCGAGCACCGCCTTGACCCCGCTGTCGATGAACAGGCGGGTCACCGCCGCCCGGCGGCCCTGCCGGACGCTGAGCGCCGGGTTGGGCAGATAGGTGACCTCCCCCGTCTCCGTCTCCACGATGGCCGCCGTCGGTCCGTCCGGCAGCGGGACGATGGTCTCCCGATCCTGGCCCAGCACCGCTCCGATGCGCAACGCAAACCCTCCCGTCGATCCATCGTACTCCTTGCGTGGCGCGGCCTCTCCCCGGTGGGGGCCGAGGCCGTCAGATGGCCCACGTCACCAGCCCGAAGACGACGACGCCGGAGAGCACCGTGAGCCCGAGGTTGCCCCACCGGGCCTGGGCCCATGCCGAAGCGACGAGCGCCACCCACGAGGCCACGTGCTGCTGCCAGCCTCCGGGGGCCGGGTGCGGGGGCAGCAGGGTGCCGACCAGGAGGGAGGCCACGATGGCGGGAGCCACCAGGCGAAACCAGACCAGCGCCCCACCCGCCTCCTCTCGGCCACGCGAAGAGACGGGCAGCTGGGCCGCCGTGCCGGAACGCCTCGCCATGAGCAGCGGCACCGCCCGCATGAGGTACGTCCCGACGCCCACCACCACGAAGAGCCACAACAGCTCACCGCGTACGCTCACGCCTGCTGGGTGCGCCCCCTCCGGATCCTCGCTCGGGCCGACGAGATCCCCCGTGGGCCGGCCCGCCGGCGCAACCAGGCCCAGCCGGCCACCGGGCCGGCGAGCCCGGCCGTCAGTACCGCCCAGCGGTCCCATCCGACGCACCAGGCCCCAACGGCCACTGCAGCGCCCACGGCGGCGCTGGCCCGAAGAGCCCCGGTCTCTCCCTCCGAGGCTCCCCGGGGCCCCGAGGCCAGCAGCGTCATCAAGAGCGCGACGAACAGAGCGGGCAGCGCGAAGCTCATGGCGGCGGAGACGCCGGGAAGGCGTACGGCCACCGCCTCGCCCCCGACGGCCCCGACCCACGTCCCCGTCACCCACGCGCCGTAGGCCGTCGCCTCCAGCCCCAAGAGCCACCAACCCGAGACGGACCGGCCGGGCAGCAGGGTGGAGGCCACCGCGAAGACCTCGTCGGTCAGCCCGAAGGCGAGGCCGACGGTGGCTGCCCGCCCCAGCCTCGGGAGCAGCGGGGCCAGGGCCGGCCCGTACAGGACGTGGCGCACGTTGAGGGCCAGGGCCGCGGCCGCCGCGGCGGGGGCCGGGACACCGGTGCCGATCATGCCCGCCAGGGCGAACTGGCTCGCCCCGGCGTAGACCACCAGCGACATCAGGAGGGTCTCGGCCACTCCCAGACCGGCCTGACGACCCGTCACCCCGAAGGCGACGGCGGCGGGGACGTAGCCCACCGCGATGGGCAGGGCGGCCTTGACCCCCGCCAGCCACGGACGACGGGACATGGACTCCGTCTCCATGCCGCGTCCATTTCGCGGTGCAGCCCCCGCTCTCCTGCCCGTCCGCAGGGACACCGCGCGAGGGAGGGCTTGCCGTCGCCCCGAACCTTCCAGCCGGACGGGGGTCGACGCGATGTCGCGAGAGGTGTTGCGGGAGCTGGTGTCGGCGCTGAGCCGGCTTCGTCGAGAGCCGGTGGATTTCGGGCGGGTCGATCAGTGGGCGGGGCGCCTCGAGCAGCACCTGGCCGAGCTCGAGTTGCTGTCGGCGATCCCGGTCTCCGACCGGACAGAGCCAGCCTTCGCTCCCTCCCTGATGCCCGCGGCGGGGCCAGCGGCTCGGACAGCCGGCCGGCCTGTACCGATGGCGCACCCTGCAGAGGGGCCGGACGTCGATCTCGGTCCGCCACCCCGGGTCGCCACCTCGGTGCTGGCGGTCCTGCGCGAGCTGGCCAGCGGCCGCACCACGGTCGAGGAGGTGGTCCAGCAGGCCCTGCAGGTGGCCTACGGCCTCGGGCCGGGGCACGCGTTCATCGAGGTGCTCGAGGAGCGAGCACGCCGTGAGGCGGCGCGCCCGGCGCCAGGAGAGCCCGCGCTGTTGTGGGGCGTCCCTGTCGCCGTCAAGGACCTCCTGGCCCTGGAGGGGCACGTCATGACGGGGGGCTCGCGCGTGTTGCCCCCGGAGCCTGCGGCCCGCGACGCCGAGGCCGTGCGTCGGCTCGTGGCCGAGGGGGCCATCGTGATGGGCACCACCAACCTCCACGAGCTCGCCTACGGCATCACCTCCGAAAACCCCCACTTCGGCCCGGTCGACAACCCTCGCCGCCCGGGCCACGTGGCGGGCGGCTCGAGCGGAGGTTCCGCCGCGGCCGTGGCCGCCGGAGCCGTACCGGCCGCCCTCGGCACCGACACGGGAGGGTCGGTCCGGATCCCCGCGGCAGCCTGCGGAGTCGCAGGCCTCAAGCCTACGTACGGCCGCATCTCCAGGGAGGGGGTCTTCCCGCTGTCGTGGAGCCTGGACCACGTAGGCCCCCTGGCCGGCACGGCGGGCGACGTTGCCCTGCTCTTCGCGGCCATGGCCGACGTGCTCTCCACCGAGGAGCGTGACTTCGCCCGCGCGCTGGCCACGGCGTCGCGAGGGGCCGCTCCACCCGGGGCGTCGCTCTCGGGCCCGTTGCGCGCGGCGGCGGAGCTGGCGGTGGACCGGCTGCCGGATGGCACGGGGGCGTCCGCCTCCCAGCGAGAGCGCTGGCAGCGGCAGGCCCTGGACGGCCTGCGCATCGGGGTGCCACCCGATGAGTGGATGGGGCCCCTCCAGGCCCCGGTGCGCCGGGCCCTGGCCGTGGTCTGCCAGCGCCTCGCCGCCGTCGGCGCTGCTCCGGTCGTGGTGGAGCTACCGGCCCCCGGCGCCTTCCGGGTGGCCCAATTCATCATCCTCCACGCGGAGGCGACGTCGGTGCACCGCGAGCGGCTGCGCGCCCAGTGGGACCGGTTCGGCGAGGACGTCAGGCTGCGGCTCAAGATCGGGGAGTTCCTCACGGCCGTCGACTACCTGCAGGGGCAGCGAATGCGACGGTGGCTCTGCGACTCGATGGCCGACGTGTGGACCACGGTGGATCTGCTGCTCGTGCCCGCCTTGCCGGTGCTCCCGCCGCCGCTCGGCACCCGCGTCGTGACGGTGGACGGCGAGGTGGAGCCGATCCATCGAGCCATGACTCGCTTCACCGGGCCCTTCAACCTGACGGGCCTGCCGGCCATGGCCCTGCCGGTGGCGACGAGCCCCGAGGGGCTGCCCATCGCGGTGCAGCTGGTGACGCGGTGGGGGCAGGAGCTGGACCTGCTGCGGGCGGCCATCGCCCTCGAGAGCCTGCTGGCGTCGTGACGGTCCTCACGAGGCGATGACGCAGGCACCGGCCGCGGCTCGGCCCCATACGATCGATCGCGGAGGCGTAGCGGGTTGGGCCGTTATCCGAGCGATCCCCTCCGGATGCGAGTCCTGGGGTTCGAGCGACGGGTCCGCACCCGTCACCTGGGCCCGGGTACCCTGCGGGTGGGCAAGCGGCGCTTCTGGGTCGAGGACGTGGAGGTGGTGGTCCGCTACTCGCTGCCCGTCATCTGGGAGCCCGGCCCGGCCGGCACGCCGCCGTCGCAGCGGCCCCGCTCCGAAGGCGGCCGGTGACCCCCGTCTCTCCCGAGCCTCACGCATGCCGATCCATGGTCAGCACCAGGGCGGCCTCGGTCTCTCCTGCCTGGAGCCGCAGGAGTGCCTCGTTGGCCTGTGTGAAGGGCACGGCCTCGGCGTGGACCCTCAACGGGAGGCGGGCCGCCAGCGCCATGAACTCACGCCCGTCGGCCCGGGTCGTGTTGGCCACGCTGGCCAGCCGGCGCTCGTGGTACAGGAGGGCGTAGTCCAGGGGAGGAAGACCTCCCTCGAGGTGCACGGCGTTGATGGCCAGCGTCCCGCCCCGGCGCAACACCTGCAGGGCGGCCGGCACCACGCCGCCCGCGGGGGCGAAGGAGATGGCCGCGTCCGCCGCGAAAGGCGGCGTCTCGCCCGGCGCTCCCGTCCAGACGGCGCCCAGGCGCCGCGCCAGCTGCCGGTGGTGGGGCCCCCGGGAGAAGACGATCACCTCGCACCCCCAGGCCACCGCCACCTGCAGCACCAGGTGCGCGGATGCGCCGAAGCCGATCAGCGCCAGCCGCTGGCCCGGCTGGACGCCGGCCACCTTGAGCGAGCGGTACCCGATGACGCCAGCGCACAACAGCGGCGCCGCCTCCACGTCCGAGTACCGGGCAGGGATGGGCAGCAGGGCGTCGGCGGGCGCCACCATCCACTCCGAGTAGCCGCCATCGGCGTGGTAGCCCGTGAAGCGGGGCCGCTCGCAGAGGTTCTCCCGGCCCCCCAGGCAGTAGGCGCACCGGCCGCACGCCCGATGGAGCCACGCCACCCCGACCCGGCTGCCCGTCTGGATGCCGTCCGGCAGGCTCTCCTGCGCCCCGCTGCCGAGGGCCTCCACCGTGGCCACGACCTGGTGCCCGGGCACCACGGGGAGGCGGGGTGGCGGCAGCTCCCCCGCGACGATGTGGAGGTCGGTGCGGCAGATGCCGCACGCAAGGACTCGCAACCGCACCTCGCCGGGACCGGGCTCGGGCCGCCGGCGCTCCTCCAGGGTGAGCGGACGGTCCGCCACGTGGCCGGGGCGGTGCAGGGTCCAGGCACGCATGGGTCTCGCTCCCTTCGGACCGGGGGTGGGGACGGGCGGGCCCGCGGCAGGGAGTAAGCCGGGCCGGCTCGAATACCCTTCGACCGATCCCCAACATCATGGTAGCGCCTTCGGGGCAGGGTGAGGGACGGACTCCCGATTCCCGACCGGCGGTGATGCCCCCGCCTGCACGGCGGGGGACGAGCCCGTCAGCCTCAGCGGTCGAGCCGGTGTGAATCCGGCGCCGACGGTAAAGTCCGAGTGGGAGAGGGCGCGGCAGAGACCGGGCGGCCCCGTGACGGGGCCTGGATCCGGGCCCTTCCGCTTTGGCCCCCGCCGCCGGACCCTGCGAGCCGTCGCCTCGCTCCCGTCGCCCCGAGCGCTCGGGAGGAGAGCGGGCGATGGAGAGGCGCACCGGTACCTGGACGGTCAAGGACGGGCTCGCGCGGATGCTGAAGGGGGGCGTCATCATGGACGTCACCACCCCCGAGCAGGCGCGCATCGCCGAGGAGGCCGGTGCCGTCGCGGTCATGGCCCTCGAGCGGGTACCGGCCGACATCCGGGCCGCGGGGGGCGTCGCCCGGATGGCCGACCCCGACGTCGTCGAGGCCATCAAGCGGGCCGTCACCATCCCCGTCATGGCCAAGGTCCGCATCGGCCACTTCGTCGAGGCGCAGATCCTGGAGGCCCTGGAGGTGGACTTCATCGACGAGAGCGAGGTGCTGACCCCGGCCGACGAGGAGCACCACATCGACAAGCACGCCTTCAAGGTGCCCTTCGTCTGTGGCGCGCGCGACCTGGGCGAGGCCCTTCGGCGCATCGCCGAGGGCGCCGCCATGATCCGCACCAAGGGCGAGGCCGGCACGGGTGACGTCGTGGAGGCCGTCCGCCACCTGCGCCGGGTCAACCGGCAGATCCGTGAGCTGACCACCCTGGGTCCCGAGGAGCTGATGGCCAGGGCCAAGGAGCTGGGGGCCCCCTACGAGCTGGTGCGCCAGGTAGCGCAGGAGGGGAGGCTCCCGGTGGTCAACTTCGCGGCTGGCGGCGTGGCCACGCCGGCGGATGCCGCGCTCATGATGCAGCTCGGTGCCGACGGCGTCTTCGTGGGGTCGGGCATCTTCAAGTCGGCCGACCCGGCCGCCCGAGCCCGCGCCATCGTGCAGGCGGTGGCTCACTACGACGACCCGCGCGTCCTGGCCGAGGCATCGAGAGGCCTGGGCGAGGCGATGCCCGGGCGGGCCGCGGCCCAGCTGCAGGCGGCGGAGCGGCTTCAGGAGCGAGGGTGGTGACGGGCCGATGTCCCGGCTCATCGGCGTGCTGGCGCTTCAGGGGTCGGTGCAGGAGCACGAGGCCGCGCTCCGCAGGCTGGGGGTGCAGGTGCGCCGGGTCCGAGAGCCCCGGGACCTGGAGGGGCTGGCGGGCCTGGTGCTGACCGGGGGCGAGAGCACGACGCTGCGTCGCCTGATGCGAGACGGCCTGACCGATGCCATCCTCCAGGCGCATGCCGCGGGCCTCGCATTGATGGGGACGTGCGCCGGGCTGATCCTGCTGGCCACCACCGTGGTGGAGCAGGCGGAGCCGGGCCAGGTGCCGGCCGGGCGTGACGAGGCGGGTGGGGGGTTGCGGCTGCTGGACGTGACGGTCGCGCGCAACGGCTACGGCCGCCAGACGGCCAGCTTCGAGGCGCCCGTCGTGCTGCACCCGCCACTGGACGGCGAGCCCTTCCCCGGGGTCTTCATCCGGGCGCCACGCATCGTCGCGCTGGGCCCGCAGGTGCGCACCCTGGCCACCTGCGACGGCCAGCCGGTGGCCGTGCAGAGCGGGCGGGTGCTGGGCTGCGCCTTCCACCCCGAGCTGACGGAGGACCTGCGGGTGCATGGCTACTTCGTGGAGGTGCTGGCAACAGCGGGCGGTTGAGAGTGCCAGGACGCCCGCCCGACGGCGGCGAATCGGGGATCGGACTCGAGCCGGTAGGGGGGCGGGCCCGTGTCGCCGTGGCGTAAGGTCGTCTACAGCCTGGGCTCCCTGGGAGCGGCGCTCCCGGGCCAGGTGGTCACCACGTACATCCTCTTCTTCTACGTCGACGTGCTGCGGGCCCCGGCCGCCCGGATCGGCCAGATGATGGCCATCTGGAGCCTGTGGAACGCCATCAACGACCCGCTCTTGGGCTTCATCTCCGACCGGACCCGCAGCCGGTGGGGCCGACGCATCCCCTACATCGCGGCGGGATGGCTCCCGCTCGCGGTCGCCTTCTACCTCCTGTGGGCGCCGCCGCCGGGCGTGCGCGAGTCGACCGCGGGGGCGCTGCCGTGGTACTTCCTGATCACCATCTGCGCCTATGACTTCTTCTTCACCATGACGGTGCTCAACTGGACGGCCCTCTTTCCCGAGATGTTCCCCCAGCTCCGGGAGCGGGCCTCGGTCTCGGCCATGCGGCAGGCGTGGACCCTGGTGGGCCTGGCGCTGGGCATGGCCCTGGGCTCGACGGTGGCCGATGCCCTGGGCTGGGACGGCATGGGCCTGCTCTTCGGCGTCATCACGGGGTTGGCCTTGCTGGCCTCTCTGGCGGGGGCACGTGAGGATCCCCGCTTCGGTCAGGCCCAGGCGCTGAGCCTGTTGCCCGCGCTGCGTCACACCCTGGCCAACTTCTCCTTCGTCACCTTCGCGCTGGTCAGCTTCTCGGTGCAGCTGGCGCTGGCGGTCATCCAGGCGGCCATCCCGTTTTACACCAAGTACGCCCTGGGGCTCTCCCCGCTGGGCAACACCCTGGTGCTGGCCTCGACCTTCGGCGTCATGGCCGTGACGCTGCCCCTCTGGGTGCGCCGCACCAATGCCGTGGGGCCCCGGCGGGCCATGCTGGAGGGGGTGGTGCTCTTCCTGGTCTCGTTGACCGGCTTCTGGTTGGCCCGGGACCTGGTGAGCGCCATGGTGGCGGCAGGCGTGGTGGGGCTGGGGGTCTCGGCCGTGCTCCTCTTGCTGGACGTGCTCATCTCCGACGTGATCGACGAGGACCACCTGCAGACGGGGCAGCGTCGCGAGGGCATGTACTTCGGCATGCACGCGCTCATCCTGCGGCTCAACGGCATCGCCCAGGCCGCGATCCTGGCCTTCGTGCTGACCCGCTCCGGCTACAGCCCCGACCTGGCCGTCCAGCCGGAGAGCGCCCTGATCGGCCTCCGACTGCTGGTGACGGCAGTGCCGGCGGCCATCCTGGCCATCACGCTGGTCTGGCTGTGGCTGTACCCGCTGCACGGGACGAGGCTGAGCCGCATCCGGGAGGGCGTGCGGCAGCTGCGGGTCGGGGCAAGCGCCCCGCAATCGGCATCCTGAGATGACGCTCCCCGGCGTGGCGGTGCGCGGACGTCCCCGCCGACGGCCCCGGCGCCTGCTGCTGGCTGCCAGCGGCCTCGCGGCGGTGGCGCTGGTGCTGCTCGCGGTCCACCCCGTGCTGCTGGCGGCTCTCGGCCGGTGGCTCGTGGTGGCCGATTCGCCGGTGCCGGCCGACGCCATCGTGGTGCTGGGCGGCGACTGGCAGGGCCGGATCCAGCAGGGCATCCGCCTGTACCGGGAGGGATGGGCGCCGCTCTTGCTCGTGACAGGCGGCATGGCCATCGCCCCCGGACGGGTCCAGGCCGACTACCTGGCCGAGGTCGCACGCCGGGCGGGGGTGCCCTCGCAGGCCATCCTGACGCAGCGAGAGAGCCGCAGCACGTGGGAGGACGCGGCCCTCACCGTCGGGCTCGCCCGTGAGCGGGGGTGGCGACGCGTGCTCCTGGTGACGTCGGACTGGCACAGCCGACGGGCCGCCATGGTCTTCCGGCGGGTCTGGGGCCCCGCGGGCGTGGAGGTGCGCAGCGTACCGAGTGCAGAGTGGCGCTTCGACCTGGAGCGATGGTGGCAGGACCCCGACGGCGGGGAGACGGTGATCATCGAGTGGATCCGGCTGGTCTGGTACTGGCTGCGTGCCCGGCCCTGACTCCGCAAGCCCTGACTCAGGCCGGCCACAGCCCCACCACGAGGAGCATGAAGAGCACGGCGTTGGCGATCTCCACCAGGCCGACGGTGAGCGGGCGCAGCCGCCGTTGCCTCGGCATCAGCCAGGTACGCAGCGCGCTCGGCAGGTAGGCCCAGCCCATCTGGGGCACCCCGACCAGGGCCGGCAGGCCCAGCAGCCCCAGGTGCACCAGGTCGGAGAGCCGCTTGAAAGCGGGGTCGTCCCGCTCGCGAAAGACGGTCTTGACGTGGAAGGCCGTCCCCATGAAGAAGACGAAGCAGAGCAGCCACAGCAACGCGGCGTCCCTATCGAGGCGAGCGGCCCCCACCAGGTACGAGACCGGCGCCCACAGCTCGAGTCCGGCGATGGCCAGGGCGTCGTTGAGGAGCGTCCGCTCCTGGCGACGCCTGGCGGAGTAGAGGTTGAGCGCGAAGGCCAGCACTGCCGCCGCTCCGAACAGGACGATGACCGGGAAGCGCCAGAGGGGGTACGCCAGCAGCGCGACGGCGACGGCCCCCGTGCCGGCGGCCCACCGCCACCAGGGTGCGCCCCGCTCGCCCTCACGTACGGCCTCGAGGGCCGCATGCGACGCCAGGTGCACCGCGAAGGCGGAGAGCAGCACCAGCAGGTGCGCCGGGTGAGGCCCGCCCAGCAGGGCCCCCAGGAGGGCCGGCACCAGCCACATGAACCAGACGCCATGCTCCCGGGGCAGGAGCCGCTTGGGGAGAAGGGCGCTCATCGTCGCTCCGGCGTCACTCCTGCACGGCCCGCCGCACGAAGCCTCCGGCTGCCACAAGCCGCGCCCTGGCCTCCTCGACCCCCACACCGGCCAGGAGCATGACGATGGCGGTCTTGACGTGCATCCCGGCCCGGGAGAGAGCATCGGCGGCCTGCTCCTCCGTGCAACCGGTGGCGGCCCGCACCATCCGCAGGGCGCGGCGCCGCAGCTTGTCGTTGGTCGCGAGCATGTCGACCATGAGGTTGCGGTAGACCTTGCCCAGCCGCACCATGGCGCCCGTGGAGATCATGTTGAGCACCATCTTCTGGGCGGTCCCGGCCTTGAGGCGGGTGGAGCCGGCCAGCACCTCGGGGCCCACCACCGGGGCGATGGCCACGTCGGCCAGGGCTTCGATCGGACTGGGCCGGTTGCACGCGATGGAGACCGTCCGGGCGCCCACATCCCGCGCCGCTCGCAGGGCCCCGACGACGAAGGGCGTGCGCCCGCTGGCGGCCAGCCCCACCACCAGGTCGCCAGAGCGCACCGTCTCCCGCACCCTGCGATACCCCTCCTGCTCGTCGTCCTCGGCGTCCTCCACCGGACTGTGGACCGCCTGAGGACCTCCGGCCAGGATGACCCGCACGACGTCGGGATCGACGCCGAAGGTGGGGTGCCACTCCGAGGCATCCAGCATGCCCAGGCGGCCGCTGGTGCCGGCGCCGACGTAGACGACCCGGCCCCCAGACGCGAGGGTGGCGGCGGCCAGATCGATGGCGCGGGCGATGGCCGGCAGCTCGTCGCGCACGGCCAGCGCCACCAGCGCGTCCTCCTGGTTCATTAGGCGGGCGATCTCGAAGGAAGAGAGGCGGTCGAGATCACGGCTCAGTGGGTTGTGGGATTCGGTCGTCAGATCGTGCAGCGGCGAAGGCATCGTCTACCTCCGAATCAGGTGGTCTCGCCCAGCTCCTGCAGGAGCTGGCGGGCTCGCTCCTTGGTGCGGGCGTCGTTGACCGGATCCTGCTCGGGCATGGCCAGGACCTCCCGCAAGACCCGTACCGCGGATGCTCGGTCGCCAGCGGCATGATACGCCTCCGCCAGGCCGAGGCGATAGAGGAGGTCGTCAGGAGCATACCTCACCGAGAGCTCCGCGTGCTGCACCGCCTTGCGCTTGTCGCCGACGGAGAGCGGACGGCCCGGCACCACCCGATAGAGGACGCTCAACACGTGGTGCGCCCCCGCGTGGGTCGGATCCAGCTCCAGCACCGTCTCCATCTCCCGCAGCACGTCGTCGACCAGGAAGAGGCTGACGAGGACCCCCCGCTCCTCCCCGACCCGACCGATGAGCACGCCGTACCAGTAATGGCCGTCCACTCCGCGGGGGTCGATCTCGGTGGCCCGCCGGGCCAGGCGCTCGCCCTCCTCCAGGAGGGGACGCCGCTCGGGCTTGGGCACCAGCTCGGCCAGCTGCCAGGCGGCGCGGCCGGCCTTCCATGCGGCCTCGTACGACTGCGGGTCGGCCTCGAGGGCCTCCTTGTAGAGGCCGTACGCCCTCTGGAGCTCCTCCAGGCTGCGGGCCGACTCGTAGAGCGCATCGGCCTGGGCCACCCTCTCGGCCGCTCCGGCCGGGTCCGCCGCGGCCCTCACACCCGGGGCGCCGATGGCGGCCAGGGCCACCAGGGCCCACACGAGCCGCCCCCTCATCGAGACCCGCATCCGACGCGCCGACACGTCCAACCGCATGGCAGCCACCCCCGGCTCCCATGCTTCCGCGACGGGCCGGGTCCTCCTCCCGGCAAGACGAAGGGGGCGGAGCCGTCGGCTCCACCCCCCGGTCGTCATCTCCGCGGCCCCTTGTCGTCGCGGGTCGGCCCTCAGCGCAGCGCCTCCTGCGTCGCCGTCAGGACCGTCCGCACGAACGTCGGATTGTGGACGCCCATCGAGCCGTCCCAGAGGACGACCATGTAGTTCCACAGGGCACGGACGAAGGGGTCGGAGGTGGCGACGACGGGCTTGCCGTCGGCCCCCTTGATCTGGGCCAGCTGGGCGTACAGCACCGTGCCGTCCTGCATGGTGATCGCCAAGCCCATCTGCCCGTGGATGCCCGTCGGCGCGACGGCGACGATGCGCCTGCCGTCGATGGCTACCGTGCGTGTCTCGTCGGTCTGCGGATCCCAGGCGCCGACCTCGCGCACCCTGGCCGCGAACTGCGTCACGAACCGCTGGCTGATGGCCGCCGCCGTCTCGTCCAGGAGCACCTGGACCGGCCGCTGCACCATCTCGGCCCGGTAGCCGGCACCGTGGCAGGTGGCGCAGCTGTCGGGCGAGGCCTGGAAGGTGTGGCCCCCACCCATCTTCATGTGGCAGGTGACGCACGAGTCGCCCGTGAAGGCCGCGTGGGCCGAGACGTAGGCATCGCCGTAGTCGACGAAGTAGACGTTCTTGCCCATGATGACGTCCGCCTGCACCGAGTGATGAGGCGCCGTGTAGCGGCCGGGGTCGGCGGCGTCCCACGCGATGGCACCGTTACGGGAGTTGTGGCAGCTCATGCACAAGGCACCGTCACCGACGCCCTTCGCGGCGAAGCCGGAGGGCAGCATGGGCGTCGAGCCGGCGATGCGCAGGTCGAAGCTGTCGGTGTGGCACGCCTGGCAGTCGATGGGCTGCACCTTTTCGGCCGTCAGCCCTCCACCGTGGCCGCCTTGCCGTCGGGCCCGGTGATGTTGCCGGGGTTGCCCTGCCGGAGCTGCTCGGCCCAGACGGCGAAGCCCTGGGAGGCATGGCAACGCCCGCAGTGGGCGGCCGAGGCCTGGCGGAAGTCGACCGTCGCCTCCTCCACCGCCATCTCCCGGTTGGCGTGGCCGGATTGCGCCCACTCGCTGTCGATCCCGCCGCCGGCTCCCTCGACCACCTCCGCCAGCCCGAGCGCCCAGCTCAGCGAGGCGACCAGGGCCAGCGCAGCGAGCCCGGCGACGACCAGGAGGTTGTGAAGACGCTGCATGACCGGACCCCCATCTCCTTCCTGACCTCGATTCCTCTTTGAGCTCGCTGCATCCAAGGCTTGCCGCCGCCCTGATCCAACCCGAACGCGCGGGTCGGACGCCAGTTGCGAACGCCACGGGACGGCCCCTGGCCTTTGTCCCCGGGGAATCGGTTGGCCACGGTAGGCCGATGGGGTCCCCGTGGCTCCGGGCGTCGGGTGCAGAACCGAGCGCGATGCCAGGCAGGACCGCCCGATCCTGCCGGGACCACCGGTTCCCTGTTAAAATGAGGACGGCGGTCCGCCCAGGTCACTTGGAGCAGGGGACGCCTTTGGGGGGCTCACACGCCATGCCGCACGCAACCACAGCCGTCAAGGATCCCTTCGGGGCCCGCGGCCGGCTCGACTCGCCGCAGGGGCCGCTCACCATCCACCGCCTGTCGGTCCTCGAGAGCCGTGGGGTCGCATCCATCGGGCGGTTGCCGTTCTCCATCCGGGTGTTGCTCGAAAACCTCTTGCGCCACGTCGACGGCCGCATCGTCACCGAAGAGGACGTCGTCGACCTGGCTCGCTGGCAGCCCACCGCCTCGCAGCGACGCGAGATCGGCTGGATGCCCTCCCGGGTCATCCTGCAGGACTTCACCGGGGTGCCGGCGGTCGTGGACCTGGCCGCCATGCGGGCCGCGGTGGCGCGCATGGGCGGGGATCCCAGGCGCATCAACCCGCTGGTGCCGGCCGACCTGGTCATCGACCACTCGGTCCAGGTGGACCTCTTCGGCACGGCCTACGCCTTCTGGGTCAACGTGGAGAAGGAGTACGAGCGCAACCGTGAGCGCTACGCCCTGCTGCGGTGGGCGCAGCGGGCGCTCGACAACTTCCGGGTCGTGCCGCCCGGCACGGGCATCGTGCACCAGGTCAACCTGGAGTACCTGGCGACGGTCGTCCATCGCCGCCAGCACGCCGGCGAGTGGGAGGCCTACCCGGACACCCTGGTCGGCACCGACTCGCACACCACCATGGTCAACGCGCTGGGCGTCCTGGGATGGGGCGTGGGGGGCATCGAGGCCGAGGCGGTCATGCTGGGCCAGCCCTACTACATGCTCATCCCGGACGTCATCGGGGTGCGCCTGACCGGGCAGCTGCGCGAGGGCGCCACGGCCACCGACTTGGTGCTGACCGTGACCGAGCTTTTGCGCAAGAAGGGCGTGGTCGACAAGTTCGTCGAGTTCTTCGGCCCGGGCCTGAGCCATCTGAGCTTGCCGGACCGTGCCACCATCGCCAACATGGCCCCCGAGTACGGGGCCACCATGGGCTTCTTCCCCGTCGACGAGGAGACCCTGCGCTACCTGCGCGGCACCGGCCGCGACCCGGCCCACGTGGAGCTGGTCGAGCGCTACTGCAAGGAGCAGGGCCTGTGGCGGGCCGACGACACGCCGGCCCCCGAGTACACCGACGTGGTCGAGCTCGACATGGCCCGGGTCGAGCCCAGCCTGGCCGGCCCGCGGCGGCCGCAGGACCGGGTGCTGCTGTCGGAGGTGCGCAGCGCCTTCCGCCAGGCCATGGCCAGCTTCTACAAGAAGCCGCTGCCCGACGACGGCGACGGGACCCACGAGCACCCCGCCCGGGAGCCCTCCCGCAACGGCCATGCGGGCGGCAACGGCCACCTGCGCCACGGCGACGTCGTCATCGCCGCCATCACCAGCTGCACCAACACGTCCAACCCATCGGTGATGGTGGGGGCGGCGCTGCTGGCCAAGAAGGCCGTGGAGCGCGGCCTCACCGTCAAGCCCCACGTCAAGACCAGCATGGCGCCAGGCTCCAAGGTGGTGACGCGCTACCTGGAGCAGACGGGGCTCTTGCCCTACCTGGAGGCGCTGCGCTTCCACGTGGTGGGCTACGGCTGTACCACCTGCATCGGCAACAGCGGCGCGCTGCCCGCCCCCGTGGCGGCACGGGTCAAGGAGGACGACCTGGTGGTGGCCGCCGTCCTGAGCGGCAACCGTAACTTCGAGGGGCGGGTCAACCCCCTGGTGCGGGCCAACTACCTGGCCTCGCCCATGCTGGTGGTGGCTTACGCCCTGGCGGGCAGCGTCGACGTCGACATCACCCGCGAGCCCCTGGGCTACGACCCCAACGGCCAGCCCGTCTACCTGCGCGACATCTGGCCCAGCCAGCAGGAGATCGCCGAGACGGTGGCACGGGCCCTCGAGCCCGGCCTCTTCCGCGAGGAGTACGCCCGGGTCTTCGACGGGGACGAGCGGTGGCGGAGCCTGCCGGTGCCCGAGGGCGACCTCTACCGGTGGGACCCCAGCTCCACCTACATCCAGGAGCCGCCGTTCTTCGAGGGGGTGAGCCTGGAGCCCCAGCCGCCCGCCGACATCCGGGGCGCCCGGGTGCTGGCGGTGCTGGGCGACTCCATCACCACGGACCACATCTCCCCGGCGGGCGCCATCCCCAAGGAGAGCCCCGCGGGCCGCTACCTGCTGGAGCGGGGCGTGCCGGAGCACGAGTTCAACACGTACGGCTCCCGGCGAGGCAATCACGAGGTGATGATGCGGGGCACCTTCGCCAATATCCGGCTGCGCAACCTGATGGTGCCCGGCACCGAGGGCGGCTGGACGCTCCTGTTGCCCGAGGGCGAGAGGATGCCCATCTACGACGCCGCCATGCGCTACAGGGAGCGTGGCGTGCCGCTGGTGGTCATCGCCGGCAAGGAGTACGGCACGGGCAGCTCCCGCGACTGGGCGGCCAAGGGCACCTACCTCTTGGGTGTACGGGCCGTCATCGCCGAGAGCTTCGAGCGCATCCACCGCAGCAACCTGGTCGGCATGGGCGTGCTGCCGCTGCAGTTCAAGCCGGGCGACAGCGCCCAGAGCCTGGGCCTGACCGGCCACGAGGTCATCGACGTCGTCGGCATCGAGTCGGGCCTCGAGCCGCGCCAGGAGCTGGAGGTGGTCGCCCGGCGGCCGGATGGCAGCGAGGTTCGCTTCACCGTGGTGGCGCGGCTCGACACCCCGGTCGACGTCGAGTACTACCGGCAGGGCGGCATCCTGCAGGCGGTGCTGCGGCGCATCGTGGCCGAGTCCGCTCCTGCCCGCTCATGACGAGCGGTGCGGCGCTACCACCGCGTGGCGCCGCACCAGCGCGGCCGCCAGCACCATGGCCAGGGCTCCGTTGAGGAGCCCCTTGAGCGCGTTGAAGGGCACGATGGCCGGCCACATCAGCGCGGCGACCCGGGCGGGTGGCATCCCCATCTCCAGGTAGAGGATGGGGAAGTTGGCCAGCGCCATCACGACGACGCGGGCGGCCGTGCCGACGGCTACCCCCAGCGCCATGGCCGGCAGCGCGCCCGCATGCAGCGGCCGCAGGGCGGGGCGCCGCACCGTCGTCTCGCCGTCATCCGTCGGCCACAGTCGGTGGGCGACCGCCGAGGCGACGCCCACGAAGGTGGCGGCCGCCAGGAAGTCGGCCAGCGGGCCGAACGGGTCGGTGCCCCGCAGGAGCCAGAAGAGGACGTCCTTGAGCAGGACGGTCGACACGCCCGCCCCCGGTCCCATCGTCAGACCTGCCAGCAATCCCACCGCGTCGCTGGGATCGTACTTGAGAAACGTGGCGCCGGGTACGATGGGAAAGCGGATGGTCAGCATGGCCACCAGAGAGGCGGCAGCCATCACGCCCACCTGCGTGAGGCGGCGGGCACCGGCGGGGGCCGTGGCGGGCCCGCTCATGCCGGCGCCCCCTCCTCGGCAGGCCGGAGCCCCCGGGGCCCCTGGTAGAGCACGCGCGGCCGGAAGATGCGGTTGTGGGCGTGCTGCTCGATGACGTGGGCCACCAGCCCGGGCGTGCGCGCCGCCAGGAAGATGGGCGTGTCCAGCTCGATGGGAATGTCGAGCAGGTAGTAGATGAGCCCGACCGGGTAGTCGGTGTTGGGGTACAGACCCTTCTCCCGCAGCATCACCCGCTCGACGATCTGGTAGATGCGGTACAGCTCCGGCCCCTCCGGCCGCCGGTCCGCCAGCTCGGGGATGGCGTCCTTGAGCAGGTAGGCCCTGGGATCGTAGCGGCGCATGTAGACCCGGTGGCCGAACCCCATGATGCGCTCCTTGCGTGCCAGGCGCTCCATCACGTAGGCCTCGGCGATGGAGGCACCCCCGCGCTCGAGGATGTCGAGCAGCATCCGCGCCACCGCCTCGTTGGCCCCACCGTGCAGCGGTCCCTTGAGGGAGGCGGCCGCTCCCGCCACCGCCCCGTACAGGTCCGACAGGGTCGAGGCGATGACCCGGGCCGCGAAGGTGGAGTTGGGCAGCTCGTGCTCGACGTAGCACGTGAGGGTCATGTCGAAGATGCGGGCGGCCTGGGGATCGGGGCGTCGTCCCGTGATCATCTGCAGGAAGCGCTCGGCGAAGCCCAGGGCCGGGTCCGGCCGCTGCGTCGGCAGCCCTCTCAGGATGCGATAGGCGTTGGCGGTGATGGCGGGCATCCGGGCCAGGAGCCGCACGCCCTTGCGGGCGTTGGAGTCGGGGGTCGTGTCGCGCAGCTCGTCGGGCGCCTCGAATCCCGCCAGGGCCGAGATGGCCGTGCGCTGGGCATCCATCACCTCGGCGGCACGCGGCATCAGCTCCAGCATGCGCAGCACGGCCTCGGGCGGCTCCGCCTGGTCACGCAGGGCCTGCTCGAAGACGGCCAGCTCGTCGGCCGACGGCAGGTGGCCGTAGATGACGAGGTAGGCCACCTGCGGGTAGTCGAGCCGCCGGGCCAGCTCGATGAGGTCGTAGCCCCGCACCACGATCTGCTCGTGGTCCACGTCCCGATAGGAGATGGAGGTGGCGGTGGCGATGACCCCCTCGAGACCGGGGCTGTAAGGCGCATCCGGACCGGACATCACGGCAACCCCCCTTGCCATCCCCGACCCCCTGGGCCGCCCCTCAGGCGCCCGAGCGCCACCGGGCGACCTCCTGATCCAGGCGCTCGTACTCCTCGTAGCCGATGAGATCGTACAGCTCCTGGCGGCTCTGCATCCGGTCCAGCAGCCCCTGCTGCGTGCCGGTGTCTCGCAGCGCCACCAGCGCCTCCTCGACGGCCCGGGCCGCGATCCGCAGGGTCGTGACCGGGAAGATGACGATCCGGTAGCCCCACTCGGCGAAGCGTCGGGCCGGGATGTACGGCGTCTTGCCGAACTCGGTCATGTTGGCCAGTAGCGGCACGTCGACGGCTCGTGCGAAGGCCTCGAACTCCTCCTCCGACTCGAGGGCCTCGGGGAAGACGATGTCGGCGCCCGCCTCCACGTAGAGGCGAGCCCGACGCACCGCCTCGTCGAAGCCGTGGGTGGCACGGGCATCGGTGCGCGCCACGATGAGGAGGTCGCGCCGCGCCCGGGCGGCCGCGGCGACCTTGCGCGCCATCTCCTCGGCGTCGACCACGACCTTACCGCTCAGGTGGCCGCACCGCTTGGGCATCTGCTGGTCCTCGATCTGGATGGCGGCGGCGCCGGCGTGCTCGAGCTGCTCCACGGCGGCCACCACGTTGAGCGCCTCGCCGAACCCCGTGTCGGCGTCGACGATGAGGGGCAGCCCGGTCGCCCGGCAGATGGGGCGCACCGCCTGCACGAGCTCGGTCAGCGTGAAGAGGCCCAGATCGGGCAACGCCTGGCTGGCCGAGTAGGCCGCACCGGAGAAGTAGAGCGCCCGGAAGCCCAGCCGGGCCGCGATGAGCCCCACCAGCGGGTTGAAGACGCCGGGCACCATCAGCCCCCGCTCGTGTTGCACCAGTCGTCGCAACGCCCGCCCGGGCGGCTCGGACGGCTCACGCTGCAGAAGCCAGGCCGGCATCGGCTCTCGCCTCCCTCGGGCCTGCGGTGGCGCGGCACCTCACAGGCGCCACCGCTCGGCCAGGTGCCGCAGCCCCGGCTGCGACTCGAGATGCATGATGGTCTCCACGACGACGTCAGCTTGCGCCGGGCTGAGCCGCTCCGAGACGTTGAGGCGAAACTTGGCCACCAGCTCGTCGTCGCTCATGGGATTGCGGGCGTGCCCTCGGGGGAAGCGCACCTCCCGTACGAGGCGAGCGCCGTCGGTGGTGGTCACGGTGATGCGGTTGGGGATCCCCTCCGGGTAGCCCGCGCTCAGCTCGGGATCCTCGCGCAGGGTGACCCGGGACTCGAGCATGTGGCGCAGCGCCGGATCCTGCAGCCGCTCCCGCGAGAAGGAGTGGCGGGTGACGCGCCCGTCCGTCAGCGCCACGGCGACGATGTAGGGCAGGGAGTGGTCCGCCGTCTCCCGGGTGCGCGGGCGCCACTTCTCGGGATCGCGGGCGATGATCTCGTAGGCCGCCTTGAAGGTGTCGATGTGGATCGCGGCGATGCGCCCGGGGTCGCCCAGCTCCGAGCGGAGCTGCAGGGCCGCGTCGACGGCGCTCTGCGCGTGATACTCCACCGGCCAGTACTTGACATAGGTGTCCAGGATCCGTCGCGGCGGCCGCCGCTCGGCCAGGGAGGCCAGGGCCGCCTCGTCCAGGGGCTCGCCCGCCAGCAGCTGCCGCACCAGCCCCATCTCGCCCAGAAACGGCTGGAACGGTCCCGTCATGCCCTTGGATGCCAGCACGGCGGCAAAGACGCCGTGCCGCGCGGCGTTGGCCGCGGCGGCCCCTTTCCACATGGAGAGCTCGCCGGCTCTCGTCTGGCGCATGGCGGCGTGGGGGACGGTAGCAATGGCGATGGCGTGCTCGATCTGCTCGGGCGACAGCCCCATGAGGCGACCGGCGGCCGCTGCCGTGGCGATGCCGATGTAGTTGACGTGGTCCCACCCGTGGGCGCGCAGGCTGGCCGCGTCGCACAGATCGACGCCGATCTCGTAGGCGATGGCGACAGCCGTGATGAAGTCGGCCGGCGAGAGCCCTCGCCACTCCGCCACGGCCAACAGCGGCGCGATGACGTCGCTCGGGTGCAGGGGTTCCCGGGAGAGATAGGTGTCGTTGAAGTCGAGGTAGCGCACCATCACGCCGTTGGCGAAGGCGGCGACGTCGGCGGGCGCGGTGAAGGCCGTGCCCCACAGCGTGGCCCCCGAGGCGACCGGCCACTCGTAGGCATACGCCCGAGCGGCCTTGGGGCTCTCCTCGGCGAAGGCCGCCAGCGCGACGCCCACGGCGTCCAGGAGCCGGCGCTTCACCTCGTGGATCGTCTCGGGCGGCAGGTCCTCCCATCGGACGGAGGCGGCGTACTCAGCCAGCGTGCGGCTCAGGCGATCGCTCATCCTCGTCTCCCCTCCGGCGGTTGTGACGCAACACCACCCACAGCAGCGGCAGTGACGCCACCTGCATGACCACCGCGAAGGCGACGACCCAGTGGGCGGACCGCTCGTACAGCAGCCCCATGAGGGCGCTGCCGGCGAACCAGGCAAGGCCGAAGCTCGTGTTGAAGAGCCCGTAGGCTCGCCCGCGGGACGATGCGGCCGAGAGATCCGCCACGGCTGCCCGCATGACGGTCTCCTGGATCCCGAGGGCGGCCCCCCACAGCAGCACACCGGCCCAGGCACCCGCCGTGGAGCCGCCGAAGGCCAGCGCCGTGGCGGGGATCGCCACCACCGGCAGCGCCAGCAGCGTGGCGAGGCCCACCCGGTCGTAGAGCCGGCCCGATGCGAGGGCCGCCAGGGCGTCGACGCCCATGGCGACGGCGAAGGCGAGGGGGATGACGGGTGCCGCCATCAGCGCCCTCGCACCGAGGTGATACGAGATGAGCTGGAAGTGGGCGAAGCCCGCCATCGTCACAGCCGAGAAGGCGACGTACGCCCAGAAGCCCTTGCCGAGCCGGGCCGGCGACGAGCCCTGGCGCTCGACGGTGCCCCGTGGCGGCGGCGTGCCGGTGGCCTCGTCGCCTGCATCGTGTGGCGCCGGGAAGAGCCGTCGGGCCGCCGCCAGGGTCACGAGCGAGGCGAGGGCTGGGGCGAGCAGCACGGCGAAGCCACGACGGTAACCGTCTCCCGCCCACAGCGCCCCCGCCACCAGCAACGGTCCCGCCACGGCGCCGATCTGGTCCAGCATCTCGTGCAGCCCGAAGCCGAAGCCCCTGCCTACCTCTCGAGTGGCGAAGGAGAGCATGGCGTCGCGAGAGGGGGTGCGGATGGCCTTGCCGATCCGCTCGAGCAGGACGAGACCGGCGGCGACCTCCCACCGGCCCGCGAGGGCCAGGAGCGGCACCGCCAGCAGGTTGATCGCGTAGCCCAGCCCGGTCAACAGCCAGTAGCGGCGGAGCCGGTCGGCGGCGAAGCCGAAGACCAGGCGCAGGGCGTAGCCCAGCAGTTCCCCCAAGCCGGCAACGGTGCCGACAACGGCCGCGCTCGCCCCCAGGGAGAGCAAGAAGGGGCCCGTGGCGCTGCGAGCCCCCTCGTAGGTCATGTCGGCGAAGAGGCTGACCAGTCCCATCAGCACGATGAACCGTACGACCCCGCTACGACGCCGGCTGGCCTGCTCCGAGCCGCCCAGCGTCCGAACGGAAGATGACGGCATGATGCGCGCTGCCCTGCCTTCTGCTGGTCTGTCCCGAAGCGGGTGCCCCTGCGGTGAGCGCGTCGGGGGCGATGGGCTGGGATTCGCCGCGGGCCCCCTCGTCCCTCTGCGCATCTATCGCGGCCCGCAAGCGAACCGTAGAATAGGTACAGATCGGATCCGGGGGAGGTGCGGCCCATGCCCGGGATGCCTCGTCGCCGTACGCTGCCAGTGGCGATCAGCCTGGTGGCCGTGGTGGCGGGGGCTTGGGGGCTCGCCGCGACGATGGCCCCGCCCCTGCAGGCCCTCCAGCCGAGCGAGCAGGCCCTGGTCGAGCTGTACCAGCGGGTGGCGCCGGCGGTGGTACGACTGAGCCGCGGGGAGGGCGTGGGATCGGGCTTCGTCTACGACGCCCAGGGCCACATCGTCACCAACCGCCACGTGGTGGCCGGCGCCCGCACGGTCGACGTCACCTTCCTGGACGGCACCGTCATGACAGGCCAGGTGGTCGGGACCGATCCCGACAGCGATCTGGCCGTGGTCCGCGTCGAGCGCCTGCCCGCGGGCGTGGAGCCCCTGGTGCTGGGGGATTCGACGGCCGTACAGGTGGGTCAGACGGCCATCGCCATCGGCAATCCCTTCGGCTTGAGCGGCACCATGACCGTTGGCATCGTCTCCGGGTTGCACCGCACCATCCCGGCGCAGGCACGCCGCTCGGCCGGCTTCGTCATCCCGGACGTCATCCAGACGGACGCTGCCATCAATCCCGGCAACTCGGGCGGGCCACTGCTCGACTCCTCGGGGGCCGTCATCGGCGTCGCGACAGCCATCGCCCTGGGCAGCCCCTTCCCCGCCTTCGCCGGGGTAGGGCTGGCCGTGCCCGCCCATCTGGTCGAGCGGGTCGTACCCTCGCTCATCGCCCACGGGAGCTATCAGTGGCCGTGGCTCGGGGTGAGCGGGGTGGGGCTCACCCCGGAGCTGGCGCGGGCCAACGGGCTCCCGCCCGAGACACGGGGCGCCTACGTGGTGCAGGTGGTGCCCGGAGGGCCGGCGGCCGCCGCGGGACTGCGCGGCTCGACGCGTCCGACGGGCGCCGAGCGCCTGCCGGAGGGCGGCGACGTCATCGTGGGCATCGACGGCTCCCCCATCGCCAGCTTCGACGACCTGCTGGTCTACATCGCCCGCTACACGTCGGTGGGGCAGCGGCTGCAGGTGACGGTGCTGCGTGAGGGCCAGCGCCTGGACGTGCCGGTCACGCTGACGGCCAGGCCCGCCACGCTGCCCGAGATGCCTTGAGGCGGCCCGGCGCGGCGACCGTCAGGCGGGAGGGCCGACACCCGCGGCCAGGGGCACGGGCTCGACGGCGGCAGCCAGGCGCTCGACCTCGTCGCGATCGATGACGCCCGGGCCGAAGGTGGCCACGTCCGCGCTGCCGGCCGCGACCGCCCGCCGCAGCATCTCCGGCAGGCGCCGGCCCCAAGCCACGCCCTCGGCCAGGGCGGCCACCATGCTGTCGCCGGCGCCGATGGGGTTGGTGACCCGGACCGCCGGGGCCCGGGCGAGCCAGGTGCCATCGGAGGTGACGGCCAGCGCCCCGGCCGCCCCCATCGAGACGACCGCGCAGGTCACCCCGTACGCCAGCAGACGCCGGGCGGCGGACGCCACCGTCCCCTCGTCGCCCGATGGGCCGAGGTCCACGGCCGGCTCCACCGGCATGGCGGCCGCCCCGGGGTGCCGGGCGTCGATCAGCGAGAGGAGCTGGAGCAGCTCGCTCCGATTGGGCTTGACGAGCCAGGGGCCGGCTGCGAGCCCGTGTTGCAGGGGCCGGCCGCTGGTGTCCAGGATGGTCGGGACGCCGGCCGCGTGCGCTTGCCGGATGACCCGCGCGTAGAGGTCGTCGGGCACGGCGGGGGGCAGGCTGCCGCTGAGGGTGACGGCCCGGGCCTGGGGCGCGAGGGCTGCCAGGCCGTGCAGCAGGCGTGCGATGTCAACCTCGCGGACCGTCAGCTCGCCCTCCTCGTTGACGACGGTCGCCTGGCCGCGAGATGGGTCGACCAGCAGCGTGCAGGTGCGGGAGAGCCCGCCGACCTCGATGAGCGTGGCCGGGATGCCCTCGTCGGCCAGGCTCTCTCGGATGAAGCGCCCGGTCCAGCCCGCGACGAACCCCACCAGGTGCACGTCCACCCCGAGGGCCCGCAGGGCTCGGGCGACGTTGGCCCCCTTGCCGCCTGCCACGACGCGGGTGTGGCCGGTGCGAAAGACGCCCCCCGCCCGGAAGCCCGGCACGTCCAGGACGCGGTCCACGGCCAGGTTGGGCCCGAAGACGACCACCATCGCCGGCATCCGCTCCTCGGAGGGCTCTTCGGCGGCAGACCCGTCGGGACGGGCGGTCCCGTCACAGGGGCTCGGCCATGGGGCGCATCACGATCTCCAGGATGCGGGACTTGGGAGGCTGCCCGACCGCGAAGAGCACGGCCGCTGCCACGTCGTCGGCGTCGAGCAGTTCCCGCAGCCGGGGATCGCCCGGCGTGCGGCCGGTGCCGAAGGCGAAGTGGGTGTCGACGCCGCCCGGGGCGATGACGCTGACCTTGACGCCGTGGGGCCGCAACTCGTGGTCGAGCGCCTGGGCGAAGCCCACCTGCGCGTGCTTGCTGGCGCAGTAGACCGCCTCGTGGGGCAGGCCTTTCTTGCCGGCGACGGAGGCGATGACGACCACGTGGCCGGACCTCTGGGCCTTGAGGTGGGGCACGGCGTGACGGGTGAAGAGGAAGGTGGAGCGCATGTTGGTCTCCATGATCCAGTCGTAGTCGGCGGCGCTGAACGCCTCGAGCGGCCCGTACTTGCCCACCCCGGCGTTGATGACCAGCACGTCGAGGCGGCCCAGCTCGGACACGGTCGTGGCGACGGCGCGCGCCACGTCCTCCTCGCGGCGGGCGTCGCCCGGGATGACCACGGCCCGACTGCCGGCCGACTCGATCTCGGCCGCCACGGCGCGCAGGTCGGCCTCGGTACGGGCGAAGAGGGCGACGCCCCGTGCCCCCGAGCGGGCCAGTCGCACCGCCACAGCACGGCCGATGCCACGGCTGGCTCCCGTCACGAGAGCGACCTGACCGTCGAGTAGTGGACGCGATCCGGGCGAGTCCACGGCAGCTCCGCCTCCTCCCGGTACGGACCCCGGCGACCGGCGCTCCCGCGCCGGCCGGGCGCGGGCAACCCGTTGCCCTTGGTTTGCGGCAGGCGGAAGAACTCCTGCAGGATCAAGACCCCGGCCCCGACCGCGCAGGCCTCCTCCCCCAGCGACGAGATGACGATCCGGGCCCGGGCGCGCGGGGAGCTGAGCGCCCGCTGCTCGACCACCCGCCGGGCCGCGTTGAGGACGTGGTGGCCGGCCCTCGACACGGGGCCACCGATGACGACCATCTCGGGATTGAACGTGTTGATCGCGTTGGCGATCCCGATGCCCAGGTACTCGCCCAGTCGCGCCAGGGCCGCGATGGCGGTGGCGTCGCCGGCATCGGCGGCCTGGAAGACCTCCTCAGGGCCGGTGGCGGTCGGGTCGCTGCCGGAGCGTTGCAGGTAGCCCATCAGGGCGCGTTCGGAGACGAAGACCTCCAGGCATCCTCGATTGCCGCAGTTGCAGGGAGGGCCGGCAGGGTCGATGGTGGTGTGGCCGAACTCGCCGGCCGTCCCGCCCGTGCCCCGGTAGATCTCGCCGTCGATGACGATGCCGGCCCCCAGGCCCACGCCCACGCTCAGGTAGAAGAGGCTGGACACCTCCTGGCCCGCACCGCACCACAGCTCGGCCACCGCGCCGGCGTTGGCCTCGTTGTCGACCACGATGGGGACGGGAAAGCGCTCCGCGAGCCACTCGCCCACCGGCACGTCGGCCCACCCGAGGTTTGGGGCGAAGAGCAGGCGTCCACTGGGGTGCTCGACGGGGCCGTGGACTCCCACGCCGATGCCCAGCAGCCCCAGAGGGGCCGAGGAGACGGCGGCGATGGCCTCGTCGACGAGATCGGCCAGCTGGGCCACCTGGCCCTTGGGGTCGGGGCCGGGGATGCGTCGGACCCGCTTCTTCCAGACGGGCTGCCCCTGCAGATTGAGGGCCACGACCAGGAAGTAGTCCACCCCGAGGTCGGCGCCGATGGCGAAGGCCGCGCCGGCATGGAGCGTCAACAGCCGTGGTCGGCGCCCTCCACTGGACTCGCCCATGCCCACCTCGCGTACCAGGTGCTGGCGCAGCAGCTCGTCGACCAGGGCCGAGACGGTGGTCTTGTTGAGCCCCGTGGCCTTGGCGATGTCCGCCCGGGAGATGGGGCCGCGTGAGCGCAACAGATTGAGGACGATGCCTTTGTTGAGAGCTCTTACAAAGAACTGGTCTCCCGTCGGCGGTCGAATCCTCATGCTGCTCTCCGATCCTGCGTGAGCCGCGACCATCTTGCCATCGGCACGACGACACCTGCCCCGGGGTGGCTGCTCTGGGTCTCGTCGAGAGGCGACCGTCCTCGGCCCGTATTGTATCGCGCCGCGAGGCCACAATCAATGCATGGCGGGCCGGCAGGAGGAAACCGGGTGCGGATGTCGTACTCGCGCGGCGAAAAGATGGTCTAACAGACCATCGAAGTTGCGGTCGTGGTCGGGACCGACTCGGTTGCGGGGGGTGAGAGGAGGCCATCGGAGGGCGCCGTTCGGTCGCGCGGAGTGAAGGGGCGCTCGTTGTCACGGATGGGGGGATCGGACCCATGCGCAGGGGTAGTCTCGCGGCCATCCTCGTACTCGGGATCGCGGTGGCGCTGGCGGCGTCGAGCGTGAGCCTGGCCGGGACCAGGCTGGTGTTGTGGCACATCCAGACGACGGATCCCACCCTCTCCATCATCGACGCCAGTGTCGCACGGTTTCGAGCCGCTCATCCCGGCGTCGAGGTCGAGGTCGTCCCGCTCCAAAACGACCCGTACAAGGTGAGGCTCGCCGTAGCGATGGGCGCCGGCGACCCGCCCGACGTCTTCATCAGCTGGGGTGGCGGACCGCTGGAGGAGTACGTCAAGGCGGGCAAGGTGGCGGACCTGACGCCCTTCCTGCTGAAGGACGACTACATCGATCGCTTCCCGCCGGCGGCCATGGGCCCCGTCACCTTCGGAGGCCGCTACTACGGCGTACCGGTGGAGAACGTCTCGCCCGCCTTCATCTGGTACAACCGCAACTTCTGGAACCGCTACGGCGTCAGCCCGCCCTCGACGTGGGACGACTTCCTGGCGGTGGCGGACAAGTTCAAGGGCGCCGGTGTCATCCCGGTCTCGCTGGCCAACCGCACGAAGTGGCCCGGCTCCATGTGGTACATGTACCTGGTGGATCGCATCGCCGGGGAGCAGGTCTTCCGCCGGGCCGTGGAGCGGACGGGCTCCTTTGCCGACCCGCCCTTCGTCAGGGCGGGCGAGGAGATCCAGCGCCTGGTCGATCTCGGCATCTTTCCCCCGGGCTTCAATGGGATCGACTGGGACACGGGCGGCAGCCGCATGCTGCTCTACTCGGGCCGGGCCGCCATGGAGCTGATGGGGAGCTGGCAGTACCAGATCGTCTATGGTGAGAATCCGGAATTCTTCGAGGATCTGGACTACTTCCCCTTCCCCACCTACCCGGGCGGCGTCGGCGATCCCACCAACCTCATCGGGACGCCCGGCGACAACTACTACTCCATCGCAGCGAGCTCGCCCAACAAGGAGCTGGCCTTCGAGCTGATCCAGTACCTCATCGACGACGTCGCGGTGAGCCGGCGCATCGCGGCCGGCAAGATCCCGCCGGTGGCGGGCGTGGAGAACCAGCTGACGGATCCCGTGCTGCGCCGGCTCTACATGGACTTCGCGAGGGCCAACCACATGCAGCTCTGGTATGACCAGTACCTGCCGCCCGAGCTCGGCGAGGTCCACAAGAACACGCTGCAGGCCGTCTTCGGCAAGACGATGACGCCGCAGCAGGCCGCCCAGGAGATGGAGGCGGCGGCCCGCAACTACTACGGGCGCTAGACGGCTACGGCCGCTACACGGCCAGCGGGGAGCGGGATCGATGGGGCGACTCGGAGGGCGTCGGGGCCAGCGGCACGTGGCGGCACTCTTCCTCCTGCCGGCGTCGCTGCTGTATCTGCTCTACGTCCTCGCCCCCATCCCGCTCTCCTTCTACTATTCGCTATTTCGTTGGGACGGGTTGACGACCGCCCGCTTCATCGGGGCGGGCAACTGGGCGGAGCTGGCCCGCGACGCGATCTTCTGGAAGTCCCTTGGCAACAACCTCAAGCTCGTGGCCCTGTCGGTGCTCATCCAGCTCCCGCTGGGGCTGGGGCTGGCCCTGCTTACGACGCAGAGAGGCCGCACCCGCAAGTGGGCCCAGGGTGCGCTCTTCGTGCCGATGATGCTCTCCTCGGTGGCCATCGGCATCCTGTGGAAGTACGTCTACGATCCCAACTTCGGGCTGCTCAACGGCTTGCTCGAGGTGGTGGGGCTCCCAGGGCTTCGGCGGGCCTGGCTCGGGGAGCCGGCCACCGCGCTGTACGCCGTCATCGCCACCGTCAGCTGGCAGTATACGCCCCTGTACATGCTGCTCTTCTCGGCGGGGCTCCTGGGGATCCCGTCGGAGCTGTACGAGGCGGCCGCCATCGACGGCGCGACGGGGCTCCAGAGCTTCCTTCACGTCACCCTGCCCATGCTGCGGGCCACGGCGGCCACGGCTCTGACGCTGGCGGTGGTGGGGTCGCTCAAGTACTTCGACCTCATCTACGTCATGACGGAGGGAGGCCCGCTCTACAGCACCGAGGTGATGGCGACGTACATGTACCGCAAGGCGTTTCACGAGTTTCGGATGGGATACGGCAGCACCGTGGCGGTGGCCATGTTCCTGGCGGCCGCCGCGGCGGCCGCGGCCATCCTGACCAGCGGCATCCGCCCTGGCCGCAAGGAGGGCCGCTGAGATGGCGCGGGTCGCCTCCTGGCTCGTGCGGTGGGGCCTGACGGCGCTCGCCGTCGTCGTGGCGGTCTACCCGTTGCTCTTCATGATCCAGACCAGCCTGCGCACGCAGATGGACTTCCTCGTCGGCGGCCTGTGGCGGGTGCCGACCGACCCCGTCTGGACCCACTACGCCAGCGTCTTGCGGGCCGGCTTCACCCGGTATCTGGCCAACACGGCCCTGGTGGCGAGCACCAGCGTGCTGGCCATCGCTGCCCTGGGGGCGATGGCGGCCTACGTGCTGGCGCGTTCTCGACTGTTCGGCCTGCGGCTGCTCTTCGTCCTCTTCGTGGCCGGCATGCTGATCCCGGTGCACATCACGCTGATCCCGGTCTACGTGCTCACCCGGGTGCTGGGGCTGTACGACAGCCTGTTGGGGCTCATCGGGCCGTACGTCGCGTTCAATCTGCCCGTCACCATCTTCATCCTGACGGGCTTCTTCCGTGACTTCCCGGCGGAGCTCGAGGAGGCCGCCGCCATCGACGGGTGCTCCCCCGCGCGGGCCTTCTGGTCGGTGGTGCTGCCGCTGTCGGGGCCGCCTCTGTTGACTGTCGTCATCTACAACCTGGTCATCTTGTGGAACGAGTTCATCTTCGCACTGGTGCTGACGTCGTCGCCGTCCCGCTGGATCCTGACGCTTGGCTTGTGGAACTTTCAAGGCCAGTACGGGCTCAACGTGCCGGCCATCATGGCCTCGGTGGCCCTCAGCGTGCTGCCGCTCATCGTGCTCTACCTGGTCGGCCAGGAGAAGGTGATGCGCGGCATGCTGGGGGGCGCGCTGAAGGGCTGACCCGGGAGCCGCACGCGAACACAGCAGGAGAGGGAGGTCTCGCGGTGGACAGCGGCGCTGCATCGCACCCCCGGTACCGGGATCCTTACCAGCCCATCGAGGCGAGGGTTGATGACCTGCTCGCCCGCATGACGCTGGAGGAGAAGGTGGCCCAGCTCGGCAGCGTCTGGGTCTTCGAGGTGGCGCCCGGCGGCCGCCTCTCCGAGGAGCTGGCCGGCCGCCGGCTGGCCCACGGCATCGGCCAGATCACTCGCATCGGGGGGGCCAGTGACGCTGACGCACGGGCCATCGCGGCGCTCGCCAACGTGCTCCAGCGCTACCTTGTCGAGCGGACGCGCCTCGGTATCCCGGCCATCGTGCACGAGGAGTGCTGCGCGGGGCTGATGGCGAGAGGGGCCACCGTCTTCCCCCAGATCATCGGGCTGGCCAGCACCTGGGAGCCGCGCCTGGCGCGGGCGATGGCGGCCCGCATCCGGCGGCAGATGCGCGCCGTGGGGGCCCATCAGGGGCTGGCGCCGGTGCTCGACGTGGCCCGAGACCCGCGGTGGGGCCGCATCGAGGAGACCTTCGGCGAGGACCCCTACCTGGCGTCGGTGATGGGCATCGCCTACGTGCAGGGCCTGCACGGCGATGACCTGCGCGAGGGCGTGGTGGCCACCGGCAAGCACTTCGTCGCCTACGGCGTGCCCGAGGGCGGCCTCAACTGGGCCCCCGCCCACGTGGGCCGTCGGGAGCTCCTCGAGGTGTTCCTGCCGCCGTTCGAGGCGGCCGTGCGCGAAGCCCGCCTGCGGTCCATCATGCCCGGATACCACGAGATCGACGGGGTACCGGTCTCGGCCGACCCGGAGCTCTTGACCGGGGTGTTGCGGGAGCAGTGGGGCTTCGACGGCATCGTGGTCTCCGATTACACGGCCATCGACAACCTGCGCGGGTATCACCGGGTCGCCACCGACAAGGCCGAGGCAGCGGTCCAGGCGCTGCTGGCCGGCATCGACGTGGAGCTGCCGAGCGTCGACTGCTACGGGGAGGCCCTGCTCGACGCCGTGAGACGGGGCCGGGTGCCGGTCCAAGCGGTGGACGAGGCCGTGCGGCGGGTGCTGACGGTCAAGTTCACCCTCGGCCTCTTCGACCACCCCTATGTCGATGAGGAGCGGGCGGCCGCCACCTTCGACATGCCGGAGGACCGTGCCCTCGCCCGGGAGATCGCCCGCCGCTCCATCGTGCTTCTCAAGAACGAGGGAGGGCTTCTGCCCCTGCCCCGGGACATCGGTCGGCTGGCGGTCATCGGGCCGGCGGCCCACAGCCGGCGCCTGCTCAACGGTGACTACCACTACCCGGCTCACGTCGACGTCTACCGGCAGATGGTGATGGTGCCGGGCGAGCAGCCGCCCTTCATGCCCCCGATGCCCCCGCCGGGCGCCGACCTCGAGCAGTGGGAGGCCGAGGCCTACCCGCGCCACTTCACGCCCTTCGTCACCATCCTGGAGGGCATCCGGGCCAGGGTGGGGCCCAGGACCCAGGTGACACATGCCCGGGGCTGCGACGTGACGGACCCCTCCACCGACGGCTTCGAGGCGGCCGTCCGGGCGGCCCGGGAGGCCGACGTGGCCGTCGTGGTGGTGGGGCACAAGTCGGGCTTGACCCGCGACTGCACCTGCGGGGAGTTCCGCGATGCCGCGGACTTGAGCCTGCCCGGCGTGCAGGCGCAGCTGGTGTGGGAGGTGCTGCGGACCGGCACGCCCACTGTCGTCGTGCTGGTCGGTGGCCGTCCCGTGGCACTGGGCGACATCGCCCGGACCGCGCCGGCCATCATGGCGGCCTGGATCCCGGGCGAGGAGGGCGGTCATGCGGTCGCGGAGGTGCTGCTGGGCGAGGCGGAGCCGGGCGGCAGGCTCCCGGTCAGCATCCCCCGCAAGGCCGGCCAGATCCCCGTCTTCTACGGCCACAAGCCCACGGGCGGGCGCTCGCAGGTGCTGGGCGACTACGTCGACGTCGAGGCCGGACCGCTCTATCCCTTCGGGCACGGGCTCACCTACACCACCTTCCGCTACGATGGGCTCGTCATCGTCCCCGAGGCCGTGCCGGCCGATGGCCAGGTCGAGGTGGCCTGCCAGGTGACCAACGTGGGCGAGCGGGCCGGCGACGAGGTGGTGCAGCTGTACGTGCGCGACGTCCAGGCGTCGGTCACCCGACCCGTCAAGGAGCTCAAGGGATTCGTGCGGCTGCACCTGCGACCTGGCGAGAGCCGGGAGGTCCGCTTCACCCTGGACCTCTGCCAGCTGGCCTTCTACGACCGCAAGTGGCGACGCGTCGTGGAGCCGGGCGAGGTCGAGGTGATGATCGGCGCCTCATCCCAGGACATCCGCCTCACGGGCCGCTTCGTCATCACGGGAGATCAAATCGTCGCGGAGCGCAAGGTCTTCATCACCCCCGTGACGGTCACGTGAACCCTCGACCCTCGAGGGCTCCATCATGCCACCATCGCGAGGAGGGAGACGTCGGATGGGCATCCGGGATCTCAGGGAACAGTCGGTGATACGCCGCGGGCAGGATCTGGTCGACTTCTTGCGGAGCCGGCCTCTCGAACCCCGCTACTCCGTCGGGGTGTGGTACTTCTCGCCCGCGGCCAGCCGCTTCCACGACCGCTACCAGCCGGCATCGTCCATCGAGGAGCGCCTGGAGCGCATCGCACGGCTCGCGCCGCTGGGGGTCGTCGGGGTGGAGGCGCACTACCCCAACGAGATCAACGAGGACAACCTGGAGACCTGGCAGCGCTTCTCCCGGGAGAGCGGCATCCGCATCGTGACGGTGGTGCCGCTGCTGTTCTGGGACGCGGACTTCGAGTTCGGCTCGCTCTCCTCGCCGATTGCGCAGAGGCGCAAGAAGGCCGTGGAGCGCACCATCAAGACGCTGGAGCTCAATCGTGAGCTCGGCACCGACTTCGCCGTGGTCTGGCCGGGCATCGACGGCTTCGAGCAGCCGTTCGGCGCCAATCTGGCCGATGCTCGGCGGCGGTTCGTCGACGGGCTGGTGGAGGCCATGGAGACGGTGCCCGGCGTGCGCATCGCCTTCGAGCCCAAGCCCTACGAGCCCAGGGGGCGCATCCTGTTCGGCACCACCGCCGAGGGGCTGTGGCTGTCTCACCTGGTCGAGTCCAAACTGCACCATCCCGAAAACCGTCGACTTTTGGAGCAGGGACATGCCCTGGTCTGCTTGAACCCCGAAGTCGGGCACATGATGATGGCCTACGAGGACCTGGCCTACAGCTTCAGCCTCGCCATGGAGGCGGGCCGGCTAGCCCACACCCACTGGAACGGCCAGCCCCTGGGTGGCTACGATCTGGACCTGCCCGTCGGCACCGTCTCGCCCGAGCAGCTGGAGTCGGCGCTGTACGCGCTCAAGATGCACGGCTACCGAGAGCTGTTTGGCCTGGACCTCAATCCGGAGCGAATGCCGCCGGAAGAGGCGGTCCGGATCTCCATCGAGGCCATCAACGCCGCTGCGGATCGCATCAACGAGCTGGACCACGAGGCCATCGTTTGGGCAGCGGAGCACCCCGACCGGGCGCGAGGCTGGATCGAGCGGTACCTGGTGCGGGTGCGGGCCCCGCATCCCGAGCGGTTGGAGCCGCTGCCGCGTCCGCCCATCAGCTGAGCGCGGGCCATCGGGCCCGATAGGCCAAGCCGAAGGAGGACGGGCGTGCAGCGAGAGGTGAGCTCCCAACATGAGCCGGCCTCGGTGACGCCAGCGGGCGTCGGCGAAGGAGCCTCCGTCACCCGTCGTACTCCGGTCGCCCGGAGCCTGTTGCGGGGCCAGGGGGTGTTGCTGGCCCTGGTCGTCATCATCGCGGCGACGGGGCTGGCCAATCCCCGGTTCTTCTCGCCCGTCAACCTCGAGACCGTCGGACGTCAGATCGCCATCTTCGGCCTGCTGGCCCTGGGCGAGACCTTCGTCATCCTGACGGGCGGCATCGACCTCAGCGTCGGATCGATGACGGCGCTGTCGGGCATCGTGGTGGCATGGTTCATCACCCGCCTCCCGGGCATCGGCCTGACCGGGGCGGTGGCGCTGACGCTCTTGCTGGGCGCCGCCGTCGGGGCGTGGCACGCGCTCTTCGTCACCCGGATGGGCGTGCCGCCGTTCGTCATCACGCTGGCCACCTTCGCTGCGGCCCGAGGCCTGGCGTCGGTCATCACGCGGGGATGGCCCATCAGCGGGTTGCCCGAGGGCTTCCGGGCGCTCTGGGAGAGCCGGGTGGCCGGGGTGCTGCCGATGCCGGTGGCCATCCTGCTGCTGGCGGTGCTGGCGGGGGAGCTAGTGCTGCGGAGGACCGCCTTCGGGGTGCACCTCTACGCCGTCGGGGGCCACATGGAGGCGGCCCGCCGGGCCGGCATCCACGTCAACCGGATACGCACCACCTGCTACGTCATCAGCTCCACCACCGCGGCCCTCGTCGGCATCCTCATCGCCTCCCGCCTCGGGCAGGGCAACCCCACCGTCGGCAATGTCTACGAGCTGTACGCCATCGCGGCCGCGGTCATCGGGGGGGTGAGCCTGTTCGGCGGCGAGGGCACCGCTTACGGCAGCCTCATCGGGGCCTCCATCATCTCCATCATCTGGAACGCCCTCGTCCTGTTGCGGGTCTCGGCTTACTGGCACGACGTGGCGGTGGGCGCGGTCATCGCCGCCGCGGTCACCTACGACATCTTCCGGCGTCGAGCCCTGGAGCGGGCTGGTTGAGTGATTCCCGCGGATGCCCGCGGGAAGGCGATCCCACGAAGGGGGAGGTCGATCGGATGCGTCGGGTCGGTGTCGGGTTGCTGGTCGCCGCCATGTTGCTGGCGGCCGTGGGCGTCGTATCGGCCGCGGAGCCCATCCGCATCGGGGTGCTGGGCAAGTCCGTTCATCCCTACTGGGACGTCGTCCGCAACGGCACCATGGCAGCCGCCGCGCTCTTCCCGGACGTGGAGGTGACGTTCTTCGTCCCCCAGACCGAGGACATCGGACGCCAGATCGACGTCATGGAATCGTGGATCGCGCAGGGTTTCGACGGGATCAGCGTAGCCCCGTCGGATCCGGCGGCGCTGGCGCCGGTGATTCGCCGGGCTCTGGAGGCGGGCATCCACGTCATCACCAACGACACCGATGCGCCGGGGACGGGGCGGCTGCTTTACCTGGGCACGGGCAACTACAACGCCGGCTTCGCGGCCGGTAAGGCCATGGCGGAGCTGCTGGGCGGCAGCGGCGAGGTGGCCATCTTGACGGGGTCGCTGACCGCGCTCAACTCCCTGGAGCGGATCCAGGGGTTCCGCGACGCGCTGCGAGGCACGGGGATCCGGATCGTGGAGCCGGTCCTTAACGACAACGAGGATACCTTCCGCGCCACGGATCTGGCCACGACGGCCATTCTCAACAACCCCGGCCTGCGGGGCATCTTCGGCGTCTACGCGGCCAGCACGACGGGGGCGGCGGAGGCCGTCAGGTCGACGCGCACCCAGGATCGGGTCGTGGTCGTCGGCTTCGATACGCTCGACTCCCATCTGGAGGCTCTGGAGAACGGTTACCTCGACGCGGTCGTAGGTCAGAAGCAGTACTTCATGGGCTACAACAGCGTCGTGCTGCTCTATCTGATGGCCAAGACGGGCCGTGACAACGTCCTGAGCCTCCTGCCGAGGACGGAGGATGGCGACATCTTCGTCGACACGGGCGTGGACGTGGTGACCCGCGACAACCTGCACGCCTACGTGCAGGAGCTCGATCGTCTCGGGATCCCCCACGCGTTCGTGCCGAGCCGGTGAGGGGGATGCGGGCAGGGGCGGCTGGCTGTCGGCCGTCCCTGCCCCTGCTCCATCCCGCCGCAACGAGGTGAGCGAGCCTTGGCGCCGGTGCGCGACGCTCCCCGGCTCGAGATGCGCGGCATCGTCAAGCGATTCGGTGCCGTGGTGGCCCTGGATGGGGTCGACTTCGAGGTTGGCGCGGGCGAGGTGATGGCCCTGCTCGGCGACAACGGCGCGGGCAAGTCGACCCTCATGAAGATCCTCGCGGGCGCCTACCTCGCCGACTCCGGGGAGATCCGGCTCGAGGGGCGGGAGGTGGTCATCCGTCAGCCCGAGGACGCCCGGCGTCTGGGCATCGAGATGATCTACCAGGACCTGGCTCTCTGCGAGAACATCGACGTGACCGCCAACGTCTTCTTGGGGCGCGAGCTGCGCCGCCGTGCCCTCGGAGGGCTCGTACGCACCCTGGACGGCTCGGCGATGACGCGGCGCACGGCGGAGTTGCTCGACAGCCTGGGGGTCTCAGCCGACATCGCCCGGCGCAAGGTACGGTACCTCAGCGGTGGCCAGCGCCAGTCCGTCGCCATCTGCCGGGCGCTGTTGGGTTCGCCCCGACTGGTGGTGATGGACGAGCCGACCGCCGCCCTGGGGATCGCCGAGGTGGCCAGGGTGCTGGAGCTCATACGCCGCCTCAAGGCACAGGGCGTCTCCGTGGTGCTCATCTCCCACCGGCTCCAGGATGTCTTCGAGGTGGCGGACCGGGCCACCGTGCTGCGCAACGGCCGTGTCGTCGGGGTGCGGCGCATCGCCGAGACCACACCCGACGAGATCACCGGGCTCATCGTCGGTGCGGGCGCCGCGCGGGCGGCGCGGTGAGGGGAGGGGGAGAGAGCGACCGCGTGAGTGCTGAACGCGAGCCTGGCAGGCGACGGTGCCATTGGGCCCATTGACGGAGAGGAGGACCGACCGTGAGGCGAGGCTGGTCCGCCGCGCTCGTCCTGTCGTTGGTGGTCGTCATGGCCCTGGGCGGCCACGTCGTGGCGGGGGTCAAGCCGCCCGGGAGCAAGCTCGTCTTCGCCTGGATCCCCAAGGCTCTCAACAACCCGGTCTTCGAACTGGGGCGGGATGGCGCCTTTCAGAAGGCTCGGGAGTTGACGGCACAGGGACCCTATACCGTCGAGGTCCTGTACGTGGGGTCGGTCGCCTCCGATGCAGCCGAACAGGTGCGTGTCATCGAAGACGTCATCGCCCGCGGCGTGGACGGGATCGCCCTGTCGGCCAATGACCCGACGGCCCTCAAGGACGTCATCGACAAGGCGGTGGCCGCCGGGATCCCCGTCATGACGTGGGACAGCGACTCCCCGGAAAGCAACCGCTTCACCTACCTCGGCGTCAACAACTACGAGGGCGGCAAGGCCGCCGCGGACCTCCTGGTGCGAGCCATGGGCACCCGGGGCAAGGTGGCCCTGCTCACGGGCGTGCCGGGTGCATTCAACCTGGAGGAGCGGATCCGCGGCTTTCGTGACGAGATCGCGAAGTACCCGGAGATCCAGATCGTGCGGACCGTCTACTGCAACGACGACATCAACCTGGGCGTGCAGGTAGTCGAGGAGACCATGCAGGCCTACCCGGATCTCAACGGATGGTTCTTCGTCGGGCTCTGGCCGCTCTTCGCCGAGCGCGGCTCCATGCCGCTGTGGGAGGCGGCGGCGCGGCGCGGGCTCAAGACGGTCGCCTTCGACACCCTCCCGGTAGAGCTCGAGTACCTGAAGGATGGCCTGCTCCACGGGCTGGTCGGCCAGAAGTACTGGGGCTGGGGGTACGACTCCGTTCAAATCCTCTATGACCACGTGGTACACGGCAAGACGTTCCCGGACTGGGTCGACTCGGGGATGGACCTGGTCACCGCCAGCAACGTGGACGCGATGATCCGGGCCTGGGAGACCAAGGACTTCACGCAGCCGCTCCCTCCGCCGTACTGAGGTCCGAAGCCGAAGGGGGGCGCCCGGACCCGGGGGCCCCCGGGTCACGACGGGAGCATGCCGGCATGGGTGAGGCAGGGGCCTCTTCTGGATTCTGGCTCGAGATGCGGGGGGTCTCCAAGCGGTTCCCGGGCGTCCAGGCGCTGGACCAGGTCGACCTGGAGGTAGCGCCGGGCGAAGTGGTAGGCCTGGTTGGCGAGAACGGGGCAGGCAAGTCGACCCTCCTCAAGATCTTGAGCGGAGCGTACCGGCGCGATGCAGGCGTGGTGCTCATCGAGGGTCGCCCGGTCGAGATCGCGGGGCCGGACCATGCCCGCGCGCTCGGGATCGCTACCATCTACCAGGAGTTCAATTTGGCACCCAATCGAGGGGCGGCCGCCAACGTCTTCCTGGGGCGGGAGCCCCGGCGACCCGGATGGCTGGGACGCCTCGGGCTCGTCGACTTCGCGGCCATGGTGCGCCGCACGGAAGCGGTCCTCCGCGAGCTCGGCGTTGCCATCGATCCCGTGGCACCCGTCGGGCGCCTGTCGGTCGCGCAGCGTCAGATGGTGGAGATCGGCCGCGCCCTCGCATTCGACGCCCGCCTGGTCGTCATGGACGAGCCGACGTCATCGTTGGGCCAGGAGGACGTGCGCAGGCTGCTCCAAATCGTGCGCAACCTGGCATCCCGCGGCATCGGGGTGATCTTCGTCAGCCACCGGCTCGAGGAGGTCCTCCAGGTGGCCGACCGCGTGGTGGTGTTACGGGACGGGCGCCGGGTGGGCGCGCTCTCGCGAGAGGAGGCGTCACCGCAGGCCCTGGTGCGGTTGATGGTGGGGCGGGAGATGCCTCAGACCGCTACGTTGCCGTCCGAGCCCCACGGTCCGGTCGGCAGCCAGCCGTTGCTGGAGGTGCGAGGCCTGACCCGGCGGGGCGTGGTGGAGGGCGTCGACTTCACGCTCTACCGGGGGGAGATCTTGGGGGTCGCTGGCCTGATGGGAGCGGGCCGCACCGAGATGGTGCGGCTGCTCTTCGGGGCGGACCGGGCGGATGGGGGCAGCGTGCTGCTGGAGGGCCGCCCGTTGACCATTCGGTCGCCGCGGCAGGCCATCGAGGCCGGTATCGTGCTGGTGCCGGAGGACCGCCAGCATCAGGGCCTCGTCCTCAAGATGAGCGTCGAGGAGAACATCGCCCTCCCCTCGCTGGGCAAACTGGCGAGCCTGGGCGGCTTTCGCCTCGATCGACGGCGGCTCGCTTCGCTGGCCGACCACCAGGTCAGGCGGTTGAAGATCCGTACGCCCGGCCTGTCGCAGCGGGTGGCGTACCTGTCGGGGGGCAACCAGCAGAAGGTGGTGCTGGCCCGGTGGCTGGCCCAGGAGCCACGGGTCCTGATCCTGGATGAGCCGACGCGGGGCATCGACGTGGGAGCCAAGGCCGAGGTGCACGATCTGATTCGTTCCCTGGCCGGACGCGGCATCGGGATCATCCTGGTCTCCTCGGAGCTGCCGGAGATCCTGGCGCTGAGCCACCGGATCCTCGTCATGTGGCGGGGCCGGGTCGCCGGGACCCTGCCGCGAGAGGAGGCCACACCCGAGCGGATCATGTGGCTCGCGACCGGCCAGGAGGTTGCCGTCTCTCGGAAGGGGTAACGCGCCATGGAGCCCTCCGTCCAGGCCAACGTCACCGGCCCCAGGAGGGGCATCGCCTTCGTGCGCATGCAAGAGCTCGGGATCCTCGCCATCCTCCTGGTCATGTCCGTGCTGTTGGCCCTGCGGGCGCCGCAGTTCCTGACGAGCACCAACATCTTCAACGTGTTGCGGGCCTTCTCGTGGATCGCCATCTCGGCCTTCGGCGTCGCCATGGTCATCATCACGGCGGGCATCGACCTGTCCGTGGGATCGGTCATGGCCGTCGCGGGGCTGGCCTCGGCGATGGCCCTGCAGGCCGGGCGCTCGACGGCCGAGGCCGTGCTGGTGGGCCTGATGACCGGGTGGCTGGTGGGCGCGCTCAACGGGGGCCTCGTCGCCTGGGGCCGCCTGCCTCCCTTCATCGCCACCCTCGGCACGATGAGCATCGCGCGAGGGTTCGCCTACGGGCTGACGGGGGGATGGCCCGTCCGGGGCTTGCCGGCTTCCTTCAACCGGCTCGGGCAGTACGACATCCCGGTGGGGCCGTGGCTCATCCCCCTGCCCGTCGTCATCATGGTGGCGCTGGCGATCCTGTGTCACCTCTTCCTGACGCGGACCGTCTGGGGCTACCGCATTTACGCGGTCGGCGGCAACGAGCAGGCGGCCGCCCTCGCCGGCATCGACGTGCGGCGGATCAAGCTGCTGGTCTACTCTCTCAGCGGCGTGTTGAGCGCGGTCGGAGGCATCCTCATGACCGCCCGTCTCGGCGTGGCGGCGCCCACGGCCGCCCTGGGCTACGAGCTCGACGTCATCGCGGCGGCCGTCATCGGCGGAACGAGCCTGATGGGCGGCGAGGGGAGCATCCTGGGGGTGCTCATCGGGGCAGCCATCATGCAGGTCATCCGAAACGGGCTGGTGCTGATGGGCTTTCCGGCCTACTGGCAACCTGCAGCCATCGGCGCGGTCATCATCGTGGCCATCATGATCGATCAGCTGCGGAGGCGGTAGGCATGGCAGCGAGGGCTGCCTGCCGCCGAGACGACCGGACGGGGTGGGGGTCGGCACTATGCTGCGATACGTGATCGGGGTCGACGTCGGGACGACGGGAGCCAAGACGCTGCTGGTCGACGAGCGGGGGCGTGTGGCGGCCGGCGCGTTCGACGAATATCCCCTGCTGGTGCCGAGACCCGGCTGGGCGGAGCAGGAGCCCGACGCGTGGTACGAGGCCACCATCCACGGGATCCGCAAGGTGGTGGCGCAGGCGGGGATCCGGCCGGACCAGGTGGCGGCCCTCAGTCTCTCCGGGCAGATGCACGGCTCGGTCTTCGTGGACCGAAGTGGCCAGGTGATCCGTCGCCCCCTGCTCTGGTGCGACGTGCGCACGGCCGAGGAGGTGCGCGCCATCAACGAGGCCGTGGGCCGCCAGCGCATGGTCGCCATCGCGGGCAGCCCGGCCATGGAAGGGTTCACCGCCCCCAAGGTGCTGTGGCTGCGCCGCCACGAGCCGGCCCACTTCGACCGGATCGCCTCGGTCCTGTTGCCCAAGGATTACGTGCGCTTCCGCCTCACCGGCGAACTGGCGACCGAGGTGTCGGACGCGGCAGGATCGGCGATGTTCGACGTGGAGCGGGGCGTCTGGGCGCCGGAGGTGCTGGAGGTGGTGGGGTTGCGCCCCGACCAGCTACCGCGGGTGCTGCGCTCCGTCGACGTGGCTGGCGGCCTCACCCGCGCAGCCGCCGAGGCCAGCGGGCTGCCCCCGGGCACACCCGTGGTGGCGGGGGGCGCGGACAACGCATGCGGCGCGGTGGGCGCCGGCGTGGTGCGGCCGGGCCGGGCCCACGTCAGCATCGGCTCGTCCGGGGTCCTGGTCACCTTCGCCGCCACCCCGAGCCGGGACGGCGGTGGGCGGGTCCATACGTTCAACCACGCCGTGCCGGGCGCCTGGTACGTGATGGGCGTCATGCTGGCAGCAGGTCTGAGCCTGCGCTGGGTGCGGGACCACCTGGGCCAGGCCGAACGGGCGGTCGCGGAGCTGACGGGGATGGATGCCTATGACCTGCTGACCAGGGAGGCGGCCATCAGTCCGCCCGGAGCCCGGGGGTTGTGGTTCTTGCCCTATCTCAACGGCGAGCGCACGCCGCACGCCGACCCGTACGCTCGGGGCGTCTGGTTCGGGCTGAGCGCCGCGCACAGCCGGGCCGACCTGATCCGCTCCGTGCTCGAAGGGGTGGCCTTCGGGCTGCGCGACAGCCTCGAAGTCTTCCGGGAGATGGGGATCGAGGTGAAGGAGCTGCGAGCCATCGGCGGGGGAGGCAAGAGCCCTCTGTGGCGGCGGGTCCTGGCCGACGTGCTCGGCGTGCCCATCGCCCGGCTCAACGTCGACGAAGGGCCAGCCTACGGGGCGGCGCTGCTGGCCGGTGCTGGCGTCGGGATATGGCCCAACGTGGCCGAAGCCTCCGACGCGTCCGTCACGCCGGTCGAGACCGTGGAGCCCGGCGAGGCCTCTGACGACTATCGAGCCCGCTATCGCATCTTCCGGTCGCTGTACGCCGCCTTGAAGGAGTCTTTCCGAGAGGCGGCGGCCATATCGGAGGCGACCAACCCGTAGGGCGGCCGGCGCCTGGCCGGCATGCGGGGCCGCGGCCAGGCGCCGGAGCATCACGTCTCAGGACAGGTGGCGCATGGCGGCCGTCGTACCCCCGTCGACCCGCAGGTCGCACCCGGTGATGTACGAGGCGCCCTCGCCGACCAGGAACTCAACCGCCGACGCGATCTCGTCGGGCTCGCCGATGCGGGCGAGGGGCGTGAGGCGCACCATCTGAGCCATCTGCGGCTGCACCTTGAACTCCTGCTCGGCCATGGGCGTGCGGATGATGCCGGGCGACAACGAGACGATGCGGGCGCCCTGTCTGCCCCAGGCCGCCGCCTCCCGCTCGACCAGCCGGATGACGGCCTGCTTGGCCCACCCGTAGGCGAGGCTGGGTGCGTCGGGCCTTCCCTCGAAGTGGGGGGCGATGCGCTCCAGGAAGCCCTCGGCCAGCGGGGCGTCGAGGGCCTCCATGAGCTCGGGCGGCGCCGGGGGCTGCAGGTGACCGGCGATGGAGCTGATGCAGACGGCCACCGAGCCCGGGCGCGCGAGCGGCCGGAAGGCCTCGATCAGCAGGGCCGTGCCGACCAGGTCCACCTCCATGACGCGCCGCCAGCTGGCCATGGTGGGCGACAGCCCGGCCGTGTGGACGAGCGCGGCCAGGGGCCCGAGCCCGGCCGCGGCCTCCGCCAGGGCCCGCACCGCCGCCGGGTCGGCCACGTCCGCCACGCGGGTCTCTACCTGGATGCCGCTCGCCGAGAGCTCCGCGGCCACCTCGGCCAGTCGCCTCTCCGCCACGTCCGACAACAACACCCGCCCCCGGCGGCCCAGCCGGCGGGCGCAAGCGATCCCCATCCCTCCGGCTCCACCCGTGATCACGTAGACGGCCGACTGCTCGCCTGCCATGGCTCTCCTCCTTCTCGCACCCGTAGCTTGCACACGAAGAAGCCCTCCATGGTCGGGGAGGGCGGGATCCGCACCGCGAGGCGCAACGAGGGGTGCAACGACACCCCACCGACCTCCGTGAGACCCTCCCAGCGGCCGGGCACGTCCAACGCGACGGGCAGCACCTCGAGGGCCTCGCCATAGCGCTTCAACGCCCAGTCGACGACCCCTTCGTTCTCGTCGGGGTTGAGGGTACACGTCGCATAGACGACCACGCCGCCAGGACGGGTGGCCCGCAGGGCACTGGCCAGCAATCGGCGCTGGAGCGCCACCATGCGGCGTACGAGTTTCTCGGACCAGTGCCGGTGGGTGCGGGGATCGCCCTCCACGAAGCGTCCCTCCCCGCTGCACGGGGCGTCCAGCAGCACCCGGTCGAAGACCGGGCCCAGCCTCCCCCCGACTCGGCGCCCGTCGTGCACGCTCACCTCGGCGATGGTGACGCCCTGCCGGGACAGGTTGAAGCGCAAGCGCTCGGCTCTCACCGGGTTGGCGTCGTTGGCCAGGATGTAGCCGCGGTTGTCCATCATGGCTGCCATCTGAGTCGTCTTGCTGCCGGGGGCCGCCGCCAGGTCCAGCACGCGCTCGCCGGGCTGCGGCGCCAGCACCAGGGGCGGTAGCATGCTCGAGAGGCTTTGGAGGTAGAAGAGGCCCTGCTCGTACCCGGGCAAGGCCGCCAGATCCCGCTCCCGCGCATCCTTGACCACCAGGGCCTCGGGGTGCCAGGCCACGCGGTCCACCTTGATGCGGGCCTGCCGCAGGTGCGCCATCAGCGAGCGGACGTCGGTCTTGAGGGCATTGACCCGGAGCGTGACAGGGCGAGGACGGCGCATGCCGGCCAGGATCTGCTCTGCCCGTGCTGGGGGAAAGGCGGCGTACAGGCGCTCCACGAAGGCGTCGGGGAGCCGGGGAGACCGCTTCGTCATGGTCGGGTGAGGCCCTCCCTCCCCAACCTTAGCCGCGACCGTGGCGGGGAGGAAGGGACCGATGGGGCCGGCCCTGCCCCGGCGAGCAGGGAGCGGCCCCGCATCCTCGGCCGGTCTCGGTCACGTATGGGGGGTGTGGCAGTCGACGCACTCCATCTTGCCCAGGGTGTCGCTCATGCCCGCCGCGCCGTGGCAGTCGAGGCAGCCTGCCGTCTCCGGAGAGAGGGCGAAGGCCGGGGCGAAGGTGCCCCGGTGATAGGCGTTGAGCAGGCGGGTGGCCTGGGCGGCCACGTCGCCGGTGAGGCGCGCGCACCGCTCCTTGCGCTCCTGGGAGTCCTCCCGCGCCCTGGCCGCGGCGCACCACTTGCTGACCGAGACGTGGCACAGCGGCGATCCGGCTACGCTGGTGGTGAGAGCTCCCTGCCCCACCGGCCGGTAGATGGGAAAGGCGGTCTGCGTGTACCAGCCGGTCAGCTCACCGAGGATCTGGCTGTGCGCCTCCTTGGGGGTCACCAGGGCCACGGCCGCACCGGCGCCGTTGAGCGCGCCGCACAGGGTCCCCCACCCGGCGAAGCCGCCCGCGCCGTAGCGAAACATGTCGAGCGGCACCAGCGTGTAGGGGTGGCCGATGACCTGGGCCAGCTGCCCGATGATGGCCTTGGCGGCGCCATACATGCAGCCGCCCTGCCAGTAACCCTCGTAGCCGGCTTGCGCCACGGTATCGGGATCCAGGGGGCGGTAGGGCCATGGCCAGGGCGGGACCCCGGTGGCACCAGCCACCGAAGGCCTGCCGAACAGCGCTGCGAGCGCCGCGCCTGCCGCGAAGGCGCCCGTGCCGACCAGGAGATCGCGCCGCGACACGGGCAGGGCATCCAGTGCCCGGACGGGCTCGGGGGTCATTCGAGAAGCACCTCCATCACGAATGATGTGCGCGTGCCCACAAGCACAAATTCGCCCGCCGTCGTCCGCGTCCTGCCCCCCCCCGCTCGCCTGGATGAGGGTGCCGTCTCATGGGGCGGCGACGCGTGAGCCGGCACGGTACCGCTCGAGCTCGGCCTCCATCCGGTCGGCGGGCCACTCGAGGGCCCTCGCCATCAGTGCCGCCACGGAGCGCGCCGCCTGCTCCCCTGCCCGAGGCTCGAGGAGCGCCAGCCGCAGGCGCCGCACCATCATGTCCTCCAGGTGGACCGGCATGGTGACGTGGCAGGCGTAGACCACCTCCGCCCCGATGCAGGGGACATCGGGAGCAAGGGGTTGCGCCAGGGACGGGTCATCGTGGATCAGTGCCAGGATGCGCTCCATCTCGGAGCCATACCGGCGCAGCAGGCGACCGGCCAGCTCCGGCGAGAGCCCCGCCCGCACCGCGTCGCGCACGAGCATGGGCCACGATCCGGGCGACTGGGCCCCTACCAAGGGGAGCCGGGCAGTGCGGCAGGGACCGACAGCGCGGACGGAGCCGTCCGCCGACGTCCCGTCCTCCCGGGCGACGAGGTCGACGACGTCCTGGGCCATCTGGCGGTACGTGGTCAGCTTGCCGCCGATGATGCTCACGAAGCCCGGCTCGTGCCGCACCACCGCATGGCGTCGGGAGATATCGGCGGAGCGCCCGCCGCTGCTCACCAGGGGCCGCAAGCCGGCGTACGCCGCCACGAGATCGCCGGGCTCAAGCTCGACGTGGAGGAAGCGCCGGGCGTGGCGGAGCAGGTACGCCACGTCGTCGTCGGTCACCGGGGGGTCCTCCATGCTGCCGGCGTAGGGCGTGTCGGTGGTGCCCAGGATGGCCCGTCCCTCCCACGGTACGACGAAGGCCAGGCGCCCATCTTCGGTCTCGGGCAGCACCAGCGCCGCATCGCCCAGGCCCACCAGCTCCCGGGGCAGCACCAGGTGGACACCCTTGCTCAGCGTCAGCTCGATGGCACCGCCGGCGCCGGCGAGCCGCGCCACCTCCCCGGCCCAGACGCCCGTCGCGTTGACCACCCACCTGGCGCGGACGCGGAGACGCTCTCCGCTGACCTGGTCTTGTACCTCGACCCCGCTCACCCGGCCGCCCTCGCGCACCAGGGCGGTTGCACGAGCGTAGTTGATGCAGAGGGCCCCGTGGGCCGCGGCTGTCCGCAGCACCGCCACCGTCAGGCGAGCATCGTCGGTTTGGGCATCGTAATAGAGCGAGGCCCGGCGCAAGCCGTCCCGGCGCAGGTGGGGGAAGAGGTGCAACGCCTCCGCGACGCTCACCGGGCGGTGACGCATCAGCACCATCCGACCCGCCAGCCGGTCGTAGAGCCAGAGGCCCATGTTCATGGCCAGCGGCAGCAGCGGCTGCCCGGGTGAGGGCAGCCGGATGCCGAGGGGACGCCGCAGGCCCTGGTAGAACGGCACGAGAAACGGCAGGGGACGCACGAGATGCGGCGCGTTGGCCACCAGGCGGGCCCGCTCGACGAGGGCCTCCCGCACCAGCGAGAAGTCCAGCTGGGGAAGATACCGGATGCCGCCGTGGACCAGCTTGGTCGAGCGGCCGCTGGTGCCGCTGGCGAAGTCGGCTTGCTCCACGAGCCCCACCCGATAGCCCCGAGACGCCGCGTCCAGGGCCACGCCGGCGCCCGTGATGCCCCCGCCGATGACGAGGATGTCGAGGTCGCGCTCCGCCATCGCCCGAAGCGTCGAGAGGCGTTGGCTGGCCGACAGGTCGGCGTTCATCGCACCGCGCTCCCTTCGGTCGACTCCATCGATGCCTGCATGACGGGTTCGCCCCGCCGCAGGACCAGCACGCGTCGCACGGGCAGATCCCTCTGGGAGAGGGGGACGCTCAGGACCCACCGTCGCTGCGCCGTCATGAGGGTGAGCGCGCCCAGGGGGACCGGGCTGCCGTCGGCCCGGTAGGCGACGACCGTGTACTCCGGTGCCGAGGGAGCCGAGTCCGGGCTTTCGGGCAGACCCATGGCCAGGATGCGCAGCTCCGCTCCGGAGCCCGTGACGCCCACACCCACGGCCCCCACGGCACCACCGGCGCCTCCCAGGTCGACCAGGGGCGCCAGCGTGAGCCGGTCGGTCGCCCCATCGCTGGATAGAGCGTAGGCCAGTTGCATCATCACGTAGGGGAGGCGGACCTCCGGCGCCGCGGCGGTCGGGATGTCGGTCTGCCGCTGACGCGCCACGACCCAGCCCAGCGACAGCGTCAGGGTGACGAGGGCGAGGTAGCCGAGCACCTGCCCCGTGATCAGGCGGCGGGGCCTCAGACGCAAGCCCGGAGTGAGGCGGCTCATGCCAAGAGCCCTCCTCGTCGACGGTGTCGCTCGAGGGCGCTGGGACGATCCCGTCGGGGTAACGGCGACTCTCCGGGGAAGGGGCCCGGGCTCCCGCACCGAAACGTGAGCCGGCGAGGGAGCGACATGCCTGTAAACACCCATCGACCCACCGACCAGCGGCCATCGTGGCTCGAGGTGGTCCGTCGCACCCGGATCATCGCCGCCGTCCGCGGCGCCGACGACCTGGCCGGCCTGGAGCGCACCGACGTCGGCGTCGTCTTCGTCCTCAACTGCACCATCTTCGAGCTGCGGGCCATTGCCCAGACGTGCCGCCACCTGGGTCGGTACACCTTCGCCCATCTGGATCTGGTGGAGGGGGTGGGCAAGGACGCCGCCGGCGTGGAGCTGCTGGCCCGGGAGGTGGGGGTGGACGGCATCATCACCACGCGCAGCGCGCTGATCCGAGACGCGCGGCGCGTGGGGTTGCTGGCCATCCAGCGAGTCTTCCTGCTGGATTCGGCGTCGCTATCCACTGCCGTCTCCGTCGTCCGGGGCACCCGGCCCGACGCCGTGGAGATCATGCCGGCCCTCATCGTGCCCGCCATCCAGGCTCGCATCCCATTTCGTGAACTGCCTCCCGTCATCGCCGGAGGGCTCGTGCAGAGCCCGGACGAGCTGCGGTACGTCCTCTCGAGCCCCGTCGTCGCGGTCTCGACCAGCGCTGCCGGGCTCTGGTCTCTGCGCCCCTGAAGCCACGCCACCCTACGGCCTCACCAGCTGATCGATGCTGTCCAACACCAGATCCGGCCGCCACGGCTCGGGTGCCGAGGCGACGAGGTCCGGGCCCGTCACGCCGGTCAGCACCAGGACGGCCGTCAGACCGGCTCGGCGCGCCATGGCCATGTCCGTCTCCAGCCGGTCCCCCACCATGACCGTCTCGTGGGGCTGCGTGCCCAGCCGCGCCAGGGCGGCCTCCACGACCAGGGGCGACGGCTTGCCCCCCACCCACTCGAGCCGGCGGCCCGAGGAGGCCTCCAGCGCAGCGATGACCGCCCCGGCGTCCGGCACGTCGCCGCCCTCGACGGGGCAGGTGCGATCCGGGTTGGTGGCGACGAGGCGGGCGCCTCGGCGCAGCGCCTGGTGCGCGTCGTTGAGCTTCTCCCAGGTCAGGGTCCGGTCGAAGGCCGCCACCACGAAGTCGACGCGCCAGCCCACCGCCGCCGGGTCCTGCACCACGGGCACGCCGGCCCGGCGCAGCTCCTCGATGAGGGGCGGCTCGCCCAGGACGAAGGCGGTGGCGCCTGGATGTCGCGTCGCGAGGGCGCGGGCCAGCACGGCGGAGGAGTGGATGACGTCCTCCGGCGCCGTGGGGATGCCCAACCGCGTCAGCTTGGCGGCGTAGGACTCTCGGCTCTCCAGGGGCTTGTTGGAGAGGAAGACCACGCGCCGGCCCGAGGCCCGCAGCGTGGCCACCACCCGGTCGGCTCCCGGGATCAGCCGCTCGCCCAGGTAGACGGTGCCGTCGAGATCGAAGATGTACCCCCGGTAGGCCTGCCACTCGAAGCTCGCCTGTGCCAAGTCGCCTGCCCTCCGCCCCAGACCCCTTTGCCCGGCGTCATCGGCGCCCTACCCCAAACGCGCCAAGCCCCTGCGGCAGGCACGAGGGGCCTGCAGGCGCAGGGGCTCTCTCCGTGACTCCGGCCTGCGCAGTCGTGATGCCGGATCTCGTGCTTCCGACACCGCCGATGGGTACGTCGCGGGCCCCCCCGATTCCTGCCTCGACGCCGGCAGGGACGCATGGAGGAAGGGAGAGGGCCCCGTCGAAGCCGGCCGGCGGTCCTTATCCGTCGCCTGGAGGCGTGACGAGTCATGGTCTGGACGGCTGACCGACGTCTTCCCGAGCCCATCGACGCGCTGCTGCGGGGCGAGGAGGTGACGCAGGCGCGGTTGGCCTGCTCGTGTGGCCGCGAGCACTCGGTGGGGCTGCGTCGCATCGTCCATCGCCCGGGGGCCCTCGCCACCCTACCACAGCTGCTCGACGGGCTGGGGGCCGGATCGGTGTGGGTCGTGGCCGATGAGCGGACCGACGAGGCGGCGGGCCGGCGGGTGCGTACGCTGCTGGCACGTACCAACCGTCGGGTGACGGCGTCGGTGCTCCCGGCGGAGCCGCCTCCGCACCCCGACGAGCCAGCGCTGGGCCGGCTGCTGCTCGACCTCCCGGAGCCGGGGGTCGTGCTGGTGGCGGTCGGCGCAGGCACCATCACCGATCTGGCCCGCTTCGTCGCGTCCCGCCTGCGCGTCCCCATGGTGGCCGTCCCCACGGCGGCCAGCGTCGACGGCTTTACGTCCTCCGTGGCCGCCATGATCGTGGACGGGGTGCGGGTGACCTACTCCTCCTCGCCTCCCGTGGCGGTGGTTGCCGACCCGGAGGTGTACGTACGGGCCCCTGCCCGATTGACGGCATCGGGCTGGGCCGAGCTGGCCGGCAAGTGGACGACCCTGGCCGACTGGGTGCTGAGTGCCGGGCTCAACGACGAGTACCTCTGTCCGGTGGCTGTGGGGATGGTGGAGGCAGCGGCCGAGCCCATCCGCCAGGCGGTGTCGACCAACGGCCAGGAGCGGGGGGCCGTAGCGTGGCGGTCCCCCGAGGCGGTCCAGGCCCTCATGGACGGGCTGCTCCGGGTGGGCGTCGCCATGCTGATGATGGGCAACTCCCGGCCCGCCTCGGGATCCGAGCACCACCTGGCCCACTACTGGGAGATGCGAGATCTCCTCGAGGGGCGTCAACCCTCCCTGCACGGCGAGCGGGTCGGGGTCGCCTCGGCCCTGGTGCAGCGCATCTACCGGACGCTCCTGGCGACGCAGCCGTCGAGCTGGCCCGAGCCCGCACCCGTCGACGTCGCCGACCACGAGCGGTGGGTGCGCCAGGGCTTCGGGCGTGTGGCTGCGACGCTCCTGGAGGAGCAGCGTGCCTGGGCCGACGGCCCGTGGCGCCTCTTCGGCCGGGGTCGGCAGGATCTCGCCGCGCGCCGTGCGCAAATCGAGCGCCGATGGGACCGGGTAGTGGCGTCGGTGCAGCCGTACCTGCTGGACCCCGAGCGGTTGGCGGCCGCCCTGCACGACGCAGGTGCCCCCTCTTCCTGGAGAGCCATAGGGCTGGCTCCCGAGCTGGTGGCCACGTCCCTGGTGGCGGCTCCGGAGGTGCGTCCTCGCTACACCGTGCTGCATCTCATGCGGGAGCTGGGGATGGTCGGCCCTGACCCGGGTGCCCCGGGCGACTGGGTGTCCCGGTGGATGGAAGCAGGAAATCGCTAACGATTGTCGAAACGAGCGCCACACCAGGCTGGGGCTGGAGAGACGGAGTGGCCCCGCCCCGTCGGCCGGTCGCGCGTGGCCGGCGGGGCGGGGTTTCTGTTATGGAGGTCATGTCTCGCCCCGAAGGAGGAGCGTCTTTGACCATACGCATGCATCCGAGTGCCTCGAAGGCGGCCGCCCTGATGGTGCTCTTCCTCATCTATCAGCGGCGGTTCGTGGAGAGCTTCATGTCGGCGGGGCTCAAGGGGTAACGGCTCGGGAGAGGAGAGGGCTCCGCCGCGTCGAACTTGCCTCCGTGCCACCAGGGGGCCGGAGATCGGGAGAGGCCTCGTCCTGGATGGGAGCGCATCTTTCCCGCGTCCGGGACGGGGCCTTCGTGTGTGAGTCCCAACCGAAGGGGGTTCGAAGGGTGCCTGGCGGCACAGCGCCGCGGCCAGCTGTCTCCACGCCGTCGCCGCGGCCGACCCGGCGACGGACGAGCCCGATGTGGAAGGAGATGCGGCGGCTGGGCGAGGCGTCGCTGTATCTCCTGCCATCTCTCGCCATCTTCACGGCCTTCGTCTTCGTGCCGCTCGCGCGCACGATAGGGCTCAGTCTTTATGCAACCGATCCCATCGGCCGGCCCGCCGTCTTCGTCGGCCTGGGCCAGTACCTCCGGCTGGCCTCGCCCACCTTCCTCAACAGCGTCCAGGTGACCTTCCTGTTCGTGCTGTACGTGGTGCCGGCCACGCTGTTGCTGGCGCTGGCGCTGGCCGTGCTGGGCAATCTGCGCCTGCGGCGGATCGGCATCTTCCGGGGGCTCTTCTCCTCCAGCATCGCGGTGTCGGGGGCCACGGCCTCGGTCATCTTCTTGCTGATGTACAATCCCGCCATCGGCCCCCTCAACTACCTGCTCGAGAGCCTGGGGTTGCCGACGCTGCGCTGGCACACCGACGCCTCCACGGCCCTGTTGTCGGTGGCCCTCACCACCATATGGCTGCAGCTGGGGCTCAACACCATCATCCTGCTGGCCGGCATGCAGGGCATCCCGGAGGAGTACTACGAGAGCGCGGCGCTGGACGGGGCAGGCTTCCTGACGACGCTGGTGCGCATCACGCTGCCGCTGGTCTCGCCGACGCTCTTCTTCCTGGCGGTGGTCGACGTGCTGGCTGCGTTTCAGACCTTCGCACCCTTCGAGATCATGACCAAGGGCGGCCCCATCGACTCCACCAACACCATGGTCTACTCCATCTACCGGGAGTTCTACTTCAACGGCCAGTACGGCTTCGCGGCCGCGCAGTCGGTGGTGCTCTTCATCGTGATGCTGCTGCTGACCATCCTGCAGTTCCGGGTGCTGGAGTGGAGGGTGTTCTACCAGTGAGGCGGGCGATCGGGCGGCGCATCCGGGTCGTCCTGTCGTATGCCGTCCTGACGGCGACCGCGGCCGTGGTCGTCTTTCCTCTCTACTACGCCGTGGCCACCAGCCTGCTCAGCCCGGTGGAGGCGTCCAGCTACCCGCCACGCCTCGTCCCGCTCCAGCCCCGCTTCCAAAACTTCGCGCAGGCCATGCGGCAGGCGCCCCTGGCCCGGTACCTCTTCAACAGCGTGGTGCAGAGCTCGCTGGTGACGGTGGGGCAGCTGGCCACCGCCAGCCTGGCGGCCTTCGCGTTCGCCTTCCTGACCTTCAGGGGGCGTCACCTGCTTTTCCTGGTCTTCCTATCCACCATGATGATCCCGTGGGAGGCCACCATCATCCCCAACTACCTGCTGGTGCGCTCCATCGGGTGGTCCGACTCCTTCGCCGGGCTGACGGTGCCCTTCGTCGCCACGGCTTTCGGCACGTTCCTGCTGCGCCAGTTCTTCCTGAGCATCCCGCGGGATCTCTACGATGCGGCCACCATCGACGGATGCGGCAACTTCCGCTTCCTGACCACCATCGCCTTGCCACTGGCGAGGCCGGCCCTGGGCACGCTGGCCGTCTACAGCTTCTTGCAGACGTACAACCAGTATCTGTGGCCGCTCTTGATCACCAGCAACCCGGCCATGCGCACCGTCCAGATCGGGATCGCCGTCCTGCGGGACGAAGAGCGGTTTGCCCTCAACATCGTGATGGCCGGCGTGGTCATCGTGCTGCTCCCGACCTTCTTGCTCTTCATGCTGGGCAACCGTCAGCTGATCCGTGGCCTGACGGCCGGGGCGTTCAAGTAGCCGCCGGCGGCCCACAGGCCGGCACGAGCCCGTCGAGGGGGTGAGGCCGGGGTCGAGGATGCCGTCGGGGTGGACTCTGGCGGATCGTCCCTTGGAGAGCGTCACGAGACCGACAGGGAGGGTGAGCGATGAACCGGATCTACCGGCGCATGATCGCCATGGGCGTCCTCTTGCTCCTGACGCTGGCGAGTGCGATCGGGCCTGTGGCGGCGGCGCCGACTCGGATCGCGTTCTGGCACAGCATGGGCGGGGATCTGGGAGGCCGCTCCATCCCCGAGATGGTGCAGCGCTTCAACCAGTCTCAGAGCGCCTGCACGGTGGAGGCCATCTACCAGGGCACGTACGACGACGCGCTCAACAAGCTCAAGGCCGGCCTCCAGTCGCGCGACATCCCGGCCGTGATGCAGCTGTACGACATCGGCACGCGCCTCATGGTGGACCTGGGCGTGGCCGTGCCCATCCAGGACTTCGTGGACCGTGAGGGGTACGACCTGAGCGACTTCGAGCCCAACGTCCTGGCCTACTACTCGGTGGACGGGCGCATCTACTCGATGCCTTTCAACACCTCCAACCCCTTGCTCTACTACAACAAGGACGCCTTCCGCCGGGCCGGTCTGGACCCCGACGTGCCGCCCCGCACCTTCGATGACGTGGTCTCGATGGGGCAGAAGCTGACCGTCAAGGACAACGCGGGCCGCACCAGCCAGTACGGGATCACGCTGGCCATCTACGGCTGGTTCTTCGAGCAGTTTCTGGCGGTGTCGGGCGGCATGTACGCCAACAACGGCAACGGGCGGGACGGCCGGGCGACGGCCGCCACCTTCAACGGCCCCGAGGGCGTCCGTGTCCTGGACTGGTGGAAGCTGCTGTACGACCGGGGCATCGACTTCAACCCCGGTCGGCAGACCGTCGACGCCCGCAACGCCTTCACGGCGGGCCGGGCGGCCATGACCATCGACTCGACGGCGACGTTGCGCAGCCTGCTGGACGCCTCGGTCGGGCGCTTCGAGCTGGGGACGGGCTTCTTGCCGAGGCCGGACGAGGCGGCCTACCAAAAGTGGGGCACCATCATCGGCGGGGCCTCCCTCTGGATCCTCAAGGACCGCCCGCAGGCCGAGCAGCAGTGCGCCTGGGAGTTCGTGAAGCACATGGCCTCGCCCGAGGAGCAGGCCTTCTGGTACACCGTCTCCGGGTACTACCCGATCCGGCGCTCCGGCTACGAGCAGCCGCTGGCGGTGGCCTGGCGCCAGCAGTATCCGCAGTTCGAGACGGCCATCCGCCAGCTCCACATGGCGCCCAACAACCGGGTGACGCAGGGGGCGCTCATCGGCGTCTTCCCGCAGGCGCGCCAGACCATCGAGGCCGCTATCGAGACGGTGCTGGCCGGTCGCGCCACCTCCAAGGCCGCGCTGGACGGCGCCGCCCGGACCGTGACGGACGCCATCGTCCAGTACAACCTCACCACCGGCCGGTAGGCTGTAAAGTGTCGGAGGGCGGGGGAGGGCCGATAGCCCGATCCTGCCCTCCTCGCCGTGCAAGCATGCTATCGGCATGAGTCGGTCCAGCTTCTCTCTTGCCAGCGCACCTTCGTGCGCAGCCTCTCGTTGAGCGTCGACAAGTAGCAGGGAGGAAGGAGAGGGCGCCGTGGCCCGCTATCTGCTCGCCATCGACCAGGGCACGACCAGCACGAGGGCGATGGTCTTCGACCACGAGGGCCGGGTGATGGCCCTCGCCCAGCAGGAGCACCGCCAGATCTACCCGCAGCCGGGCTGGGTGGAGCACGACCCCCTGGAGATATGGGAGCGCACGCAGGCGGTGGTGCGGCAAGCCGTGGCCCGGGCAGGTGTCGTGCCGGCGGACATCGCCGCCATCGGCGTGACCAACCAGCGAGAGACGACCATCGTATGGGATCGCCGCACCGGTCGCCCCTACTACAACGCCATCGTCTGGCAGGACACCCGGACGGCGGCCATCTGCGACCAGCTGGCCCGGGACGGAGGCCCGGATCGCTTCCGGGATCGGACCGGCCTGCCGCTGGCCACCTACTTCTCGGGGCCCAAGCTCAAGTGGATCCTCGACCAGGTGCCGGGCGTGCGGGAGGCGGCCGAGCGCGGCGACGCTCTCTTCGGCACGGTCGACACCTGGCTCATCTGGTGGCTGACCGGGGGGCCTGACGGCGGCGTGCACGTCACCGACGTCACCAACGCCAGCCGCACCCTGCTGATGGACCTGCGCCGCCTCGACTGGGACGATGAGATCCTACGGCTCCTCGGCATCCCGCGCCGGATGCTGCCGGCCATCCATCCGTCGGTGGCGCCGGCCGCCTATGGGGCGACCCGGCCGGACGGCCCCGTCGGCGCCGCGGTGCCCGTCTGCGCCGACCTGGGGGATCAGCAGGCGGCCCTCGTCGGGCAGACCTGCTTCGAGCCGGGCGAAGCCAAGAACACCTACGGCACGGGCTGCTTCCTGCTGCTCAACACGGGGGCGACGCCCGTCTTCTCGAGGAGCGGGCTCATCACCACCGTCGCCTACAAGATGGGAGACCAGCCCGCCGTCTACGCCCTGGAGGGCTCCATCGCCGTGGCGGGGGCCCTGGTGCAGTGGCTGCGGGATAACCTGGGCCTCATCGCCCGGTCGGCGGACGTGGAGGCGCTGGCCGGCAGCGTCGAGGACAACGGTGGGGTCTACTTCGTGCCGGCCTTCTCCGGGCTGTTCGCCCCCCACTGGGACGGCAGCGCCCGGGGTCTCATCATCGGCCTGACCCGGTTCGCCAACCGGGGGCACCTGGCGAGAGCTGCCCTGGAGGCGACCGCCTTCCAGACCCGGGAGGTGGTCGACGCCATGTACCGCGACTCAGGCCTGCGCCTCACCGCGCTCCGGGTGGACGGTGGGATGGTGGTCAACGAGCTGTTGATGCAGTTTCAGGCCGACATCCTGGGCGTGCCCGTCGTCAGGCCCGCCGTGACCGAGACGACCGCCCTCGGGGCGGCCTATGCCGCCGGGCTGGCCGCCGGGGTGTGGGAGGAGCCTGCACGCCTGCGCCAATACTGGCAGGAGGCGCGCCGGTGGACCCCCCGGCTGGCGTTGAACAGCTCGTAGCGACAATTCAAGGTGACAAAGAGCGACATGACGGGATCTATAAGGGCTGAGGTGGACAAAGCGGTTGTATCTACGCCGTTTTTCGGGTGGGCGTCACAATCTTCAGGTAGTGGGGCGGTCGGTCGACCTTCAGGGCCTGAAACAGCGCCTTCTGCTCTTCGGTGAGGGGGCGGACCTGCCAGACCTCGCCGTGGGCGGTGGCGTGGCGGCCCACGTCGATGGGGCGACCAGATCCCGCATCTGTCGCCAGGTCTGGCCCGTCTCGTTCTCGGCCACCCGGATCATGAGGAGGGCCAGCCAGCACAGCAGCACGTGGGACCGGATGCGGTCGTCGAGCCGGTGGTACATCGGCCGGACGTCGACCGTGTGCTTCAGGTCCCGGTGCACCCGTTCCACCTGCCAGAGTTGCTTGTAGCCGTAGACCAGGTCTTCGGCGGGCAAAAGTCGTCGGAGCTGCCGATCACGAACTTCCCGTCGAGGGCGGCTTCTCGGCGAACCTTGGCCGCGTCGATGACCAGTCGCGCGCCCACGTCTGGCGCAGGTAGCGGCCGAAGGTCTCGTGGGCCCGCAGCTCGCAGGCTGCCTTGGTATGCGCCTCGCCCTGCTTCTGTTTGAGCGCTTCGAGCCGCTGGCGAAGCTCGGCCAGGATGGACTCCCGCTTCTGGCGGTCCCGCTCGGCCTCCTCGGGGTTGCGGACGATGACGAAGCGCCGGCGGGCGGCGCTATCCCCTCCGACCACGACCTCCTTGATCTCCAGCCCGTCGGGAAGCCTGCGGTACTTGCCGCCCGGCGCAGCGCCTCCGCGGGCACCCCTGGGGGCCCACCCGCAACTTCTCCCCGATGATGTAGTGATCGCCGGCGCCCTGCAGGATGCGGCGGTTCGCCTCGGAGTTGAAGCCCGTGTCCAACACCACGACCACCCGGTTGAGCTTCCAGCCGTTGAGATCCCGTTTGACCTCGGCCACGACGTTCTGGTCGCCGGTGTTGCCGGGCCAGACCCAGCAGCGGACCGGGATGCCGTCCCGGGTCACGGCCAAGCCGATGACCACCTGGGCCATCTTCGGATGATCATCGGCGCTGTGCCCCCAGCGGCGCAACCCGTCGGCGTCCTCGCCCTCGATTTCGAAGTACGCCGTCGTCGTATCGAAGAAGATGACGTCCACTTCGAGGTTGAAGAGGTTGGCCAGCGTCCAGAAGACCTCGCGCTGGATCGCCTCGGCAGCCTCCAGCAGAAAGTCCATGGCCGGTAGAGCTGGTGGACTTCCACCGCGGGCGGCTGGTCGATGTAGACGTCCTGCGCCACCCACTTCTCGATGGCCGGCTTGCTGGACGGCGCCAGGCCCGGTTGGCCGCCATGGCGAAGAGGAGCCGCTCGATGGGGGTCTGGTAGTGGCAGCGCTTGAGCAGGCGCTGCAAGGTCTTCTGGATGCCCAGCCGCCGCCACAGCCCGTCCGAAAGCCACGTCCCGCCCAGCTTCGGGGAGCCCAGGTACCGAAAGGGCCACTCCATGCCGAGATCGCTTCTGCAGTTGGGCCTGCTCGTCGGGGGCAGGAACCGGGCGATGCTGCGCACCAGGCGGCGCAGCGCGTCCAGGTCGAGCTGGTCGACCCGGCCGAAGGTGTACAGCACCTGGGCCCGGGGCTGTCCAGTCTTGAGGTCCCGGACGTTATGGGCAAGCTGGGCGTATTGGATGCCCTTGGAAGTGACGGTGCGCACGTACATCGTGCCTACATCGTAACTCGTTTACCACGCTGTGTCAATAGCTACATCTTTTGTGGTTGTGTCTACGCGCATCCGCGTTTTTCTACGGGGAATGGCCCGCAAACCCGCTTCGCACCGTGCGGGTGGGGGCGGGTTGTGGCCACTTACTGTACAACGCCAGCCCGGTGGGAGCCCGACAGGCGGGAGACGGCCTACCGTACGTGGCAGCGGGCCGTAGCACGGGCGATGGGATGGCTCGACGGCGGGGAGGGGGCGCCGCGGCCGTCGTGACCCGGGCCCCGGTCACCCCCGAGACTCCAAGGGCGTCGCGCGTCGTGCGGATGTGGTCCCATCAGTGGCGCCACCCGAGGGCGATCTCGCTCTCATGGAACTCCATCGGTGGGGTCGCCATCAAGTAGCGCTGGAGCGACGGCGCGTGCATGACCAGGGTGGCCGCCTGGCGGTAGAGCTGGGCCGCCCGGACCGCGTCGCCCTGCTGCATGAGCAGGTCACCGGCTTCGACCTGCACGCGCGCCAGCTCGGCCTCGAGCTCGAGCTCCTCCAGCAGACGGAGTGCGGCCTCGTAGTGCGTCATGGCCTCCTCCATGTCGCCCAGCTTGGCCAGCGCACGCGCCAGGTGCCAGTGGGCGCGTGCGCGGTCTCCGGCCCAGTCGTGCTCCTGCGCGAGCGCGAGGGCGGCCTGGCCGTGGCGTAGCGCCATCTCCCGCTGACCGACGTTGGCGTAGGACCAGCCGAGCTCCATGTGGTTGTAGAGGATGATACGCAGGTCGCCGAGCGCCTCGTTGGAACCCAGGCTCTTGGTGAGCGACTCGATGGCCTCCGTCCACCTCCCTAGCTTCTGGTAGGCCAGGCCGATGTTGTGTTGTGCCCAGGCCACCCCTTTGGGCAGACGACACGCCGCATACATGCCGAGTGCCTTCGTCAGGTATTCCAGCGAGCGCTCCGGTTGTTCGGCGTCGAGGTATGCCAGACCCCGGTTCATCAGGTTGTCGGCCAGGTAGGGCGTGCCCAAGCGCTCCGCAAGGGGCGTCGCCTGCTCCAAGTAGACGATCGCCTCCTCCGGCCGGCCGACCCGACGGGCGGTCACCCCAACCGAGTACAGGACGTACAGGCGAAGTTCGTCATCTCCTTCACCCAGCTCGATGGCGGCCAGGGCGCGCCGTGCATGGAAGTACGCGTGGCTAAAGCGCTCCTCGAGGAACTCGATGCGAGAGAGTGTCAACACAGCCCGCAGCCAGCTGGCGCCGGCCTTGGGCCCCCCCAGGAGGCGCAGAGCCTCGGAGATGGCGGTCGCCGCCTCCTGGGACCGTCCTGCCGCGGACAGGATGTGTGCCAGAGCCGACAGGCAGCGCCCGGCCATGACATCATCGTGGACCGCTCGACAGTGCTGCAGCGCCTGCCGAGCCGCCTGCTCGGCCCGTCCCAGGTCATGGCTCCGGTAGGCGTCCGTCGCCTCGCGCAACAGCTGCTCCACCACAGCCTGCGCCTTGCCGGTGGTCGATGTCGACGTCTGGGGGTCTACAGGAGCGTCGTCCATGAAGTAGCCAACCGGAACGCCGAAGACGGCTGAGAGACGCTCCAACACGGCCTTGGTCGGGTTGGTCGCCTTGCCAGAGCGTAAGCGCCAGATGTACGACACGGAGAGGCCGGTCGCACTGGCGACATCTTGGAGCGTCCACGGCTTACCGTCGGGGCGGCGCACCGTGCGGAAGAGGTGTGCAATCTTCTCGCTTACCGTCACGGTCGCGGGCCTCCTTTCGTGCGAGAGTCGGAGTTGAGACTATAGTATCACACACAGAGCAAAGACGTAATTGTATGAAGAGATCGCACGCGCGTTCGATTGACAGGATGCGCCTATAGTGCTATTTCTTAGACATGACCTTGCTCCCAAAGTCCAGTAGAGGGGGGCCCATCGTGAAGCGTCTCGTTGCGACTGTCCTGTTGGCCGTGGTGTTGGTTCTCGGGCTGGTCGGCACGGGGACTCTGTGGATCGATGACGGGACAGCGTCGGCTGCCGCGGGACGTATCGTGCCCTTGCGTGATCCAGGGGGCGAGGGGCCGTTTCCCTTCTAGCAGTTGCCTTGTCATCTCGTAACGGAGCCATCGGAGTCTCAGGCCGCTGGCGCCGTCGGCGAGGCAGGCGGGGGCGTTGCGTGTGGAGCAACGACAGGTGAGCGAGCTCATCGACCTCGTCGCCGCATCGGACCATCCGGGTCCGGTGGAGCTGTACGCCGCCGCGGCGCGCAAGGCCCGCTGTGACCTGGAGGGTTGCCCCGAGCTCGAGCAGGCCCTGGTGCTCGCCTGCCAGATGTCCGAGGTGCTCGCCAGCGGTACTGTCCAGACGGGGCGGGCAGGACGGCGCGACGCGCCATGGCTGCGATGGCTGTCGGACGGGCCAGGGGCGCGTGAGCAGGGCAGCCCAGCTACCGCCTCACGCACGACGCAGAGTCAGGCGAGCCGCACCGATGACAGGCGCCGGGCACCAGGAGAGGCCCGGCGCCTGTTACCCGAGGAGGCCAGGGCGTGGCCCCGACCCGGCCGACAGCGTCCTGGTTGGGCGGCGGTGGACTGGTCCGGCACGCGTACGGCGATCGGGGCCGCAGGGGCTGAGTTGCTGGCCCGCTCAGCCGGCCGCCCCTCCGTCGATCCAGAGGCTCTCGTGCTCGAGGTGCGGCGCGAGGTCTTCAGCGCCAGCGCCCAACGGCCGCAATCGGTCCACACGCTGGCTCTCTACGCCTACCAGACCCTGATCGTGCACCGTCCGGAGGCGTACGCCCGGGCGGCTGTCTCGAGCCTGGCGGCGACCATCCTGGCACGTCACGTGCGGGCTCCGGAGGGGCTGCTGGCCTGGATGCGGCGTCACGTGGATCCGGGCTCCATCTTTCCGGAGGATGACCGGGTGATGCTGCCCGACCAGGTCGCGACGCACGGCGTGGGGCGTCCGCTCGACAAGGCGATGCTCCTCTTCGCCGTGGCTCGCCAGCAGGGGCTGGGCGCCCGTGTGGTGCAGACGACCCGGGCGGCCTACGCCCTGGTGGGCGCCGCTGCAGGGACGGCGATCATCGACGCCGGTGCCCTTCGCGCCGTCCCGCGACCGCGGGGTGTCGTCGTGCTGGCCTTCGACGAGGAGCGGCAGTTCGGCTACCGAGAGGCGTGGACGCCGCCCGAGCCCCCGGTCGACGCCAGCCTCCTCTCCTCCCACCCCCGCCGGCTCGGTGCGCGCCGGCTGGCGGGCGTCAGCGTGGCGTAGATTCCCTCGCACCACAGCCGTCCTGCGCTCATCGCCCGCTCCGCGCACGCACGACGGATCTATAATGGGCGTTGTGAGCCGCAGGGTCGGCCAGGCTGTCTTCGGCTGGCGACAGGGTCGAGCGTGGACCCACCTCTTCGGCCCCCGGGGCGAGCCCGTCGTCCTGGTGGTGCTGGCCCTCGTCGTGGGGGTCATCGGCGGGCTGGGCGCCATCGTCTTCCGATGGATGATCCAGCTCTGCACATCCCTCTTCACGGCGCCGGCGGGCATGGCGGCGTCGACCGGCCTGCGCACCCTCATGGCGCTCGCCACCCCGGCCGTGGGGCTCGTCGTCGTCACCGCCATCGCACGCTACCTGGCACCGGAGGTGAAGGGCCACGGCGTCCCGCAGATCCTGGAGGCGCTGGCGCTGCGGGGCGGGCGCATCCATCCGCGGGTGGCGACGTTCGGCATCGTCTCCCCTGCCATCACCATCGGCAGCGGGGGTTCGGTCGGCCAGGAGGGCCCCATCGCCCTCATCGGCGCCGCCTTCGGCTCCATCGTCGGGCAGGTGCTCCGCCTGCCCGACCGCTACGTCGCCGTCCTGCTGGCCTGCGGGTCGGCGGCTGGCGTGGCCGCCACCTTCCAGGCCCCCATCGCCGGCGCCTTCTTCGGGCTCGAGGTGGTGCTGGGGAGCTACGCGATGGGAGCGGTGGTGCCCGTGCTGCTGGCGGCCGTCGCAGGGGGCATCACCTTCCGTGCCCTGATGGGCGGCGAGCTGGTCCTGCCCGCCCCACCCTACGCCCTGCACCATCCCGCCCGGCTGTTGCCCGTGCTACTCCTCGGAGTGCTGGCGGGACTGGCCGGCGTGGCCTATACCCGGGGCCTGGAACGGGTCGAGACCCTCTCGGAGCGGTGGAGGGCGCCCTTCTGGCTCAAAGCGGCCCTCGGCGGGGTGGCGGTGGGCGCCATCGGCCTGCTGTGGCCCCAGGTGCTGCGAGTCGGCTACGAGACGATGGAGCAGGCGGTCACGGGGCGCCTGCCGCTGGCGACGATGGGCGGCCTGCTGGTGGCCAAGTACGTGGCGACCCTGATCACCATCGGGGCGGGGGGATCGGGCGGCGTCTTCGCACCGTCCCTCTTCCTGGGCACCATGCTGGGCGGCCTGTTTGGCGGCGTGCTGCAGCGCTGGTCCCCGGCCCTCGTGGTGGGCGGGGAGCCCTATGCCGTCGTCGGCATGGGCGCCATCTTCGCCGCGGCGGCTCAGGCCCCCCTGACGGCCATCACCATCATCCTGGAGATGACCGGCGACTGGGGCCTCACCATGGGGGTGATGGGCGCCTGCGCCATCAGCTACCTGGTGCACGGCTCGCTGAGCCGGGACTCGATGTACACGGTGCGACTGAGCCGGCGCGGCATCGTCATCGTCCGCGGGGCCGAAGTGCGCCCCACGGAGCGGGTCACGGTCCAGGCCGCCATGACGGGCCCGGGCGCTCCCATCCACCGGGACGCTCCCGTGCGGGACGCCTACCGGCGCCTCGTGCAAGAGGACCACGAGCCCCTGATGGTGGTCGACGACGACGGTCGCCTGGTGGGCGTGGTCTCCCTGTCGGATCTGCGGACGGTGCCCGGCGTCTCCAGCAGCGACCTGCCCGTCGGAGCCATCGCCCGCACCAGCGTCGTGACGGTCTACCCCGATGACACCCTCGAGCGCGCGATGCGCCGCTTCGGGGTCTATGACTTCGCCATGCTGCCCGTCGTCGCGCGCGACGACCCGCGGCGGGTGATCGGGCGGCTGCGCCGCTCCGATGTGCTGCGGGCCTATCACACGTACACGATGCACACCTCGGAGGTGGCCGTTCGCATCGATTTCCTGCGGGACGCCCACGGCGACCAGGGCGCCTTCCGGGAGGCGGTCCTGACCGAGCAGTCGCCCGTGGCCGGCCATGCCCTCGCCCAGCTGCGATTGCCGTCCGAATGCGTGCTGGTCACCGTGCGGCGGGGCCCGGAGGTGCTCGTGCCACACGGCGACACGACCCTGCAGCCCGGCGATCGGGTCCTGGTCTTCGCCGTGCCGGCCGAGCGAGCCGACGCCCTGGCAGCCTGGCTGGGGGGCGGGCCGTCGCCATCTCGCTACCCGGCGAACCGCCGTCGCACGACCCTCTCCGCCAGCGAAACCGCACCGTAGAGGGCGGTCGACAGCACCACCAGCAGCATGAGGCTGGCCATCACCAGGTTCATGTCGAAGACCTGACCGCCGTAGACGATGAGGTAGCCGAGCCCTCTGCCCCCGGCCAGGAACTCGCCCGTCACCGCCCCCACCAGGGCCAACCCCACGTTGGCCTTGAGCGCCGCCAGGACCGCCGGTACCGAGGCCGGCACCACCACCAGTCGAAATTGCTGCCACCGGCTGGCGCCCAGGGAGCGCAGCAGCGTCAGGCGCGCCGGGTCCGTCTCCTGGAAGGCGGCGAAGACCACCACCACGGCGATGACGACGGTGATGGCGATCCCCATGGCCATGACGGCCCGGATGTTGGTCCCGAGCCAGACGATGAAGAGGGGGCCCAGCGCTACCTTGGGGATGGCGTTGAAGACCACCAGGTACGGCTCCAAGACCCTCGCCAGGAAGGGCGACCACCACAGCACCGCCGCGATGGCCACGCCGAGCCCGGTGCCGGCGGCGAAGCCGACCACGGTGCCGAGCGTCGTGTGGGCCACGTGTCCCCAGAGCTGGCCCTGCGCGGCCAGGCGGGCGATGGTCTCCACGACGGCCGTCGGCCGGCTGGTGAGGAAGGCGGAGACCAGCCCCAGGTCGGCCGACGCCTGCCAGGCCGCCAGCAGGGCCACCAGCACCACGACCTGGCCGGCCGCCACGCTCCATCGGTGGCGCCGGCGCGCCCTCCGGTAGCGCCGATGGGCCAGCGATGCGTGCTCATGCGACACCGGGCTTCACCTGCACCTCGAGGTCGGCCCATATCGCGCTGAAGTAGTGGGAGAAGCGGGACGACTGACGCGCCGCGACCGGCGAGTGGTCGGCGCTGGGGCCCAGGGCGATGCGATACTCGCGCTTGACGCGGGCCGGCCGGTGGGTCAGCACGACCACCCGATCGCACATGGCCACCGCCTCGCCGATGTCGTGGGTGACGAGCAGCACCGTGGCCTGCCGCTCCCGCAGCGCCAGCCCGACCTCTTCCTCCAGCAGCAGCCGGGTCTGGGCGTCGACCGCCGAGAAGGGCTCGTCGAGCAGCACCACCCTCGGCTCCAGGGCCAGGGTGCGCACCAGGGCCGTGCGCTGGCGCATGCCGCCCGACAGCTCCCGGGGCAAGCGGTGCTCGAAGCCGGCCAGCCCCGATCGGGCCAGCAGCTCCCGCACGCGGGTCACCCGCTCGGGGGTGCGCATCCCCCTCACCTCCAGCCCCAGCAGTGCGTTGTCGAGAACGGTGCGCCACTCCAGCAGGCAGTCTTGCTGCAGCATGTACGCCACGTCGGAGCGGGGCCCCGTCACCGTCTGGCCGTCGATGTGCACCTCGCCACGCTCGGGGCGCAACAGCCCGGCGATGAGGGAGAAGAGGGTGCTCTTGCCGCACCCGCTGGGCCCCACGATCCCCACGAACTCCCCGCCACGCACCCGCAAGGAGAGTCCGGCCAGGGCGGGCGTCTCCCCCTGGGGGACGTGGTAGCTGAACCAGAGGTCCCGGACGACGACGTCGGCGCCCCTCATCGTCCCTCGGCGATCTCCGCCGCCCGCTCGGCGAAGCGGTTGGTCATGATGGCGTCGAACTCCACCCGAGCGGCCAGCTCGCCGGCGGCCTCCATCACCTCGAGCAGGTGCTCGAAGCCTTCCCGCGAGATGGCCGGTGTCTCGGGCCAGGTCTCCTGGTCACGGTAGCGGCGCAGGGTCAGGATCAGGACGTCCTGCTCGATGCCGGGGAAGAACGGCGCCACGACCTCGGCGATCTCCTCGGGTGAGTGCTCCCGCACCCAGCGCAGGCCCCGGTCGATGGCGTTGGTGAAGCGCTGGATGACGTCCGAATTGCGCTCGAGGTAGCTCTTGCGAGCGTGGTAGAGCGTGTAGGTGATGGGCCCGCCGTCTACCCCCAGCGAGGCGACGACCTTGCCGATGCCCCGTTTCTCCATCGCGCTCATCGTCGGTTCGAACTGCGCGACGTAGTCGCCCAGGCCTCCCTCGAAGGCGCCGGGTGCGGCCTCGAAGGCGAGGTGAGTGACGATGGTGACGTCCCGGTGCGGCTCCAGGCCGTGCTGGCGCAGGATCCACTCCAGCACCATCTCGGGCACGCCACCCTTGCGCCCCCCGATGACGGTCTTGCCCCTCAGCTCCGTCCAGCTGAACTGCGGCGTCGGATGGCGGGCCATGAGGAAGGAGCCGTCCCGGGCCGTCAGCTGGGCGAAGCCGATGACCGGGTCCGGCGCGCCGCGCTGGTAGACGTAGACGGTGGCCTCCGGCCCGAAGAAGCCGATGTCGACGGTGCCCGACAGCAGCGCCGCCATGCCCTTGTCGGCGCCCTGGGCCGTCGAGAGCTCGATGCGCAAGCCCTCGTCCTCGAAGAACCCCAGGGCCAGGGCCACGTACTGCGGCGCGTAGAAGACCGAGCGCACCACCTCGGAGAGACGCACCACGGTCGGCGGCGAGCCGGCGGCCGCCGGTGTCGCGCCGGGCTCGCCGACCAGCGACGCCGCCACCAGGGCGGTCAGCAAGAGCCAGGACGCGGCTTTGCACGCACGCATCGCACACCCCTACCCCCCGAGAGCATCTCCGCACCGGGAGTCGGGTCCCGGTGCGGCTCGTGCGCCGCCATGCTACGCGCGGGCGGGGAGGGGGGTGACGCCGCTAGGACGTCGCCGTCACGTAGGTCCGCACGTCCTCCTGGAAGGGGAAGCTGCCGGGCTGGTAGGGGCACCACGGCTCCTCGGCCAGGGGATCGCCCGACACCCCGAAGGCCCTCGAGCGCGAGCCACCGCAGACCGTGCGGAACTCGCACCGACCGCACCGCCCGCCCAGCCTTTCGGGGTCGCGCAGCGCCCGCAGCAACGGCGATTCGCGGTAGATGGTGGGGAGGGGCTGGAGTCGGACGTTGCCGGCGGGGATGGGCAGGAAGCCGCTGGGGTGCACGACGCCGGTATGCGAGACGAAGACGAAGCCGCGCCCGGCGTTGACGTCCATCGGCGTGCGGCGCATCGGTGTCGGGGCGTCGAGGTCCACGTCAGGGGCCACCTCCTGCAGGCGCCGGCGCAACCGGCGGTACGTCTCGCCCAGCGGGAGCACCTCGTGGGCGGGGATGCCCCGCTGCTCC